>NZ_JBYNTR010000016.1:0-30451 GCF_057784955.1 Novosphingobium sp. BAM6 | reverse complement strand
TCTGGCGACCGTCGCAGAAGCGTGCTCCGCTGCGGTGAGAGGCCCTCTAAGACCCATCAGTGAGTCGGTCAACACGAAAAATCAGAGAAAGTTTTCAACAGGCAGAATCTCGTAGAAAGGCTACGCTCAACCGGAACAGCCGCAAGCGTAGACCTGCGCAATCGCATCGCGCATCGCCGCAATGGCATTCTCGTCAGGCGGGCTGGCTGTGTAGGCGACCTTTGCCTCCGCGGTGAGACGGGCCTCCAGCGCGGGTAGGTCGATGCCCGTGCAGAGCCCCTCGGCAACGACTCTCCGGCCCGCCACCCACAATTCGCGGACATGCTCCTTGCGCGCCCTTCCCAGCAGCAGGGTAATGACGTCCGGCTCCGGCAGCACGCTGTCGCTCGCCAGCGCCGCCAGATCGAGAACCAGCATATCGGCAGGCGCGCCGACCTCGATCCTGCCGCCGCCGTCCGGGCCGAGCGTGCCGCGGCGCCCCGTCTCGAACAGCCCTTTCAGGACGGCGCGTGGCTCCGTGCCGTAACCGGGCGCCTGCGCCCTTGCTCCCAGATGCCAGGCCAAACGCCCTTCCCGCAGCATGTCCTCGTCATCGTCGAGCGCCATTCCGTCCAGCCCGAAGGCGATCCGAACCCCCGCCTCCCGCATGGCCTGCATTTGCGGCATCCCTGACCGCAGACGAAGGTTCGAGGACGTATTCACCGAGACGGTGACGCCCCGTGCCGCCAGCAGGGCAATGTCCCGCTCGTCCAGCCAGACCGCATGCGCCAGCGTCAGGCGATCGTTCAGCAGGCCGAGTTCATCCAGCCATGCAAGCAATCCTTGCGGATGCTGCGCTTCCGCCCAGCGGCGTTGCGGTTCGGTTTCGAGGCAATGCATATGGACGCGGCGATTCTCACGCGCGGACGCTTGGGCAATCGCGGCGAGTGTCTCGGGCCGCGCCCATTGCGGGGCGACCGGGTGGTATTGCAGCGTGAAGCAGTCGTGCTCGAAGGCCTTGGCCTGCTCGATGAGCGCCATGTTGGTCGCGCAGTCGCGCATCCCCGCTTCGGCATGGCGGACCCGATCACGCATGGGCTCGGGCAGCAGCGCGGCCAGCCGCTCCAGTTCGCCATAGACCATCGGATTGCGATCGAAGAACGGCCAGCCGAACACCACACGGATGCCGACATCACGCGCGGCGCGGGACACGGCCTCGGCTTCGGCCAGCAGCGCGCGCCCGTCCTGTGTATTGTGGCAATGCGCGACCACGCCAACACCTGAGCGCGCCAGCCGTCCGAGCGCAACCACGGCATTGAGCCAGGGATCGAGCCGGGGCTGGCGGGCCAGATCGGGCAACCAGGTTTCGAGCGACTGGTCGCGTGCGCCATAGGCCAACGTGCGCAGGCCGCGCCCGTGATCGTGGGCATCGGTGAGCGCGGGGATCACGAGGCGCCCGGTTTCCTCTTCGCTCAACGCCCCCGGATCGAGCGGGCGGATCGCGGCAATGCGATCGTCGGGGCCGAAGGCGATCTCGCTTGGCCCCAGCACGGGGGCATCGGCAGTGGGCAACACGCGCCCGGCGCGCAGGACCGTCGTTTCGGTGGTCATGATACGAAGATCGTCATGCGGCTGCCTGCTTCATCATTGTCCGATTTCAATCCGGTTGAGCCCGCCCCGCGGGTAGCCCCCTCGCCCTGCATCCGGTGGTGCCGTATGCGTGCGCCGCCGTGACGCTACGCGCAACACGAAAGCGAGCGCACGGAATTTGCAACGGGTATGTTCCGTACTTGCAATGGTGCATCGCCGCAAAGTTTGCCTTCTTATAGGCATCGCCGGATCGCAACGGCGGTCACGACATACCGGAGCGCGTCGCCAGACTGCGGACACCGGGACCGATCAGTGGAGGGCCGTGGGGCAGATCGCAAAAACGACGCGCTGCGGATCAGGAGAGAACGAAGAATGCGCCGACGTGCTGTCGGCGACTGGGGATTTGGTCATTCAATGAGGGCTTCGCGTCATGTCAGGGCATAGCAATACCATGAACACCTTCGCCGCCGGCAACCGGAGTCATCGCCGGTTTCTCGCATCGTCCTGTGCCATTCTCGCGCTGGTGAGCGCCTCGCAGGCCGCCTTTGCCGCCGATGGAGCCGCCGCCAGCGGCGCTGCCGCTGCTGCGGACGACAACAACGGCGCCATCGTCGTCACCGCCCAGCGCCGCGCGCAATCGGTCAACGACGTGCCGCTTTCGGTCGCCGTGACCGACCGCAAGGAGATGGACCAGCAGGGCATCCGCAGCATCTCCGACCTTTCGCGGATGACCCCGGCGCTGAACTTCGCGCCATCCTCGGGCGTGTCCGCGAACAACGGCTCGAATATCTCGATTCGCGGCATGGCTTCGGATGTGGGCTCTGCAACGACCGCGATCTACATCGACGATACGCCGATCCAGATCCGCAACGTCGGCTACTACGGCGGCAACCCCTATCCCAAGGTCTTCGATCTCGACCGCGTGGAAGTGCTCTACGGTCCGCAGGGCACGCTGTTCGGCGCCAGTGCCGAAGGCGGCGCGGTGCGCTTCATCACGCCGGGGCCGGACTATGACGGCATGCACCTCTACACCCGCGATCAGGTGTCCTTCACGCAGGAAGGCTCGCCCTCCTACGAGACCGGCCTTGCGGTCGGCGCGCCGATCACCGACAACCTCGCCTTCCGCGTCAGCGGTTGGTATCAGCATCAGGGCGGTTACATCGATCAGGTCGCGCAAGGGACCGACGATGTCATCAAGAAGGATATCAACTCGGGCAATTCCAAGGTCTTCCGCGCCTCGCTGGGCTGGAAGCCGACCGATACGCTGACCATCACCCCAGCCTTCTACTACCAGCGCACCCATCAGGATTCGCGCAACGATTACTGGGAAGGCTACGGCGTCACGTCCGATGCCGACTATCACTCGGGCGTCTATGCGCTGGAGCCCAGCACCGACACGTTCTACCTCCCCTCGATGAAGGTCGAGTGGAAGGTCGCGCCGAATATCGACTTCATTTCCAACACCTCGTACTTCGCGCGCAAGCAGGAGCAGACGCTCAACTACGCGACGTACTTCTCCACCCTTCGTTCGGGCAGCGCCTTCGGGACCTATGCGAACAAGGATCTGGACAACATGAACGACTACCTGACGATGAAGCAGAAGAACTTCATCCAGGAAGCGCGTTTACAGTCCTACGGCAACCAGCTGATCGACTGGACCGCCGGTGTGTTCTACTCGCACACCAAGCAGGATTTCAGCAACTACACCGCCTCGGGTCGCACACCGGGCGTGCTGGTCAACGGCTATACGCAGTATGATGGCCAGTTCAGCTACGTGAACCTCGTCCATGCCAAGGACGAGCAGATCGCAGGGTACGCCAGCGTCGATGTGAAGCCCACCGACAAGCTGACCGTCACCGCCGCCGTACGCTACAGCCACGACACCTTCGACTTCACCAATGTCGGTGACGGGCCCACCACCGCCAACGTGCGTACGGTCACGACCGCGAACATGAAGGAAGGCGCCTGGACGCCCAAGTTCGGCGTGACCTACAAGGCAACGCCCAACAACATGCTCTACGTCTCGGCCACCAAGGGCTTCCGCCCCGGCGGCGCGCAGGCGGCAATCGCCAGCGACCTGTGCTCGGGCGACCTTGCCACGCTGGGCCTGACCACCAGCCCCACCGCCTACAAGTCGGACTCGCTGTGGTCTTACGAGGCCGGTTCGAAGAACACCTTCTTCGGCGGCAAGGTGAGCCTGGGCGCCAGCATCTACCTGATGAAGTGGACGAACATCCAGCAGTCGGTCCGCCTGCCGACATGCTCGTTCTCGTTCATCTCGAACCTGGGCAATGCCACCGGCAAGGGCGGCGAACTGTCGGCCGAAGTGCGCCCCTTCCAGGGCTTCAACCTCGGCGCCAACCTCGCCTACGTCCACCTGACCTATGACCATGACGCGTTCGGCGGCAACGGCCTGCTGCTCAAGGCCGCCGGTCAGCACATCGGCGGGCCCGCCTGGACCGGCCACGTCTACTCGTCCTACGAAATGCCGGTGGGCGAGGACGTGAAGGCCTATGTCCGCGGCGACTACACCTTCTCCAGCCATACCTACCAGACCGCCGTCTCGGGCGCCTATGGCTACGACTCGGGTCTGACCGACCTGCCGGGCACCAACTTCGTCTCGATGCGCGCAGGCGCCCGGTTCAGCGGGGTCGACCTCTCGTTCTTCGTCGACAACCTGCTGAACTCGCACGACGTGCTGTCGCGCGGCCACGACTCGATCGGCTCGTCGCTCTACTATGACCAGAGCTTCCAGCCGCGCACGGTCGGCCTGACACTCCAGTATTCATATTGAGGCTCCAGTACTCGTACTGAGGCGCAAGACCGCTGGGTCTGACTGATACGAAAACGACAGGCAACGGCGGGAGCAGCAATGCTTCCGCCGTTGTCGCATCCGGATCACGCGCCGGGGGTAGCAAACGGCAGAGGTGGGTGGGTATATGCATAACGCCCTCCCCTTCAGGGGAGAGAGGCAATAGCCGCAAGGGAGCATTTGCAGACCATCCGAATATAGCCATACGGCCCAGCCACACCGTAAAACCCGCGATATTGGCAGCCCCATACTTATCAGGCATGCTCCCGCAAAAAGGGAGAGAACATGCTGAAGGCTCTTGTTCTACCACTGGCCCGCGCCAGTGCTGTCGTATCGGGTGCGCTGATCCCTGCTGCGCTGGCCAGTGCTCCCGCCACCGCGCCGTCCTCCGATTCCGCGCCGCCATTCGCCCCCGCATCCGCAAAGCCTCCTTCCAGCGATGAAATCCTCGTCACGGCCAGCCGAATGCGGCTTGTCGATCTCACCTATTCGCTGCGCGACCGCAGACTTTCGTCCTGCACGATTACAAAATCGAGCGGCATGCGCGAAGTGGACGTCACGGTCTGCACCATCCTCGACGCTTGCCTCCGCGAAGGGCGCACCAAGCCGTCCGATGCGAAGATCTGCCTTAGCGATGCGATCACGGATTTCCGCGAGGGAAAACGCAATCTGGCCGAGCTGACAGGACAATACCCCCGCGACTTCGACGTTCAGTTCGCACCGAATCAGGCCGAACGAGAGAAATTGGCCACGCTGGCGTCCAGACGCAATGGCTCCCCTCCCTCTCCTTCGCCCGAGACGGCCCCGCCTGAGCCACCGCCGATCGTCGTCACCGGCAACCGCAATCCGATCACGGCAGGACAATGGCAGTTCGAGCAGACCGGCTATCTGCTGACTGATACCAATGTCAGAACGCTGGGGCGAACATGGTTCGTATGCATCACGGATGGCGCCTTGCACTATACCATAGACGATATGATCCAGCGCTCGTTCTTCAGTCCTGACGTTCCTTCCTGGTGCCAGCGCTGGAACGTGGCGCTTGCCGCCGACGATACGATCACCGGCGATCAGCGCTGCTGGGTGGGCAAAAATGTCCGCATGAAAGGCGAATTGAAAGGCCATGTCTCGGCGGACGAGATCCATCTGCAGCGCGTCATGTACCTGCATGCCATGCAAACGACCAGCGCGCTGATCGACCCAGAAGCCCACATGGATATTGAGGGACAGCGTATCGGTGACTGCGATCCGAACGAAGTCAGGCCCGGCGGCAGCGCGTTCCTGCCCTCACCACGCCGCGCGCCGTCTCAGCGGAAGTAATCGAGCAACCGCTTCGTTTCCGCAGGGCTCACGGCGATCACCGCACCGTGCTTGGGACCGGTGAAGTTGGTGGTCTTCATCGGCGAGCCGGGATCGTTGAAGCGGCCCAGATTGCGGAAGTGGACGAAGTCGGTGGTTTCGGAAAAGCCCATGTTGTTGGGCTTGGCACCGAACACATCGTACATCAGCACATAGGTCGAGGTGCCCGCGCGGCGCCACAGCGTCGGCGCCTCGGTGCCGACCTTCTCGGGATCGACGGGCGTGGGATCATAGGCATAGCCGCCGTTGATCTTTGTCGAGATCGCCTGTCGCAAGTGGCCCGGCTTGTCATGCGCGACGTAGAACAGGTGGTACTTGTCGCCCACTTTGGTGATGTCGCCGTCGATCGTGTTGATGCCCGCCTTGGGATAGGTGAACAGCGGCTTGGGCACATCGGTCAGCGTGGTGAAATCGGGATCGGCATAGGAATAGACCATGTGGTCGGTCTGCGCGAAGTCGTGCGTGGTGTAATAGACCATCATCCGGCGCCGCGCGGGGTCATAGATCGTCTCGGGCGCCCAGGCGGTACCGATGTTCGCGGTTTCGGGGAACAGCTTGTCGATCCGCACGATGTGATGCGTCCAGTGGATCAGGTCGTAGGACTTCATGAAGATCAGCGCGCGGTTGTTGCCCCAGCCCCACTTGTCGCCGGGTCGCTGCC
Source organism: Novosphingobium sp. BAM6 (assembly GCF_057784955.1). Classification (NCBI taxonomy): domain Bacteria; kingdom Pseudomonadati; phylum Pseudomonadota; class Alphaproteobacteria; order Sphingomonadales; family Sphingomonadaceae; genus Novosphingobium; species Novosphingobium sp. BAM6. The sequence continues at coordinate 24,053 of NZ_JBYNTR010000016.1, read as the reverse complement.
ATTCGGTATCGCGAAGCCCCTCGCGCTGGGCGTAGATGTGCAGGTCGGTCATGGCGATATAGAACGCCCCGTCGGCCCCGCGCGAAATGTGCGGATCGCGGATGCCCTTCTGCTCGGCAATGTCCCGCCCGGACAGTACCGCCGTGCCGCCATTCACATCGGTGAAGGTATAGCCATCGGGCGACACCGCGAAATGGAGCGAGTGATCCTCGTCCTTGAAGTACACCAGCAAATAGGATGTGCGGGCGGCCGCCTTCGGCGTTTTGGGATGCGCCTTGGGCAGCGCGGTGACAATGGCCAGCTGGCGTGGGCCTACCTGCGTCACCCCAGGCGTCGGCGAAGCTCGCGAAACCGCAGTGGCCGACATCACTCCAATGCCCAGCATTGCCGCGCCCCAAAGCACCATCATGCCCCCGCGATTTTTCATGCGCTCTCTTGCCGCCTGCATCTTGAATCTCCCCATTCTCTGCCGGGTCTATATCGTTTTCTACCCCGCTCTGTCCTGCCTCAGATTACCGAGCGCGCCTGCTTCAGGAACGCCAGAACCGCGGCCGAGCGTTCTCCGCGGCGCACCGCGATCGCGAGTTCCACGCTAGGCAGATCATCGACAATCGCGTGATAGTTCACGCCCTTTACCGTCACCTCGCTCATCGCGGCAGGGACCAGCGCAACGCCCATTTCCGCAGCGACCAGCGCGATCACCGAAGCGATCTGCGGCGCCGACTGCCCCAGCTTGGGCTCAAAGCCGGCATTGCGACAAGCCTGTATTGTCGCATCGAAAATCGTGGGCCCCAACGGCTTGGGCGTCACGATGAACAGATCGTCGACAAGACTCGCCAGCTGGATACCATCCTCATTGGGCATGCGTGAAGAGGCCAGTGCCGCGATCAACGGCTCCTTTTCCAGAACGTGAATGTCGAGGTCGCTGCGATCAATCGCCTCGGGTCGCAGGAAGACCGCATCCAGCCGCCCTTCGCGCAGCGCCGTCGCCAGAAGGTTCGAGTTCGCTTCCTCCAGCGCCAGCACGACATCGGGATGTTGACGTCGAAAAGTGCGAATCGAGGCAGGGACACGGTGATTGAACGCCGCCGACCCGGTAAACCCGATCCGCACCGAGCCGGTCTCGCCACGCGCGGCCCGCTGTGCGGCGACCGTTGCCGCTCCCGCCTGCTCGGGAATGTGGCGCACCGAAGCCAGAAAGGCCCGTCCGGCATCGGTCAGCTCGGCGCCATGCGGCACCCGGCGGAACAGCGCGACGCCGACCTCGTCCTCCAGATCGCGAATCTGCTGGCTAAGCGGTGGCTGGCCAATCCCGATCCGCCGCGCAGCGCGGGTGAAATTGCCCTCCTCGGCCACGGCAAGGAAGTACCGGATGTGACGCAGCTCCATGCGCTATCTCCAAAAGCTATGACGAACGCCACTGCCATATATTGGACATCAGGTCGATACCACGCCATTACATCTCCACGGAGATAGACAATGCTGCTCGACGAAGACCGCCCGTTTTCCCATTTTGACAACGCTCATGACAGTCATGGTACGGTTTACGCACCCAGCGCACAGACGCTGGAGCCCGTAGTCTTTCTTCCCGGCCTGTTATGCGACCAATCCTTGTGGCGTCCGCAGATCTCGCGTCTTGCCGATGTCGTGGCCCCAAGTGTCGCCGATCTTACGCTCGACAACGATGTATCGCGGATGGCAGCCCGTGTACTGGCCGCGGCGCCTGCTCGATTTGCCCTCGTTGGCCTTTCGATGGGCGGCTATGTCGCGCTGGAGATCATGCGCCAGGCGCCCGAGCGCGTGACTCGCCTTGCACTGTTCAGCACCAGCGCGCTCCCCGACAGCGAAGGACAAAGCGCCAATCGTCGCCGGAACATCGAATCGCTCAAACGTGGACGCTTCGTGGGCATCACCCGCCCGCTGCTCGACCTGCTGGTCGACGAGAGCCATCGTGAAGGCGCGGTCGCCGATGCCTTGCGCGGCATGGCCTCGCGCGTCGGCGGTGATGCCTATATCCGCCAGCAGGAAGCGATCATGAACCGCGCCAGCGCAGCGGACATCCTGCACAGCTTCCGCATTCCGACGCTGGTGGCGGTCGGCAAGAACGACCGCGTTACACCTCCCGACGCCGCGCGCTTCATGCGCGATCGCATTCCGGGAGCCGACTATGCCGAGATCGCAGATTGCGGCCACCTGCCCGCGCTCGAACGCCCCGAAGAGACCGCCGCCCTGCTGCGTCGCTGGCTGACCAAGTAACCTCTCTCCCCGTCTGCGTGCCCTGCCTCCGGGCGAGCACGCAGACGCCCCTTGGCTGACACGCTCATTTTTACGCTCAGCTTTGCACGCTCTGCCTGACAGGCCCTGGTTGACACGGTTTACACGGTCCAGAGCGATCTTCGCCTCCCGAAATCCGCCATTTTGCGTCGCAAAAGCGCTTGCATGTTGACACCCTGTGTCACCTTGCAGCGTGTAAAATGACACGCTGGACACCCTCGCCGCCGGGTAAAGTGCCACGGACGGCATCCTTTGCGGAAGATGGAAAAGACGGGGGAGAACCGGCATCCCTCCTTCTACCCCTGCGCCACACCTGTAGGACAGCGGCGACACGCCCATCCGGCGTCATCGCCCCTCCGGAGAAAAAGCGCAAAGCCGCCCTCGCGGGATTCGGGTCCGCTTCCTACATGGCAAGGCGAAAGGTCTCCTGCATGCCTCGTCGAAATCGCTATTATACCGGCCCTGTCACCGATCATTTCGACGGCACGCGCTTCCTCAATCCACCGGGGGAGCCGGAGACCGACCGTAGCCTGAGCGATGTCTGGCGCTGGCGCCGCACCGCACCGTCGAATACATGGCCCACCTCGTTGCCGGTCGCGCCGATCGTGCCTGAACCAAGCGTCGAAACCTTGCGTGTCACCATGATCGGGCACGCAACCGTGCTGATCCAGATCGCAGGACTGAACCTGCTGACCGATCCGGTCTGGTCGGATCGCGCAAGTCCGGTCACTTTCGCCGGTCCCAGACGCATCACCGCGCCGGGCGTAACGCTGGAGGCGCTCCCCCCGATCGATGCCGTGCTGCTCTCCCACAACCATTACGACCATCTCGATGTGGCAACGTTGAAGACACTGGTCGCGCGGCACGATCCCCTGATCGTCACGCCGCTGGGCAACGACAGCATCATTCACAAGCATATTCCTCAGGCACGGGTCTATGCGGGAGACTGGGGCGCCGTGTTCGCGCTGGCCGCCCCGAACGGCACTCTCGCCCGCGTACACGTTACCCCTGCCCTGCACTGGTCCTCACGTGGACCACGCGACCGGCGCATGGCCTTGTGGGGCGGTTTCATGGTCGAGGCAGCCGACAAACTCGTCTACTTCGCAGGCGACACCGGTTATGGCACCGGCAATATCTTCCGCGCCCTGCGCGAACGGTTCGGTCCCTGCGACCTCGCCATCCTGCCCATCGGCGCTTACGATCCGCGCTGGTTCATGGCGGCCCAGCATACCGATCCGGAGGAGGCCGTCCAGATCATGCTCGATCTGGACGCGCAGGCTGCGATCGGCATGCACTGGGGCTCGTTCAAGCTGACCGACGAGGCGCGCGACGAACCCGCAGAGCGGCTGCGCGCGGACATGATCCGTCGCGGCCTGGCCCCGGCGCGTTTCGTGGCGATGCAACCGGCAGAGGTGGCGGATTTCGCAGACATCGCCGAAATCCCGGCGAAGACACAGACAGCGCCCGCCTGACCCCGATCCGCGCCCTGCCCTTTGTCGGACAGCGTCCCGATACGGGATGTATTCTTTACTTTATGAACAGATGTTCATGATGCATTGGGGCGTGTGCGCCGCTCCTGACTTGGCGGCTGGGAGCGACGCGCGCGATCGGGGCGATATGTTCACGGGGGGCCGATGGACAGGGGTGCATTGTACGATGCCATTCACGACGAGACGGCGTTTGCCGAACTGCCGGCACGGCTTGCGCTGCTGGCGGGCGGACGATCCGCCACGCTCTATCGGTTCGATGGCGCCGGGCATCTGACGGATCTGCAGTATTCGCATTTTCCCGACGAGGTGATCGCCAAGATTCTCACCGACCCGGATCGTCGGCTCGATACCTGGGGCAATATCGGCTTCGCCTCAGGTATTACCGGGCGAAGCATTGCACTGGACAACCTGTTGCCGGAAGCGGAATTTCGTCAATCGGCGTTCTGGAACGAAGTGGTTCGCCCCTTGGGCGACGACACGGGACATTGCATGGGGATAGTCCATCGCATGGAAGGCGCGATGCTGTGCACAGCGATCCAGCGCCCCATCGCCAGCCGCCATGCATCAGGCAACAGTTGGGGCGGCGCCTATTCCGAAGAGGAAACCGCGCGGCTCGACGGGCTGATCGTCGATCTCCAGCGCATCTATCTCGCCCGCGACCTGATCGGCGCGCACGAGCAGCGGATCGATGGCCTGTCGCAGTTGCTTAACGCAGGAGAAGAGGGGCTGCTGCTGGTCGGTCCACGCCTGCGGGTAATCGAGGCAACGCCTGCTGCCCTCACCGTGCTGGAAGCGATGGGCGCGCGCGTGCTCGATGGCCATGTCCGCCTGGCCAACGCCCGCCTCGAAACCAAGCTGCGCCTAGCGGTGGAGGACACCCTTCACCGCCGTGCGACACCGCAGGTGACATTTGCCTGCGAGACGGCCGACGCTTCATATACGGCACGCCTGCTGGTTCTGCCGGCGAAAAGGGACATGCAAAGCGGCTGCGTGATCCGTCTGCGCACAGAAGCGCCGAGCGAGTGCCATGCCGGAACGTGGCTGGCCCACCATTTCGGCCTGACTGCCGCCGAAGTTTTGGTGGCGCAGGCCCTGTCGGCCGGGCTCGCGCCCGATGACATCGCACAGCAACGCCGCGTCAGCCTGAACACCGTGCGCACGCAGGTTCGCCAGATCCTGCAAAAGACCGGCTGCGACACGGTCACGCGTCTCGTCGTGTTGATCCGCAGCCTGCCGTAGACCCGACCTGCCGGATATCGCCTGCGAGAAGCGCGCGCCTAGCGCATTTTCTAATCAGGTAGAATCACCTGATGACTCGGAAAATGCGGTAAATCAGAAGCTTGGAGCAGTTTATCCAGTGCGGCTGGATCGGAAACCGCTCTAGCGCACGTTGCGGGCAATCGCCCTCAGCGTGTCGATCGCGACCTGTCGCCCTGCGGCGAGCGGTGTTGCCGGCTCAGGCCTCGCCCGCACGAAACCGGCAGTCCCGGCGACATAGGGCATCGGTCCGGCAGAGGGTTGCCCCTCGCTGGAGATCATCGCGACCACGCGGCCTGATCGCAGATCGCGCACCACCACCTTGAACGCGCTGTCACCCTCAGCGCGCGCCAGCGGCGTGATTTCGACCACCCAGTCCGCGCGACCGAGCAGCGCCTTCATTTCCACCGTCTGCCCGTTCGCGGTATCGCCATCGAGCGCGGCCGCACGAACGATGGTGGTGCGATCGACCAGTTTCACCCCCGCATCCGCCAGCCCCTGCATAAAGCCGCGTTCGAGGTCGAAATCGACTGCCTCGGAGAACGGCGTGTCACGTCGCGCGTTATCCAGACGATTGGTGGTTGAACGCAAGGTCGCATCTACATCACGATCCGTGCGCGCATCAAGGCGACTGTGCGTGCCGCGCCGGGTGCCTCGCGTGTCGAGATCCCCCGCCTCGGTGCCTGAAGCATGCGAGGAGAATGTCGTCACATCCTCGCGCCCGGTCTCGATCTCGTCGGTCAGCACACGGTTCCAGAACACCGCCACCCGCGGCGAGTGCGCCCGCGCATAGGCGGGCGGAAATCCCTCGGAGCCGTCGCGCCGGGGCGGTGCATAGGGCGCATCCAGTGTAGCGGGCAACCCCTCGCGCGTGCCCGGTGGCGAAGACCAGCCTGCTGTCACGCCGGGCTGGCCTTCGCGCTGGGGACCTTCCTGCGCCGCCGCATCGCCCCCCGATACGGCGGCGAATATCGTCATGGCCAACAGCGCCGTCTTCACTGGTCTGCCCTCAGTTCGATCAGGTAGAACGCGACACCATCGGGACTGATCGAGCGTTCCTGATAGACGCTGGTCGAAAGCGGCGAGAGATAGACCGGCTTCCACACCGAGGCTTTCTCCGCCGGTGCCTGCGAGGCGTCCAGGAACGAGGAACGGGCCTGCACCACCAGCGGCTGCTTGGTGCAGTTGACGAGCCGCGCAGTCACTTCCAGCGTATTCGCCTCGGTCCGCCGGGCGAATAGCCCTTCAACGACCACCTTCTTCCACGTCTCGCGGTCATTCATCTGCACCGCGTTCAGATCCACCGGCGTCATCGCACGCGGCATGTTGGCGACCAGCGCCGGACCACCATGCGGCGGATCCTTACGCGCGGCCCCGATGTTGCATTTCAGCGGGCGGTTCTCACGCGCAAGAGCCGGGGCAGGCAGCGGCGCCGGAACCAGGCCGGTGCCAAGCGCCGCCAGCAGCACACCCCCGATCAGGAAACGTTGAAACTTCACAGGGTCGATCCTTCCAGAGTGGTGCGGAAGGCCTTGTTCTTGACCTGCACCGGCTTCTTGCGGTTCTGCGCAGCGGCAACGCCTGCATCCTCGCCGACGATATCGTCGCCGAACACGCCGGGGCGAGAGCGCATCCACACGATCGAGCAGGCCTTGGCCCCACCGCGCAGGGTGTCGCTATCCTTCAGGCCATCCACCGCAGCAGTGTCCTTGAGATACTTGCCCTCGGACTTCCACGCGGAAGACTTCGCCATGGCGGAACCCACCAGGATCAGATCAGGAAGCCCTTCCCAGGCGCGGATATCGGCATTGGTCTTCATCGCGCCCGAGAACATCTTGAACATGCTTCCGGCGAGTTGCGAATAGACGCCGCCGTTGCCCATCAGTCCCTGCATTGCCAGCGCGGTGCCCACCGCATCGGTGCCTTCCTTCCAGTTGGCCTTGCCGTTCATCAACCCGTCGATCGCGCGCCCGCCGCGCGTGGTCGCCTGATACTGCACGCTGCTGGCCAGCCGGAGTGGAACCGCGCTGGTCTTCTTGCCATCGACCAGCGTCACCGCTGCCGCATTTTCATCGTAGGCCGCTCCCGGTTGGAACACGAGTTTCTGCGCCTGCGCGGCATCACGCGCCTTGACCGGCCCATTGCCGAGTTCGGCCACGAACAGCACATTGTCTCCCGGTGCAGGCGCTGTCAGGCCCTTTTGCGCCTTCATCGCCAGGTCGAACGATTCCCCGGCCGAGGTCATGTCCCCCGCGCACTTCTGGCTCCAGCCGCGCAAGTAGTTCATCACCGCAAAGTCGCTCTGGAAGCTCTCTTCCTCGGACAGCGTGTCCTGATATTCGGCATTCTTGAACGAAACCGTCGCATCGGGGTAATTGCCCTGCTGAAGATAGATCAGCCCACGATAGTAATAGGCCATGGCCCGTTCGTAGGGCTCACCCTTGAAGTCCTTGTTGGCCTCGTTATGGAATACCGATCGCGCGGTCGCCGCCTGCGGATTGTCGGCATAGATCGTCTCGATCCGGTTCAGCGCCTGATCGAAAGCCCAGCCCGCGTCCTTGAACTGTCCCGCCTGATAGGCCGCCAGACCCAGCCGCTCGAAGTTGAGCACCGCATTACGCTCCCCGCCTGTATAAAGCGCGCGATAAAGCGGACGCAGCGCCTCCGGCTTGGCATCGACGTAAGCGATGATCTCGTCGGGATATGGCCCCATGCCGTATTTCGCGACCAGATCGCGCTGGCGCTTCGCCTCGGCCCTGGCAACCGCTTTTGCCGCCTTTGCATCGGCCACGGGTGCCCCATCGGACGAAGCAGCCGGCGCCATCGCTCCGGTCTGCGCACGAAGCGGTGCGGCAACCAGCGTGGTGGACAGCAGGACGGTGATAACAACGCGAATACGCATGGAAACTCCCCCTTCTGGATGAACGCCGCACGCGATTGCCCCCTGCAACCCCGTGAGCGAAAGCTAGCTTTTGGAAAACTCAGCGGTAGACGACGTCGTCCCCGGCTGCCCGGACGATCACATAAGGCTCTCCGCTCCACGGCAGATCACCGGTTTCCATATCGACCAGTTCGAACACCACTTGCGTGCGGCGCTGGACAAGCCCCGAACGGGTATCGCGCGAATCCAGCGAAGTAACACGGCCGATCAACTGATAATCGACGCCCGAGACGCCCTTGGTCAGCCCGCGCGTACCCACATCGGCAACCCCCGAACGCTTGAGTTCACGCTCGCGCATGACGATGTCCATCGCCTCGCGACTGACGAAACGGATGCGCCCCTTAGCCGCGCGGTTCAGTTCGGCGCGCAGCATCGAGGTAATCATGTCCCGGTCGATGCGCTGGATCGAATTGTTGTAGAACTTCTCGCTGTCCACGACGATGCGCGGCGGCACGGGGGTTCCGACGATATCGGGCCGCGACATGAGATCGCGCACCACCTCGTCGGCCATGCGCTGGATATCCGCCGATTCGATCGATTGCCCGAACACTGCCCCCTTGCTCGACGGATCAATCTCCATCGCCTGCGTGCCGTGCTTGTTCGATCCGGCATGGGCAGCGCTGCTGCCGAATGCCAGGATTCCCATCGAGGCTGCCGCGATAAGGCCACGAAACTGCATGCTTTCCCCCTTGAGGCAAGGACAACGCCGCACCGCCCCCCGATGCCTGTCCGTCCCGCCTTCGCGCAATCCCTTGGCATGCACGGCGCAGTGCAATCATCATCAGGATTGATGATGCGGTAAATTTACCAAGGGAAAGCCACTGGCCGATTCCACGCAATCCGGGCTAGGGACGTCGCATGAAATACGCCCCCCACATGCTTCTGATCGACGGCCAACTGGTCGACGGCGCCAGCGATTTCCCTGTCATCAACCCCGCCACCGGGGCACCCTTCGCGAAAGCCCCGCGCGCCGACGAGGCGCAGGCCGCGGTCGCAGTGGCCGCTGCTCGTCGGGCCTTTCCGGGCTGGGCAGCGCTGGGTTTCGGCGAGCGCCGTCGCCGTCTGGAAGCACTCGCCGATGGGCTGGAGGCGGATCTGGAGACAATGGCTCGCCTGCTGACGCACGAACAGGGCAAACCTCTGGGCGAGGCACGACAGGAAGTTTTCTTCACCATTGCCGCGCTGCGTCACTTCGCCGCGATGGTGCTGGAACCACGCGTGCTGCGTGACACCGCGCAGGAACGCATCGTCGAGCAGCGCTATCCGCTGGGGGTCGTCGCGGCGATCACGCCATGGAACTACCCGCTGCTGCTGCTCATGGTGAAGCTGGCGCCCGCGCTCATCACCGGCAACGCGGTGATCGCCAAGCCCGCCCCGAGCACTCCCCTCACCACGCTGCTGCTGGGCGAAATCGCCGCCGATATCCTTCCCCCCGGCGTGTTCCAGACGCTGGTCGACCGGAACGACCTTGGCGCCTGGCTGAGTCGTCACCCGGATGTCGCACATGTCAGCTTCACCGGCTCCACCCCAACCGGCAAGAAAGTGCTGGCCAGCGCGGCCGACACACTCAAGCGCTTCACCCTCGAACTGGGGGGCAATGACGCTGCGCTGATCCTCGACGATGCCGACGTGACCAAAGTTGCGCCGCGCATCTTCGCCGGTGCGACCGCCAATGCCGGGCAGATCTGCCTCGCAATCAAGCGCGTCTATGCGCCCCGCGCGATGATGGACGCCCTGTGCGAAGAACTTGCGCGGCTGGCAGGCGAGGCCGTGGTCGGCGACGGCATGGAACAGGGCACCACCATCGGCCCGATCCAGAACCGCGCGCAATACGAAAAGGTGCTCGGTTTCATCGAAGAAGCCCGCACACAGGGCACGCTTGTCGCGGGCGGCGCGCCCGTCGACGGCGTTGCCGAAACAGGCGGCTACTTCATCGCACCGACGATCCTGCGCGACCTGCCGGACGACGCGCGCATCGTGCGCGAGGAACAGTTCGGCCCGGTACTGCCAGTGCTGGCCTATGACGATCTCGATCAGGCCATCGCGCGGATCAACGACAGCGATTATGGCCTCGGAGCCAGCATCTGGACCCGCGACGCAGCGCGCGGTACAGAGCTGGCAGCGCGGATCGAAAGCGGCACGGTATGGGTGAACAAGCATCTGGAGCTGCCCTTCGACGTACCCTTCGGCGGCGCCAAGCAGTCCGGCATCGGCCGCCAGCAGGGGATCGAGGGGCTGGAGGACTTCACACAGGCCCGCATCGTCAACGTGGCGCTCGGGTGATAGTGCTCTGAACAGAAGGGCGCTCTATTTTTTGCAATGAGACGATACATTCATTGCGTTTGATAGAGCGGCCTGCACTTGCGACAAGGCTGGAACGATATTCCCCAACGGATATAGCTCCATGGCCACTGCCCCCGTTCTCGACACCACACCGGACACCCGGCACCCACCCTTGCCGCACGGCTGCACCTTCGATGCCGAGGACTGGTATGTGCTCGCGCGGTTTTGGTATCCGGTCGCGCTGGTTCGCGGGGTGGCAGAGAAGCCGGTGGGCACCAGACTGCTCGATCAGCCGCTGGTGATCTATCGTTCGGGCGGCGAGGTGGTAGTCGCCACCGATGTCTGCCCGCATCGCGGGGTGCCGCTCAGCATGGGCACGCAGGCGGGCGACACGGTCGTCTGCCCCTATCACGGCCTGCGCTTCGGTGCAGGCGGCAAGTGCGTTCACGTCCCCGCCCATCCCGCACGCGACATTCCTGCCCGACTCAACTTGCGCACGTTTCCCGCCTTCGAGCGCTATGGGCTTATCTGGACCTGTCTCGCCCCCGTGGGAGAGGCGCCGTCACCGGGCGACATTCCCGACATGCCGCACTGGGACGAGGAAGGCTTCCAGCAGATCACCTGCCCTTCCACCGACATCGGCGGATTTGCCGGGCGCCAGCTCGAAGGATTCCTCGACGTCGCGCACTTTGCCTTCGTCCATACCGAGACTTTCGCCGACCCCGACAATGCCGAAGTGCCCACCTATTCGCCCCGGCGCACCGATCATGGCTTCGAGGCCGAGTACTGGAGCAGCGTCGGCAACTATCCGATCGGGGTTTCGCAGCGTGGCGTCCCCGGCTTCCAGTGGCTGCGCCATTTCCGCTGTCACCTGCCGTTCACCGCGACGCTGGAAATCCACTTCCCCGGCAGCGACCGGCTGGTCATCATGAATGCCGCCTCGCCGGTATCCGCCCGCATGACCCGCCTGTTCGCACCGATCGCGCGCAATTTCGATACCGACCTGCCGGTGCAGGACGTCTACGACTTCAACCAGCGCATCTTCGACGAGGACAAGATCATCGTCGAGGCACAGATGCCCGAATGGCTCCCGCTCGACCCCGGCGATGAAGGACATATCCCCGCCGACATGAGTTCGATGACCTACAGGCGCGGGCTCAAGGCCCTCGGCCTCAAGCGTTTCTTTGGATATTGAAATCTGCAAAGGGCCTGTCTGGAAATCCACGCAAAGCGAAGTTCCAGACAGACATTGCGCTTTTCACGGCCGTTACTGTCCGCTGTATCAGTTCGCGATACTGTTCGTCGCACGCCGCATCTTGACCCGGCGCGGGATCGTCCTATCTCGCGCCTATGTATATCGAGACCGAAACCACGCCGAATCCCGCCACGCTGAAATTCCTGCCCGGCCAGCAGGTGATGCCGGCCGGCACGCGCGAGTTCCTCGACCCTGAAGACGCTGCTGCCTCGCCGCTGGCCGAAGCGCTGTTCGAGCTTGGCGATGTGATCGGTGTATTCTTCGGCCAGTCGTTCATCGCGGTGACGGCAGCCCCCGGTGTCGAGTGGAGCGGCCTCAAGCCGCAGGTGGTCTCGATCCTGCTCGACCATTTCGTCTCGCAGGCACCGCTGTTCGCAGGCGGCGACGCCTCGGGTTTCTCGGTCCCGGCCGAGGACGAGGACTTTGGCGATGACCCCGCCGATGCCGATATCGTCGCACAGATCCGCGACCTGATCGAGACGCGCGTGCGCCCGGCCGTGGCCAACGATGGCGGGGACATCACCTATCGCGGGTTTCGTGAAGGGATCGTCTATCTCTCGATGCAGGGTGCCTGCTCCGGCTGCCCCTCGTCGAGCGCGACGCTCAAGCACGGCATCGAGAGCCTGCTGAAGCATTACGTCCCCGAAGTCACCGAGGTCCGCGCTGCCTGACGTGAGCGTGACTGGAACCTCCTGCGCGCGAGCTTTTCCGGCGCAGCGCACGCTGGTGATCGACAGTGCGACCGAAGCCTGTTCGGTCGCACTTCTTGACGAAGACGGCACCCTGCTCGCGGGCGACTGGCGAATGCTGGGACGCGGCCATGCCGAGAGCCTCGTGCCCATGATCGCGGCGCTGCCCGACAATGGGCGTGCGGATCGCATTGCGGTCGCACTTGGCCCCGGCAGCTTCACCGGGGTACGCGTCGGGCTTGCCGCAGCCCGCGCGCTGGCGCTGGCATGGAAGGCCCAGATTGTGGGCTATTCCACGCTCGACATGATCGCCGCCATCGCTGCGGACACCCGCCCCGGCTTGCCGCTTGTGGTCGCCACGACCGGCGGCCACGGCGAATGGTTCGTCCAGACCTATGATACCGAAGGCGCAATAGACGCCCCGCTTGCCTCGCTGCGCCCGGAACAGGCGGTCGAAGCCTGCACACAGCCGCTGATTGCCGGCAGCCAGGCGCAAGCTCTGCTCGCCAGACGCGCGCCTGCAACCGGCGAGGCGCTAGCCCTCTGGCCCGATGCCAGACGCTTTGCGCTACTCTCGCCCATGGCCCTGACAAGGGATATCACGCCGATTTACGGCCGCGCACCGGATGCGCTTCTGCCCGGCGGGATAAAACCCGCAAGCGTCGCGTGATCGACGACGTCGATCGGATCATGGCGGTCATGCAGGCCGCCTTCGACCCGCTCTACGGCGAGGCCTGGAACCGACGGCAAGTGGAAGATTCGCTGTCGCTCGGCCATTGCCATTTCGGGGTTATCGGTGCCGAAGGTCTACCCTGCGCCGGAGATGTTCCCGCTGCCGGCTTCTTCATGTCGCGCAATGCCTTTGACGAGGAAGAACTGCTGCTGCTTGCAGTAAAACCCGAATTTCGACGTTATGGGCTGGGGCGTAAGCTCCTGGATACATTACGTCGGGATGCCGGCGCGCGCGGCGCACAGCGTCTGCTGCTGGAAATGCGTCGAGGAAACCCCGCAGAAGCACTGTATGCGGCCTTCGGTTTCTACAAGATCGGCGAACGCCCAAATTATTACCGCACATCGGAAGGTGACAGACTGGATGCCATTACCTTCGCATGTGACATTTCCTGAGTGCCCCTGCGTAACACTGTCGACCGTCAATTCTTGTCGCACTGCAATGCACAGTATCATTTTTGACTAATACATGTTGATACTTGCACAATTGCGACAAATGGTTCAATGGTGAAACCACAACGCCGATGAAGCGTTGAGTCATCCTGCACAGACAGGTCGCCAAAGGACAGACAAATGGACATCATTCAGAACGACATGAGCGAAACGCTCATCACCCTGACGTCGGATATCGTCGCCGCGCATGTCAGCAACAATTCGGTTTCGGTCGATGACCTTCCCTCGCTGATCTCCAACGTCTACGGCGCCCTCGCCGGCCTTGGCACGACTGTCACGGTCGAAGAAGAAAAGCCTGAGCCCGCCGTTTCGGTACGCGCCTCGGTCAAGCCCGACTACATCGTCTGCCTGGAAGACGGCAAGAAGCTCAAGATGCTCAAGCGCCACCTGATGACGCACTACAACATGACCCCGGAAGAGTATCGCGTGCGCTGGAACCTGCCCGCAGACTATCCGATGGTCGCCCCCAACTATGCCGAGAAGCGCCGTGAACTGGCCAAGAAGATCGGCCTGGGCCGCAAGCCCAACGTGCGTCGCGGTCGCAAGCCCAAGACTGCCGCCTGATAGATCGCCCGACCGGGGGCAGGCGATCATCGCCTCTCCCCGGCCGACTCTGTTAACGCCTGACAGCCGTCCTGCCAGCCTCTGCCGTCACCGGCACCCATGACACCGGATACCCACTGCGAACCGCCCGCAAGAGGCGATGGACAGTTGAGATCGACGACAGACGCTCCTAAGTAGATGCGACTGCCATTCTCAAATACAGGTCCCCCCAGTGAACCAACCGATCGATCTTGAAGCCCTCTGCGCCGAACGCGGACTTCGCATCACCGAACAGCGCCGCGTGATCGCTCGGGTTCTCTCGGAGAGCACCGACCATCCCGACGTCGAGAAACTGCACGAGCGCGCCATGGCGCTCGATCCCGGCATCTCGATCGCCACGGTCTATCGCACCGTGCGCCTGTTCGAGGAAGCGGGCATCCTTGATCGTCACGATTTCGGCGACGGCCGAGCCCGCTACGAAGCGGCGCCCGAGGCGCATCACGATCACATGATCGACGTCGAAAGCGGCGCCGTCATCGAATTCGTCGACCCCGAACTCGAACAGCTCCAGCGCGATATCGCCGAAAAGCTGGGCTTCCGTCTCGTTGATCACCGCATGGAGCTGTACGGCGTGCGGCTCGACCGCGAGGATGCAGACAAGCGCAAATGATCGGATGAAGGATACTGTTCCGGCGGCCGTGCCCTGGCGGGGGTGGCCGCTGGTAATCTTGCGCATTGCCGCGCTCGGCGCCCTGCTACCCATTGGTGTCGTCGCCTACTATATCGCAACACCCCTCCCCCGCCGCAATCCGGTGCCGCGCGCGTTTCTCGCCAGCGTCGGCGCGATCTGCGGGCTGCGCATCGAAGTGTTCGGCCAGGAAGTCTCCGGCCCACGGGTACTGCTGGCGAATCACGTCAGCTGGCTGGATATCCTGGCTTTGGCACGCACCAGTGGCGCGGCTTTTGTCGCACATGACGGGCTTGCCGACTTCCGCCCCTTGCGCAAGCTGTGCGAAATGAACCGGACGGTCTTCGTGGCCCGGCACGAACGCGCCGGTGTCGCCGGACAGGTCGCGCAGATCCGCAGCGCCATCGCCCGGAATGAAGCCCTCGCCATCTTTCCCGAAGGCACGACCAGCGCGATGCTGCTGCCTTTCAAGTCCTCGCTGCTCTCGGCACTGGAAGGCGATGCATGCGCGGAAACCGCGATCCAGCCGGTATGCCTCGATTACGAGGGCGATCTGGCCAAAGTTGCATGGACCGGCACCGAATCGGGCCTTCGCAATGCGCTACGCATACTCGCGCGCTGGCGGCCGGTGCGCCTGACGGTGCATTTCCTGGAGCCTCTGGACGAAATGCAGCGCAAATCCCGCAAGACTATGGCCTTCACCACCCAAAGCGCCATCGCCGGGACGATTGCCCGATTACGATAGCGCTCCGAGCCGTGCTCGCTGCGATCAGCGGGTAACGTTGTAGGCCAGCTGGTCGTTGTTGAGCTGGAAGCCCAGCAGAACCTCGAAGGTCGCAGTGGCGACAGCCGCTTTCACCTTGGGGTCGGTCAGCGGATCGACCGCCGCGTCGGCATCGCCTGCCTTGCGCTTTTCGGTGATCTTGGCGCGAATGTCCTCAGGCAGCGTAGCAGCCGCGCGATCGACATAAGCCGTGCCCTGCCCCGTCGCGGTAGCGCGAGCGGCACCGTCGGCGAAGTTGAGCGTCACCTGACCAACGCGCTTGGACACGACTGACGTGCCTCCCTGCAGAACCGAGAAATAATACGGCAGCGTCACCTGGCGGGCGCCGTGCGTGTCGCGACGGATCGCCTCGACCTTGAACGTTACCTGCGAATTGACCTTCGGCGTCACCGAAGCCTCGTCGCAAGCTGAGCGCACGTCGGTCATCGTGGCGACCAGATCGAGGTTCGATTCGGTCTTGGGGCCTGCCGGATCGCGGAACAGCGTCATGTCGCCGGTATAGTCGGGAATGCCGACAGCCGGGCAGTGGCTGCGCACAGCGGTGATGCCCACGCCCGAATCCACCACGATTTCGCCCTTCTTCGCGCAGCCGCTCAGCAGCGTCGCCGTGGCGGCGGTGGTCATGGCAATGGCAGTCAGGCGCCGTGCATTCATCGTCAGATCCTCAAGGTTCGCTTGTGCTTGCCCTAGCGGCGCGCGCGCCAAAGCGCTAGAGGCGCATTCATGAACGCGTCCTTTCCGACTTCGAACCCGGTTTCGACCGACACGGCGGCCACAGACACAGCGAAGACACCGCTGCGGCTGATGATCGCCGCCCCGCGCGGTTTCTGCGCCGGTGTGGACCGAGCCATCGAGATCGTCGAACGCGCGATCGATCGCTACGGCGCGCCGGTCTACGTCCGCCACGAGATCGTCCACAACAAGTACGTGGTCGACAGCCTGAAGGCCAAGGGCGCGATCTTCGTCGAGGAACTGGACGAAGTGCCCGATGGCGTGCCGGTGATCTTCAGCGCCCACGGCGTGCCCAAGTCGGTGCCTGCCGCCGCCACCGAGCGCGGCCTCGAATGGCTCGACGCCACTTGCCCGCTGGTCAGCAAGGTCCACCGCCAGGCCGAGCGCCAGGTCGAGGCCGGGCGCCACATCCTGTTCATCGGCCATGGCGGACACCCCGAAGTGATCGGCACCTTCGGACAGGTGCCCGAAGGCGGCATGACGCTGGTGGAAACCGTGGCCGATGTCGCCAAGCTGGACTTTCCGGCGGACGCGCAGCTTTCCTACCTTTCGCAGACCACGCTCTCGGTCGACGACACCGCCGATATCATCGCCGCGATCCGCGAGCGCTTCCCCGAAGTGCGCGTGCCCAAGGCCGAGGATATCTGCTACGCCACCTCGAACCGGCAGGCCGCCGTCAAGCAGATCGCGCCCGAATGCGATCTGGTGCTGGTGATCGGCTCACCCAAGAGCTCCAACTCGCTGCGCCTTGTCGAAGTGGCGGAGCGTTCGGGCTCGGTCGGGCGGATGATCCAGCGCGCCAGCGAGATCGAGCCGGAATGGCTCGACGGCGTGGCGACCGTTGGTGTCACGGCGGGCGCCTCAGCGCCGGAGGAACTGGTCAACGAAGTGCTCGCCCGCCTGCGCGAACTGCGCGCGGTCGAGGCCGAGGAGATCGTCACCGCGCAGGAACGGATGACCTTCAAGCTGCCGCGCCAGCTGACGGAGTAATTCAGCATGGCCGTCTATACCCGCCTCGGCGCCGAAGACCTCGGCGCGCTGATCGAGCGTTTCGCCGTCGGCACGCTGACCTCCGCCAAGGGCATTGCCGAGGGCGTCTCGAACTCCAACTGGCTGATCGAGACCGATGACGCAGGCACCTCGCGCCGCTTCATCCTGACCGTCTACGAAAGCCGGACCGACACCGCCGAGCTGCCGTTCTTCCTCGACCTGCTCGATCACCTCGCCGCCGCAGGGTGCCCGGTGCCGCGCACGATCCATGATCGCAAGGGCGCCAGCCACTTGTGGATCGAGGCACCAGATGGCAGAAAACCGCTGGCGCTGATCGAGTTCCTCCCCGGCGTCTCGGTCAGCGAGCCGACGCCCGAACAGGCCCGCGCAGTCGGCGGCGCGCTGGCGCAGCTGCACCTTGCCGCCGCCAGTTTCGAAGGCGCGCGCGTCAACACGCTCGGCCCGATGGCATGGCGCGAACTGCTCGACGCCTGCACCCGGCAGGGACTCGATTCGATAGACCCCGATCTCGGCGCGCTGGTCGCTCGCGAACTGGTAGCGCTCGAACGCGGCTGGCCCGAGCATCTGCCACGCGGCATCATCCATGCCGACCTGTTCCCCGACAATGTGCTGATGCTGGGCGATACCGTTACCGGCCTGATCGACTTCTACTTCGCCTGCACCGACCTCCTCGCCTACGATGTGGTCGTGACGCACGCGGCGTGGTGCTTCAGCAACGACGGGCGCGAGTTCTTCCCTGCGCTCTCCGCCGCGCTGATCGAGGGTTACGAGGCAGTGCGTCCGCTCTCGGCCGAGGAGCGCGCGGCGCTGCCGCTGCTGGCGCAGGGGGCCGCGCTGCGCTTCCTGTCGACCCGCGCCTATGACTGGCTCAACACGCCCGCCGACGCGCTGGTGACGCCCAAAGACCCGATGGCCTTCGCGCGCCGTCTGGAATTCTACGCCGATCCCGACAACGCAGGGGTCTTCGCATGAAGAAGATCGACATCTTCACCGACGGCGCCTGCAAGGGCAACCCCGGCCCCGGCGGCTGGGGCGTGCTGCTGCGGATGGGCGAGCACGAGAAGGAAATGTCCGGCGGAGAGGCGGACACCACCAACAACCGCATGGAAATGACTGCGACGATCAAGGCGCTCAACGCCCTGACCGAGCCCTGCGATGTGACGCTTCACACCGACAGCAAATACGTGATCGACGGCATCACCAAGTGGGTCCACGGCTGGAAGAAGAAGGGCTGGGTCAATGCCAGCAAGCAGCCGGTGCGCAATGCCGACCTGTGGCACGACCTGATCGAGGCCGCAGGGCGCCACAAGGTCGACTGGCAATGGGTGCGCGGCCATAACGGCCACGTCGAGAACGAGCGCGTCGACAAGCTGGCCAGCGACGCCGCGCTGGCGGCCGCCAAGAAAGGCTGAGGCCCCAGCGGTTCGTCGCTATGTTGCAGATGCAACATAGATCATGCTGCATCTGCGAAAAGGCCAATTTGAGTTGCACTGTTTGCAACTTGCGCAATCTTTAAACGCGCACGCGCCATCGCCATAGGCTTAGCGATGCAAGACACGCTGCGACTCAGACTTGTGCGCGAAATCCGCTCGCTGGCCACGCCCGGTCCGCGCATGGCCGACGAACTGGCCTGCGTGGCTTCAGTGCTGCTCGCGGTTCTGCTGGCGCACTGGGCGGGTGCGCGGATGGTGTCATGGGCAGCCCTTTCGGCGCTGATCCTGCTCAAGAGCGACACCGCCGAGACGCTGCGTCGCGGCGTGATGCGCATGGTCGGCACGCTGATCGGCGCAGGGCTCGCGCTCGTGCTGGTGCCGCTGGCCGCGCAATCGGTGCTGATCGCGTGCCTCAGCGCGGGCGTGATCGGCGGCGTCGGCCTCTATGGCATGCTGACGGGGCGGCGCGCCTATGCCTGGTTCCTGTTCGGCCTGACCTTCGAGATCATCCTGCTCGACAAGCTTTCGCACCCCGCGCTCGATACCATCGAGTTTGCCCGGACGCGGCTTGTCGAGGTCGGCGCGGGGACCGTGGCCTGCACCGTGGTCAGCCTGATCGCCGCGTTCCTCCAGGGCAACGAATGGCTGAAGAACCGCAAGCCGCGCCCCGACCGGATGCGCTGGAACCCCACCGCCGCGCGCCACGCCGCGCAGACCGGCATCGCGCTCGCGCTGCTGCCCGCGATCTATGCCTTCACCAAGATGCCCGAACTGACGCAGGCGGCGATCACCATCATGGCGGTGATGATCGTGCCGGTTGCCGGCATCGGCCAGAGCGGGTTGATCCCGGTCAGCCGCCGCCTCTACCAGCGCGCGATCGGCTGCATCGCGGGCGGCGCGGTTTCGGCTGCGGTGATCCTGCTGGCAGGCGGTTCTCTCGTGGTGCTGGTTGCTGGACTGAGCATCGGCATCGTCGTAGGTCGTCACATCGAGAACGGCGACAACAAGATCAACTATGTAGGCCTGCAATTCTCGATCGCCGTGCTGACCGCGCTGGCGCCCGACGATTACACTCACGTCGACATGCAGACCGCTGCCTGGCGCCTGCTCGGCATCTTTGCGGGCATGGCCCTGCTAGAGCCGGTCCTGCTAGGGTGGCACTTCATAGTTCCCCGCCAAAAACGCTTCTGGCAGCAACGCGGCGAGGATGAGACGTCGGACTCCCTCGCCGCCGCAGCCTGACCGGCAAGAAGGCAGGAACGCCTTAGCCGGTTGTGGTATCGACCACTTCGGCACCGGGGCCGTTCTTGAGGATGGACTCGATCGCGTTCTTCGCCGAGGCCTTGCTCGAATAGCCTTCGGTCCAGAAGATGGTCTCGGCGTTATAGCAGAAATAGGCGACGAACTCGCCAGCCTTGTTCTTGCGGATCTCGAAACGGTGCGCCACGAAATGCCTCTCTCGCTTGTTAAAGCCAGGTTGGAGGATGATCCTGTGCGCGCCACCGTTCAAGCACGAACTTAGGGTATGTCCCTAGAGCGGATTTCGATCAGTCTGGATCATATCCGCAAGAGCTGAAATAATTAGCGTATTGGGCGGGTTTGCAGATGTCGGCGAGCTTGCCGATAAGGCTCCACAGACCGCAGACCGTTCGCTCGCCGATTTTCCCGAGCAACGCCTTGGGTGGGAGAAGGCGCGTTCGATCGCATGATCAGTCTTTCTTTGCGTGTCATGCCCCGGTGTATGAAAAACCGGAGAGCTCCCCTGCCGAGACGATCAGGCCGGGTTCGCCCGCTCTGCCCGCAGTTCTCCCAGTGAAATGCCTTCCGCGCCTCCCGAACGGAAAGATCCCCCCAGCGCTTTGCAGCATACCTTTGCTCAACTCATTTCATTGCAAAGCTCTTCAGTAAGCCCAACACG
This sequence comes from Novosphingobium sp. BAM6, assembly GCF_057784955.1. NCBI lineage: Bacteria > Pseudomonadati > Pseudomonadota > Alphaproteobacteria > Sphingomonadales > Sphingomonadaceae > Novosphingobium > Novosphingobium sp. BAM6. The sequence goes on along the minus strand of NZ_JBYNTR010000016.1, from coordinate 3,573 downwards.
GTTTGACGATGCCTTTCGAGAGGTCATCAGCACAGCGAGCAAACCAACTCCCGATGCTGCTGCTCCAGCAATTGCAACAAAAGGCAAGCTCAGCCCCGCCGCGATCACGCCGCCACCCAGCGCCGCGCCGATCGCATTGCCGAGGTTGAAGGCGCCGATGTTCATCGAGGATGCCAGGTTCGGCGCATCTGCGGCGGCACTCATCACACGCACCTGCAGCGGCGGCACCAGTGCGAAGCTGGCGATGCCCCACAGGAAGATCAGCACGGCCGTCGGCCCCGCGTAAGGCATGGCAAAGGCGAAGGCGACGAGAATCGCCGTCAGCGCGGCCAGCGTCACGATCAGGGTTCTGTCGACCGAACGGTCTGCAAAGCGACCGCCCAGCCAGTTACCGATGGTCAGCCCCACCCCGTAGACCACGAGCATTGCCGTCACGTAACCGATCGAGCCATGGGTCTGCTCACGCAGGATCGGGGTGATATAGGTGAATACGGTGAACATCGCGCTTGCGCCAACCACGGTCAGACCCAGTGCCCCCAGCACCGGCCCGCGCACCAGCACCCGAAGTTCGGAGCGGGCATCGCCATCCGTCGGTGCGGGCATATCCGGCAGGGTCAGGCGCAGCGCCGCAATGGTCAGCAGGCCGAGTGCGGAAATACCCCAGAACGCCGCGCGCCACCCCATGACTTCGCCAGCCCAGGTCGCCAGCGGCACACCGACCACATTGGCGATCGTCAGCCCCATGAACATGGCAGCCACCGCGCCGGCCTGCCGCTGCGGCGGGACCAGACTGGCCGCAACGATCGACCCCACGCCGAAGAACGCGCCATGGTTCAGCGACGTGACGATCCGCGCGAACAGCAGCATGCCATAGCTTCCGGAAAGCGCCGCAATCAGGTTGCCCGCTGTGAATATCGCGGCAAGCGCGATCAGCAGGGTTCGGCGCGGAAGCCGCCCGGTGGTCAGCGTCATCAGAGGCGCGCCCAGCATTACGCCGATGGCATAGGCGCTGATCAGCAAACCGGCTGACGGGATAGAGACGCCAAGGCCGGTGGCGATGACGGGCAACAGACCCATCGGAGCGAATTCGGTGACGCCGATGCCGAAAGCACCAGCCGCCAGCGCGAGAAGTGGTGGATTGATCTTCATGATGGTCCTCCCGTCAGACGAGCGGCGGGTTCAGGCGGGCGAAGCCGTCCTGTTGATGATAGGGGGCATTGGGGTAGGCAGGCATCTGGTAGCTCGCCCGATCAAGCCGGGCAACCTGCTCGGCGGTGAGAGCCCAGCCCACGGCACCAAGGTTCTGACGCAGCTGCTCCTCATTCCGCGCACCGATAATAACCGATGACACGGTCGGCCGTTGCAGCAGCCAGTTGAGCGCGATTTGCGGAACCGTCTTGCCGGTTTCCGCCGCGATCTCGTCCAGCGCATCGACCACGCGGTACAGATGCTCGTCTTCCACCGGCGGTGCGAAGGCGGCGGTCTGGTGAAGACGACTGCCTGCCGGGATCGGGCTGCTGCGGCGGATCTTGCCGGTGAGGCGTCCCCAGCCGAGCGGACTCCACGCCAGCGCGCCCACCCCCTGATCTGCGGCGAGCGGCATCAGGTCTGCCTCGTAGGCGCGGCCGATCAGCGAGTAATAAACCTGATGAGCCACGAAACGCGGCCAGCCATGACGGTCCGCCGTGCCCAGCGCCTTCATCAGCTGCCAGCCGGGATAGTTGGAAACGCCGACATGGCGCAACTTGCCGGCCCGGACGAGTTCGTCCAGCGTCGCCAGCAACTCCTCCACCGGGGTCGAAGCATCGAAAGCGTGGAGTTGCAGCAGGTCGATATAGTCGGTGCCGAGACGCTCCAGCGCGGCTTCTACGCCGCGGATCAACCGGCTGCGCGAGACGCCCCAGTCGCCCGGGCCGTCCCCGGTAGGCAGGCCGAGCTTGGTGGAGATCAGCACCGCGTCGCGTCGCCCCTTGATCGCCGCGCCCAGCACCTCTTCCGACGCCCCGCCCGAATAGACATCGGCGGTGTCGAACAGGGTTATGCCGGCATCGAGACAGATATCGACCAGCCGGCGCGCTTCCTGTGCGTCGCTATTGCCCCAGGCCCCGAACAGGGGGCCGGAACCACCGAACGTGCCGGTGCCGAAACTCAGCGCCGGAACCCGCAGGCCCGATGCGCCCAATTGCCGGTATTCCATCGTAATCCCTTTTCATTCCGTGAAGGGCGCATAAATGGAATGGAAGGCACCCTGCTTTTAGGGGGCCGAGAGGCGAAAGATCTTTGCATTGGATGAAAAGATACCTTTCCATGCCGACCGGGCACGGGCGCTGGAAACCTTCGTGGCCGTGGTCTCCGAAGGTAGCTTCTCCGCCGCCGGACGCTTGCTGGGCCTCACCCCCTCGGCGGTCAGCCGCGCGGTGGACCGGATCGAGGATCGGCTCGGGGTTCGCCTGCTGCTCCGCTCCACCCGTGCGCTGACGTTGACGGCAGAAGGACATGCCTATCTCGGCAGCGCCCGGCGAATCCTTGCCGACCTCGACGAAGCGGAACAGTCTATCGCCGATCGCGGCGCCCCGCGCGGACGCCTGCGGGTAAGCGCGGCCCATTCCCATGGGCGGCTGTGCATCGTACCGCTGCTTGGCGAGTTTGCGCGGCTCTATCCGCATATCGTGGTCGATATCAGCCTGAGCGACCGGCTAGCCGATATCGCCGCCGGTCAGGCGGATGTCGCGATCCGCTTCGGGCCGCTTGCCGACAGCCCCCTGACAGCCCGCAAGCTGGGCGAAAACGGCCGCGTCATCGTTGCCTCGCCAGCCTATCTGCGCCGTCACGGCACCCCGGCAATGCCAGAGGATCTGCACGATCACAATTGCCTGAATTTCAATTTCCGCCGGGCCGGGCCTGTCTGGCCATTTCGTAAGGATGGACGCAATTATGCGCTGAGCGTCCGGGGCACACTCGAGGCCAATAACGGCGAAACGCTAGGCCAACTCGCCGCCGATGGTGTTGGCATTACCCGCGTCGGTCGCTTCAGTGTCCAGCCTGAACTGGCATCAGGCCAGTTGGTGGCAATACTCGAAGACTATAATCCAGGCGATATCGAGACAATACATGCGGTCTTTCTCGGCGGGGCAAACGTACCCGCGCGAGTCCGGGTCTTCGTGGACTTCCTCGCAGAACGCCTCGTCTAGGGTCAGAACCCATTACTCACACCGTCGAGGCGCCCGAATGGCGAACATATCGGGCCAAATCGCCCGCCGGGAAGGCTTGTTGCCTTTCCAAGGGCGGTTTGGTTCGAGATGGAAGCCATTAGGGCGTCTCGCAGAGATTTGACCAAAATGGCCCGGCACTTCGTCGGGAAGTCTTGAAATATCGGCATATTCCTGCGCCTTCCCTTCTCGTGCTGAGCCATTTTGCTTCAGACCTCGACGGTGTGAGTAATGGGTCCTGACCCTAGCACTACTTTGGCAGAATTGTGATTCATGGGGAGCCAGCTTTGACGGAGGCTGGCGATGGATGATGACTGGCAGGCAGATCTTGAGCGGTGGCTCGCGCCGTATCTGGAAGGTCTGG
>NZ_JBYNTR010000015.1:0-40658 GCF_057784955.1 Novosphingobium sp. BAM6 | reverse complement strand
GCCGCACCTACAAAACACGCGAGGAAGCCCGGCAGGACGTGTTCGATTACATCGAGATGTTCTACAATCCGGTGCGCAAGCAGGTCAGGAACGGGATGCTGTCACCCGCCCAGTTCGAACGACAGCAGATTTTGAAAGCAGAAGGCGTCTAGAAAACTAGGGGCTACTCATTGATCCGGCAAGCCTGGAAACAGCGGCCCCGAAAGCCTCTTGGTTCTATGGCTACCGCAAGCTACCAAAGCGACCTTCTGGATCAGGGCGAAACCTGCTCGCCCAGCCCTGCCAGGAATCCACTTTGTCAAAGCGTCCTAGCCTTGCGCCCCGCTCTGGCTTGCCGTAGCGCAGCTTGCCATGGTCAGGTCGCGGCCTTTGAGTCATCCGGCCTAGTATGAGGCTTTGCGAAGATACTATATGAACGTCGAACAACCGTTCCCGGCCGAAACCACGCTTACGTGGCATCCTCATCCCGTTTTTGCATGGTTGAAGAAAAAGCGCTGGTTTGCCCTCTTCGTTATAGCCCCTACCCTTCTTGCAGCGGTCTATTACAGCTTTATCGCGTCGGATATCTATGTTTCGGAATCACGCTTTGTTGTTAAAAATCCTGACCAACATGGACCTCAGCTCTCGACGCTAGCAAACCTAGTTCAAACAACTGGGCTGTCTGGCGGACAGGAGCAGGCAAACGAAACTCTCGATTATGTGCGTTCACGCGACGCTCTGGAGGCATTGCAACGCAAAATCGACATTCGATCCCGTTACAGTTCATCTGCGGCGGATCGTTTGTCTCGTTTCCCGTTTCCACTGGGCGATCCTTCGTTTGAGGGATTATACCGATTTTATCGAAATATGGTGAGTGCTCAGCCTGATACCGAAACAGGTACGGCTGTGTTAAAGGTGAAAGCTTATACGCCCCGAGATGCGTACGAGATTAATCGCACATTGCTGTCGCTGAGCGAGGCCTTGGTCAATAAACTAAACGATCGAGCTCGCACGTCAGCGATCGCGGACGCGCAGCGCCAAGTTGATATCGCGACGCAGCGCGTGCGTAAGGCTCGTGTCGCGCTGGCAGAGTATCGTAATAGTCAGAAATTGATCGATCCCGCCGAGCAGGCAAGCGGCGTATTGGCGATTGCCAATGGTTTGGTCTCCCAACGAGTTGCTCTGCAGGCCCAGCTTGATCAGATGCAACGGTTGACGCCCGACAACCCTTCCATCCCTGCACTTCGCAGTCGGGTCGAGGCCCTTTCAGCTCAGATTGCTTCGCAAGACACCCGCGTCGTTGGCGGAGGAAATGGCAATATCGCATCCAAACTTGGCGGATACGAAAACCTTTACGTCGAGCAGGATTTTGCGACAAAGAATCTTGCCGCAGCTAGTGCTGCTCTGGTGCAGGCGAGAGCTGATGCAGTAAAACAACAATATTATCTCGAGCGTGTGGTTGATCCGAATTTTCCAGATGCTCCCTTGTTGCCTCATCGCCTGCTGTCAGTGATCATTGTGGCTGCTGCAGCGACTTGTCTCTATTTCATTGGGTGGATGTTGATTGTTGGCATCCTCGAACACGCTCCGGAGAAGTAAAGTGGCTGGCTCATCCTTTCGTCAGCTGCAGGATGGGTGGCGTATACAGGTGCGCGTGATACACGCGTTGATGATCCGTGAACTGACCACCAGGTTTGGGCGTGAAAATATCGGCTTCCTGTGGGTTATGGTAGAGCCTCTGCTGTTCGCCGGGTTTGTTTCGCTTCTCTGGCGCATCATGATCGGCCCAAAAGAGCATGGGCTCGAGATCGTTGCTTTCGTGGTCAGCGGATATTTGCCGCTGACCCTGTTTCGCCATTGCGTGGGGCGTTGTTCGGCCGTTTTCCAAGCCAACAGCAGTTTGATGTACCACCGCCAAGTCAAGGTGCTGGATTTTCTGGTAGTGCGAATGTTGATCGAACTTTTGGGCGGTATGATGGCCTATTTGTTCATCGCAACAATTTTGATCGTGTTCGATTTGTTCCCAGTACCATCCGATATAGGTTTGCTAATTTGCGGATGGATGGTCTATTTTTTGGTCACGTTTTCAATTTGTCTGGTAATTGCACCATTGTCAGAGATGTCGGAAGTGCTCGAAAAATTCCTTCCGGTGACAACGTATATCATGATCCCCTTCTCTGGCACGTTTAACATGGCCTCTTTTCTTACCCCGCCCGTGCGAGATGCGCTGCTCTGGTCCCCCTTCGTCAATTGTATGGAGATGATGCGTCAGGGCATATGGGGCGATCAGGTGAAGACATATTATGACATGACGGTTCCCCTTGTGTTCTCCATGATCTTGCTCCCTGTCGGCCTGATGCTATGTCGCCGCGTGCGCCAGACAATGGCGGTTGAATAAGCGTACGGACGTGAGGATGCAGGGATGATAATCTGCCGAGAAATCTGCAAGTCCTACAAGATGGGGCACGGTCGCAAGGACGTTTTGCGGGATGTGAATCTGGTGGTTGAACCCGGAGAGCGGGTGGCCCTGCTGGGGCGCAATGGTGCGGGAAAGAGCACCTTGATCAAACTCCTGGGTGGGGTGGAATTACCGGATTCGGGGCATATCGAGCGGCACATGTCGCTGTCGTGGCCGCTGGGTTTCTCCGGCGGGTTTCAGGGCAGCCTGACCGGTTATGACAATGCGCGCTTTATCGCCCGCATCTATGACCACGATTATGCCGAAATGAAGGCATTCGTGCAGGATTTCACCGAACTGGGGGCGCAGCTCCGCATGCCGGTGAAGACCTATTCCTCCGGCATGCGGGCGCGTCTGGCGTTTGCGCTGTCGCTGGCAATTGAGTTTGATTGTTACCTGATTGACGAGGTGATCCTGGTCGGCGACCAGAACTTCCAGCGCAAGTGCCATTTCGAACTGTTCGAAAAGCGAAGCGACCGGACAATGATCCTGGCTTCGCACAGCCCGGACATTGTCCATAATTTTTGCGACAGGGCATTGATCCTGCACCAGGGACAACTTCTGGCTTATGAAGATCTTGATGCAGCGATGGCTGCCTATGCAGCATTATAGGTAACGCGCCCCTTTGTAGGGGACGCGTCCATTCGGTTTCTACCAGCGCGGATCAGAGCTTGGCAATTTCCAAACATCCTCCAATTAATTGGGGCGCCGAATTATAAGTCCTATGGATGTGCAATCATAATCACCCAAGCGCAGTCGTAGATGTGGCTCGCCACGACCGTAGGGGGGTAAATCGACTACAGTTTCCGCAAAACCTTGTCCTATAGTCCAGTCCATCTGCTCCACATGGAAGCCATCGTGACGCAATTCCTCAGAAATACTATCTATGTCGCTTCGGCGGAAAAGGCATAAATTTTTATCATCAATAGTATTCTCATCAGAGGAAAGATTGAATTCAGTTGTGTGAACCATCATGCCGCCAGGCTTGAGAACATTTGCTGAGTTTCGAATGAAGCGCAAACCATGGCTCAGTGAACCTAAGTGCTCTAATGCGCATGCAGACCAACAGAAATCATATTTTTTTTCTTCTGATAATGGGATATTATTCATATCCATTTCAGAGAAAGTGACTAGGTCTCTAAACATACGATCGGTGCAAATTCCTCGATCATTAAGTCCAGATAGGTCAGCACTGTGTTCGGACGATTTTACCCAGCCAGCATCAATCGCACTTTGTAGACTTTGATCTGTTGCAACAATCTCACATCCAAAAGAAGCAAACAGCGCCGGAAGAGGCTCGCGGCCAACACCAAAAGCAAGGCCTTTCTTGCCTGGGGCAAGAAAACCGCGCTCGTAAAGTGCTTGTGCGATATATATAAACTCCCATTGCTTTCGCATGAAGCGAGGTTTTTCTTTCATTGCCTTGGACCAAAAGCGATATTGATTTAATCCAAAGTGAGATTGTTGGCATAAAGTAGATGTGAACGGAACCGTTTCTGGGCGTGTTTCAATGAAATCGTCTTTCCCGAAAAACGCCATGTACAAATTATTTTCATCATCTCCTTTATATGCTATGCTTTCGGCCAAATATCTTTGAAAATTATTATTTTCTAAATGGGTTTTAATGTTGTTGATTTTATCAATTGCGTAAGAATGAAAAAAATCAATCGATTTCTCTATATTTTGAATTTCTTCATATATATTTTTGATCATTAAATTTCCCCTATTTATATTTACAATATGGAAATGACGGATTTCCATATTGTACTCACAAATTTTGGATCATATTTTCGTATTACTGTCCGCTGTCCTAACGCGGCGAGTTCTTGCCGCCAAGCGGGGACTTCCACCATTTTCCTCATCAACCGAGCGGCCTCGGTAACGTCTGGCTCAGACCACTGCTGACCAGTGCCGAACGGATATTCGCCTTGCGCAACATCGCGCAGGACAAACGGAACCAGGGCAGCGGTACCCGGTACGGTGAAGTCCATATTTCCGGAGTGGCCGGTCACCACCACCGGCTTGCCCAAGGCCATACACTCGGCGATATTGCGTCCGAACCCCTCGCTGCGATGGAGCGAGACGAAACAGTCGATTGAGCGCCAAAGATCCAGCAGGCGTCCGCGGTCGAGCGATTGCGTTACCAGATGAATGCGCGGATCCCCGTCAATCGCTGCGAGTACTTTCTGCCAGGAGGGATCATTCTCGGCGCGCAATCCCTTGATGACCAGCCCTACCGATTGATCATCGGGTGCGAAGGCCTGACGAAAGGCAGCAATTGTCAGCAGAGGTGCCTTGCGTGCAAAGCCGGATAGGCCATCATATGCAAAGCCGAATAGGAAGGGGCTATCCGGCAAGCTAAAGTCACGTCGGCTTTGACCGCTGCTTTCCTGAGCGGTAACAGCAAAAGGCATGTGTCGCACAGGGATCGGCGCGGACCGGCAAAAGGCATCGTAAGTGAAGCGACTGGATGCCCAGATCTCGTCCATCAAGCTGTAGGCCTGGTGCCACAATTTTGGCAATTCTGGCAGTTCCCAGGGCCAGAACCCGATATTGTGATGATGGGCAATCGCGGCAGTTCCGCCAAGTGCCTGAACTGCCGCGAGGGTGCTGGGTGCGGTCATGGCGAACAAGTTGATGGCATAAGGTAAGCTGTCGGAGACATCGCTTCCGATCGCTTCCTCGTCTGGCAGGTTGGGGCCGGCCGGTACGTCCCTGATTGTATAGGGAATACCGGCTTCCTTGAGCACCAGTGCAGCCATTCGCAAGTCCTCCGACACGCCGCTGCGACTGCGAGCATGGCCGAACAGATTGACACCGAACGGTTTCTGATGTGCCGGACGGCGGATGAGCGGCGGGGCCAATCCTATCAGCGGGTGCCTTAGGATGGGAAAGGTTTGCGCGCCCTCACCCTTGCACCAGGCTGCGAAGGCGGGGTCGATAGGACCGGTGAAGCGCTGGGCAAGATCCGGCCCGCTGCGCCAGAGGCAGCCGAAAAGGTATGGGATTCCAGGAGCATCGCGGGCTGGCGACCGCAATATGTGTGCATCCGTGGCAGAAAGAAACGAGCCCAGGTTCGCTGCCATCAGGCCGTGCGCAAAGAACCAGTCGAGCATATTGCGCTGCCCCGAGGGCGTGCGCAGCGCCGGGCGGCTTATCCCGGCCTGACGAGCCATTCCCCACATCAGCCGGGTAATGGGCAGAGCATCATGCTGCGCCAATCCCGGCATACGACTGTTCAGTGCCAGCAGAACGGAATCGCCTGCTTCATCGAAGCGCAGGCCAAACTCGCTGAAGCCATGGCAAATATACCACCAGACAAGCTGCTCGCGCCCAGCAGAAGTGGCGAGATTGAAGGCAGCCTGCAAATCCGCTCGTTCGCGCCAGATCAGCAGCGCGCGCGCCGGAATCGTGATGCCGGAAGGCAGCGCTCGTCGACGTTGCCACGGCCATCTGCGACGATAGACTACCATCCCGTGACTTTGGTTTGCCTCATCCACGAAAGTGGCGCGCCATGCGGGTCAGTAAGCTAGGCCGAGTTTTGATCGCCTCACCCAGCCAGCTGTTCCTGCGTCTGAGCCCATCAGTGATGGAAATCGGTTCACGTAGTTTCAGCCGGCCTAGCGCCTCGTCCGAAAAGGCGGGAGTGTACCAGATACAATCCTCGAAATAATAATGTGTCACTTGCGACCAGCGCGTCAAGGTGGTGTCACTCTGGGGACTGCCACCATGGAGCAGGTTGGCAGTCCAGATCAGAGCCTGACCCTTCTTGGCCAAAAAGGACTCTTCGGTCGCGCCATGCACCTCGCTAAGCGCGCGCCAGCTTTGAGCGAAGGGTGTTTGTGCGGATTCCAGCGTGCTGTCATGCCCCCGCCGGCCGATCAAGCTGTTGTTTAACAGCGGCCAGCGATGAGAGCCTGGCACGTAGAACAGCGGCCCTGCGTTGGGGCCGATGTCTTCCATTGCCAACCAGACCCCGCACATGAAACGCTCTGGCAGGCTGGAGAAGTGGATTGCATCGGTATGAGCCGGTTGTTGGGTGCCTACAGGGAAGTTCAATGTCTGGAAGGGAAAGGCGGTGCGCCCGTACAGTTTGCTCAGAAGGTTGAGCACGGCTTGATTGACAGCGATCGCGCGCACATCCTGGTCAAACTTCCAGGCGTCCTGAATGCGCTGATCGCCGGCGGCGACCTTTGTATAGCGGGGACTGAGGTTGGCCTTGATCCGCTCGATACGGGCATCGAGATCGCTGTCAGGAAAGTCCAGCACGGCGAAGCCGTGCTGGTGCAGGTCGGCTGCGATCCGGCCTTCTTCGGGTGTTAGGCCCATGGATGGCCGCTGCATCGGGAAAAGGGGTGATTCAACCAGCGGTACGCCGGGGAAAGGGTTGGTCTTAGCGGAAGTCACCGATTTTCCTGTCACTATGGGCAATCGGAATAGACTGCTACAATGCTGTCGATCACGATTGAAGAGCGCTTCTGGCTTCCTCACCAATCATTTCATTTACGGCTCATATATCTCATACGGTCGGCGAGCATGCGCGCGCCTCGACTTACGCCATTGCGTTGGCGGGTTACCGCCCAGAGTAGTTGTTTGAAATCACGGCGGATTGTCCCAAGATTATCGAGTTCGTGATATATCGACCAGAATGGATCGACGCCGATCGCGCGTGGCATGTTGAAGACACCGTGGTAGCCGAAGGCGGTTTCCACATCCCCTGCCCGTTCAGCCGCAAAAAGGTCGGCAAGTTCGCGCGAAGCGAAGCGCATACCCTGGCTTTCAAGCCAGGCGCGGTTGGTGCGGCCGATGGCGATATCCTCGGGATGCATGGATATGAACTGTGCTGCACGGCAGGCCTCCATAAGTCGTCGGCTGCGTAGCGAGAAACCGCCATTGCCAACGTCGTACCCGTCATCAAATTGGGGCCAACTGGCTCCAATATAGTCATAAAATAGGAACTGCGGCTGCCAGCGCCTCGCGTCCAGCAGATGTCCATCCCATTGCGTGACAAGGCAGTGGGAGGTTTCGATATGATCCACCAGTCTCTTCAGCATGAAGTCGGAATACGCAGCCGAGGAAGCGAGCCGAGCGATCGGCACGACCTCAATTCCCGGATGGTGGAGTTGCAGCGGGGTATCGGTTAGGAGTTTGCAGGCGCCGAAGCTTATGTGGTCCAGGCTGACCTCAAGCGCGCGCACGGTGGCTGCAATATTCACCGAGGTTACCGCGCAGAGCGTTACCTGTGGCAAAGCTAGTGAGGTTTCAGGGGGATAGCGCTTGATCGTCACTGCAAGTACCTAAAGTCCTACCACGAAATGCTCGCTGAACCGATTGAGCTGTGGGTGATGATAAGGGTCTACCCCCTCGCCCGTGTTCCACCGGGCCTTGAGCGCCGCCAGTTCGTTTGCGAGCCGGGCCGCGCCCACGGGATCGCGGTCGAACCCGCGCGACACGGATTCATGATGCACTAGCTTCGCGCGGGGTTCGTAGAACGTTTGCCATCCCTGCGCATTCAGTCGCATGCATAAGTCGACATCGTTGAAGGCAACTGCAAAGTTCGCCTCATCGAGGCCACCCACCGCCTCGTAGCGGTGACGCGACACGACCAGACAAGCGGCAGTCACTGCCGAGACGAACTGGGGCAGTGCGTGTCGCCGGAAATAGCCCTCCTCCTCCGGGGGCAACAGGCGATGAGCATGGGCAGCCCCGCCTCCGACGCCCAATACTACGCCGGCGTGCTGGATACGTCCGTCGGGATATAGCAACTGCGCGCCCACCGCGCCAACATCGTCGCGCAGGGCCTGGTGTGCCATGATCTCTAGCCAATCAGGTGCCAAGACCTCGATGTCATTGTTGAGCATGCACAGTAGTTCCCCCTTGGCCTGCCGGGCCGCTCGGTTGTTGAGAGTCGAGAAGTTGAATGGCCCCGGCGCGCGCAACACTTGGTGCCGTGCGGGATCAAGCGCATCAAGGTAGGCGAGCGTTGCGGGATCGTCGCTGCCATTGTCTACAACGATCACATCCAGTTCGGGATAGTTGGTGCGAGCCAGTCCCTCGATACAGGTACGTAGCAAATCGATTCGGTTACGCGTGGGTATAATGACGCTGACCGGCGGCAGCCGATCGATCATTACGGGGGCGGCGGGTATAACGGGAGCAGGTCGCGTGCGGCGGTGGTGTAAGACATACGGAAGGTGGAGCGGTGCGCTTTCTTTCCCGGTTGTCGTAGCCTTCTCTACCGCCGCTGCGATGAGCTGTGCAGCCCAGTCCGGTCCCGAGACTGCGGCAAGCTGGAGTGCATCTGCACGCACGATGCAGGTGCCAGTCAAATAGTCGAAGTGATGGTAGAGCTCGGTATTCCATCTCGGTTTGAAATGGGGGGCATGGCGTTCCCCGTTGTCATCGACGAGATCATCATCGGCATAGACGATGCACGCTTGCGTGACCGCGGCGGTGTGGCGATAGGCAGCAGAGGCACCTGATGCCAGTACGTCTCCAGCGGCAAGCGGCATGAGCCATGGATCCTCGACCCAGTCTATATGACGGGCCGCGTCGCCGGGACCGGGGATGTCCGGTGTGCCCACCACCAGCACAGGCATGCGTTCACGTTCGAGGCTGCGCAGTGTTTTTTTCAACGCGCCCTGCTCCGCGTTAGCGTCAACCAGAACAACGATTGGCGGACCGCTCCAGCTGCCCTCAGAGGGCAGCTGTTCACCACGCAACCACAAACGATAGGCTAGTGGAGAATCCGCAAGTAGCGGTGCAAACCGCGCACGGGCCCGCACCCGCTTACCGCACAAACGCCACCAAGCGGCCGTCAGGTAAGCGCGTGGCGTGTGCAGTAGCGCACGGATATGGATGCGCAGCAGTAACCATGAACTGCCATTTGAGGCTTTGGGCCGAACCGAGAATTGAGCCGGAAGTCCAGAGTGTACCGTAGGCATGGTAGCTGTCGATAGTCGTTTGCTTGCAGGGGGCCAAGCGGAAACCTATATGGGAGCTACCAGATAGCTATCTGGTATTTTCTGCAATCCTTAAGGATACCATAAAGATATTATAAAGATATCGAATTGACCAGATAGCTATCTGATAGCTATCTGGTATTGGAAAGGGAGGCGCACTCATGCCCACAATCGTCTTTGTTAGCCCCAAAGGAGGGGTCGGTAAGACCACTGCCGCGTTGCTGCTCGCTTCGGAACTCGCACGGGCTGCTAAGGTTACGGTGGTCGATGCGGATCCCAATCGTCCCATTGCGACTTGGGGAAAGAACGCGCAGGTGCCGGACAACCTTTCCATCCTCGCCGACGTGGACGAGGACACAATTATAGACCAGATTGAGGAAGCTGCGGCCAAGACGCCTTTCGTTGTCGTTGACCTTGAAGGCACGGCAGCCAAGATCGTACTTCTGGCCGTCAGCCAAGCCGACTTGGTAGTGATCCCTATGCAGGGCTCGCAACTCGATGCTGAGCAGGCGGGGCGGGCGATCCGGGTGCTACGCCAGCACGAGAAGATGACGGGCAGGGCGGTCCCATTTGCCGTACTGCTTACGCGCACCAGTCCAATTATTCGCACGCGCACCATGGGTCATATCCAGACTGGCCTCGTCGATGCGGGAGTTCCGCTATTTGACACCCAACTCAACGAGCGTGAGGCTTTCCGCGCGTTGTTCTCATTCCGTCAGACACTGGAGAACCTCGACGAAAAGGATGTGCCCAACCTCGATAAGGCAATGCTCAACGCTGAGCAGTTTGCCGCCGAAGTGATTGCGCGTCTGCGCGACAGTCGCACTTGTCCGCAAAATAAGACGGAGGCTGCACAATGAGCCGTGCCAATCCTTTCGGCGATCTCGACGACTTCGCGCCTAGCCCTACCGCCAAGCCAGTACCTTCAGAGGCGATCGATGAGATCGCACAGGCCAGCGGTTTTCCAAGTCGCAAAGCGCCCGGCAAAATGTCAGATCAGGGCAGGGCTGCGCAGGATATTCCACAAGCACGTACGCCGCGACGCCGTACAACTGGGCGGAACCGGCAGATAAACATAAAGGCAACCGAGAGTACGATTGAGCGTCTTTACCGCGTAGCTGACGTTCTTGATCTGCCGTTAGGTGCAGTGCTCGAACAAGCGTTAGATGCGCTCGAACAAGAAAAGGATATCAATGTGGTATCTGGGGCTAGCACCGTTCCGGATATTTGAATGATATCTTATGAAATTATATATATTACAATCGTTTGCTGACTTTTAAGCGCGGTGCGGCGTTGCGCCGCCATCTCTGCCTTTGGCGATGGCTGTCGCCAAAGGCATTCAAGGGCGCAACACGTTGGAGCTAGTTACTTGGTATCCTCTTGGTACTATTTTGTTTTTGAAGCTGTCAGGAGAGCGCCAGCATTGCCAGTACTTCATCGTTGAGTGAAGCGGCGCGTTCGGGCGTAGTGCTTTCTGTATAGCAGCGCAGTTCGGGAGCATTGCCGCTGGGGCGCAGATGGATGATATCATCGTTCATGAAAGTGATACGCAGACCGTCCGTGACATCAAAGGTGCTTGCTGCGCCTGCTAGATCACCGAACATTTTGGTCGCGCGGTCGATAATTTCTGCCTTTGATCCTTCCTGAAGGTCAGCGAGCAGGGCCTTGCTCCGTTCGGTCGGAAAGTCCTTAAGCCTTTCACTGAAAGTGTAGCGTAGCGGCAGATCTCGCGTCAGCGAAGACAAAGCAACGCTTCGGCGCCGCGCCTCCACCAGCACCGCAAGCATTGGCAGGACCGCGTCGCGGGTAGGAAGTGGGGCCAATGTACGTCGATTTGCTTCGACCGGTGTGGCTAGCAGGAAGCCGCCATTGGCTTCGTAACCACAGATGGTGATCGGTGCCGATCCAGTAGCAAGCGCATTCATCGCCTCGATCACATAGGGCGAGCCAATACGAGTGCGGCGCACATCACGAAATGAGCCAGACAGTTCCACTGCCGAATTGCAACTTACCGGGGTCGCGACAGCTTCGATTTCTAGGGCTTGGGCGCACAGGATGCCCAGCACGTCGCCCCGCATCCACAGGCCGGTTTCGTCCGCCAGCAACGGGCGATCTGAATCTCCATCGCTGGAGAGGATCGCGTCGAGATCCAGTTCCTGCGCCCAGGTTCGAGCTAGCGCCTGATCTTCTGGACGGACCGCCTCGGTATCAACGGGAATAAAGGTTTCCGATCGGCCGAGACGGACGACTTCTCCACCGAGTTGGCTGACGATCGCGGCCAGAACATCCCGGCCTACGGCCGAATGCTCGTAGATGCCGAGTTTCAGCCCGCGCAGCGCATTGGGACCGAAAAATCGGGCATAGCGGGCGACATAGCCGGTTTCGGCGTCAACCAGTGGGCCGCAGTCTTGCGCTTCCTTGAGCATGTCGGCGGCGTCGAACAGATCGGGCAGGGTCACTTCCTGCGCGCGCATGGCCAGTTCGTCGGGTTTGAGAACTTCGCCGTCGATGCGGTTGAACTTGATGCCATTGCGGTCGTCGGGAATGTGGCTGCCGGTTACCATCAGCGAAGGGATCCCGCGTTCGAAGCCATAGGCCGCGACGGCGGGGGAAGGCACGAAGCCGCAAAATGCGATCTGTCCGCCCATGTGGCGTATGGCGGCAGCGCAGGCAGCCAGAATGCGTGGCGAAGATGGGCGCAGATCGCCAGCGATTGCGACCGTCGTGCCCGGCATGAATTGTCCGATACTACCGAGGTGCTGCAGGAAAGCGCAGGTGTAGGCGAAGCATACCGCGTCGGTCATCGCACTGACGAGGCCTCGCGCCCCGCTGGTTCCGAAAGCCACGCCGGAGCGCGACATCAGGTCGGTAATCGATACGGTATGGGGCATGGGTTCTCGCAAATTCTGTTCGGCAGGCTTCGGGGAGGGGGCCAGGGCGCCTTTTTATTCGGCGACTTGAAGCATCGGGGCTTTGAGGGCTTCGGTAACCTTGCCGACCTTTTGGGATTCGCCTCGGCGCAGGATCATCACCTCGCCTTGCGATACGACGACGATCAGGTCGTCCACGTCGACCAGCGTGACGCGCGGTCCATCTGTATGGACGAGGCAGTTGTTTGCCCCGAGCGCAAGCGCCTGGCCGCGAACAGCATTGCCGTCCGCATCCTTGTCGCTGACGGCATGAAGCGAATCCCAGCTACCTACGTCCGACCAGCCCATGTCGACCGGTACGCAGGCAACCCGATCTTCATGCTCCATGATGGCATAGTCGACCGATTCCGAAGGGCAATCCGCGAAGGTTTGGGCATCGGGGGAAACGTGCCTGCCGTTTCGCGTTGCTCCCGCCAGTGAGGCGGTGACAGCACTCAGCATTTCGGGCTGATGCCTGGTGAGAGCTGCCAGATAGGCGTCGGCGCGGAACAGAAAAATCCCAGCGTTCCAAGCATGGCCGCCTTCCGCGAGCATTTCAGCAGCACGGACAGCATCAGGCTTTTCTACGAAACGCGTGACTTCATACACCCGATCGGTGGAAGTCGCGTCCATCTTGATGTAGCCATATCCTGTCTCGGGGCTGTCCGGTGTGATCCCAAACGTAACGAGCCAGCCTTCGGTCACGAGAGGCAGCGCATAAGTAATGGCTGCATGGAAGGCGGCAAGATCAGTGATTATATGGTCGCTCGGCATCACCAGCAAAGCGTCGCTTGGATCCGCCTCAAGCGCGGCCAAGGCAATGGCGGGAGCCGTGTTGCGGCCAAAAGGTTCCAGCAGAACGAGATAGTCTTCGATGCCGGAAGCGCTGAGCTGTTCGTCGATGATGTCTGCATGTGCTGCGTTAGCGACCAAAATCGGCCGCTTTACGGCGGCCGGAATGTAGCTCTTCGTGCGTCCCACGGTGAGCTGCAGCATAGTTTCTTCTGCCGTAAGGGGTAACAATTGCTTCGGGCGTTCGGGCCTGGATACGGGCCAAAGCCGGGTGCCGAATCCGCCGGACAGAACGACGGGAACGATTGTAGTGGTGTTCATCATAACTCGCGATTGAAGGAGGCCAGCCCCAACGAAGCTAGGGCTTATGAAAACAGCTTTTGTTGGATGTCTATATGATGCTCTAATTTTTTATTTACATCACAGCCTTACCCGCTCCACTTCCGCCAGGGTGATTTCATCTGGGCGGCGGTCGTAGATTTGCGTCGTGCGGGTGGAGGCGTGGTTGGCCATGCGGGCGGCGTTCTCCAGCGTGCCACCGTTCTTGAGGTAGGTGGTGATGCCGGTGGCGCGGAAGGTGTGGTTGCCGATCTGCGTGGCAATTCCGGCGGCCTGTGCGCGCCGTCGCACCATTGCAAAGGCGTTGGGCTGGGTTAGCGGGCGTTCGCCGAGGCGCTTGGTCTCGCGCGCGAGCGTGCGGAACAGCGGTGCGCGCGGGACATTGATGGTGCAGCGCTCGATATATTCGGACAGGTATTCGTCGAGCAGATGGTGGCAGGGCATCTCGTGCCGCTTGCCGCCTTTCTCGTGCAGGCGCACCCACAGGCGGCGGCCCTGCACGAAGACGTCCTCGCGTTTCATGGCCAGTGCCGCGCCGACGCGCGCGAAGCTGTAGACCATCAGGCCGATCAGTGCCCGGTCGCGCAGGCCGATTTCGGTCGAGGTATCGATGGCTTCGATCAGTGCGCGGGCCTCGTCCGCCTCCAGAACCGGGGTGCGCCCGGTACGTGCGGTATGGGCCGGACCGCGGACCGAGGCGGCCGGATTGGTCGGCACCACTTGCCCCGTTACCAGCCAGTCGAACAGGTGCCGGACGGCAGCCAGTCTTTGTTTGACGGTCGGCGCGGAGAGCGAGGTGCCCAGTTCCTCGATCCAGCCTGCGACATGGATCGGTCCGATCTGCGTCAGGTCGCGCACGCCATGACGGGCGCACCAGATCAGGAAATCGCTGCTTGCCTTTGCATAAGCGCGTCGCGTGTTGGGATTGCGGATCGCGGCGGCAAAGAATTCGAGGAAGCGCGTGCGTGTTTGTGCAGGTGCATCGGCGATGATCGGGATCTGGGGGAGGACAAGGGCGCTTGATGGCATTCTGGGTGTCTGGTGTCCGTTTCAAGGGACTCTCGTCCCTTTCAGGTGTGATATGGTATTAATCCATGATAAAGGACATTATCAAATATTAAATCGCAAACTTCCCGCTGTGGGAATTTCCCCTTGTTTCCCGTATTGGGAAGATATACGAAGTTGCAACTGAACGTGGTTGAGCCCGCCAGAGGCGATTGCCGATTTCCATGACTGGGATTTTGACCTTCGGGTTCAGTCCTGAGGAGAATCCGGATGCATATCCGACCGATCAAGACCGACGACGATTACGAGGCGGCGCTGGGGCTTGTCGAAAGTCTATCCGGTGCCGCTGCAGGTTCGGAGCAGGGTGATCTGCTCGATGTCCTGGAGACGTTGGTAAAGGCCTATGAGCGCGATCGCTGGCTGAATGGGCAATTCGACCCCGTAGGCGCGATCGAGGCGGCCATGGCGATGAATGGCCGCACGCGGTCGGATCTTGCAGCGTTGCTGGGACAGTCGCGGGCCACCGAGATCCTGGGGCGCAAGCGGGCATTGACCTTACCGATGATCCGCAAGATCGCCCGGGCATGGGATCTGCCGGAGAAAGTCCTGGTGCAGGAGTATGCGCTCCATGCGTAAAAGCCCGGGACCTTGCAGGAGCATGAACCGATTCGTGCTTTCGAGTAGAAATTGTCGCACGATATGTGCTGCGCGCGGGATGAAGCGAAAATGACTGCCTCCACACCGCCCATGCCGCAGGGTGAGCTGTTCCTGCTGGATAGCCCGCTGACCGGAGAAATTCGCGGCGAACGCTCGCTTATGGCGTTTCCATTCTTTGCCTTGTCCAAGAATGCCTGGATGAAGCCGCTGGCCTATGCCACGCCGGATGTCTCGATTGAGGTTAGGCCCAGTGCGCGCGGTGTCGCGACGATCTATGACAAGGAAATTGTCCTTTATATTGCCAGCCTTATGTCGGCTAAGCTGGATGCCGGAGATAGCGTTTCTCAGGACTTCACCTTTACCGCGCATGACCTGTTCAGTGTAACTGGCGCGAACCATTCAGCGCGTTCCTATTCGCGTCTTTCGGATGCGCTGGAACGACTGCAGGGCACCCAGATCCGCACCAATATCGAGGCGGGCGGGGAGGGCGAGGAAGGCTTCTTCTCGTGGCTGTCAGAAGCGCGACTGCAATATGCAAGATCAGGAAAAAAAGGCGAAAAACGCCTGAAAGCGGTGAAAGTCCGCCTCTGCGACTGGCTGTTTCGCGCGATCCTGCGCGATCGGCAGGTGCTGAACTACGCGGCTACCTATTTTCAGTTGGGGCCGATTGAGCGGCGCATCTACGAAGTGGCCCGCTCGACCTGCGTGGACGGTGAAGCGCTGGAGATTGATCTTGCGACGTTCCGGCTGCAAATCGGTTTTCAGAACCAGTTGGCCAATTTTCGCACAGCCATGCGTCAGATTGTCGCTGAAAATGCCATTCCCGATTATCACATGGAACTGGTGGACGAGGCATATGATGTTGAAAGTACAGGAAAACGTGGGCGAAGGGCGGCCAAGACCAAGATTGTCATAAAACGCCGCGCAGCAGGTGGTGGGAAGTTTGGCCGTCGCGCGCTTTCCGGAATTTAATTTCTACTCGAAAGCACGAATCTCCGGAGCAGAATGTGATGGTCTGTCCATCACAGTGCTTTCCCAAGATTCATGGATGACCCAGGATGATGGTCGACGTAATCCGCCCTACGGCCTGTAGCATTTCTTTTAAGCGGGAGTGAAGGGGAAGGCCCTGCTTCCGTTGCGATGACGACTAATTTACATCGTTACATGCTGGGATCAAACACCTGGACCATCACCAGATTAGCCCCGGCCATTTTGACATTTTTACCAAGGCATTGAACGCGGAATCCTTGGAAATCAGCACTAGCCCTCGTGTAATCGCTGTAGCTGCAATGACCCTATCAAAGGGGTCACGATGATCCCATTCCATCGTGGCAGCAAGTAGGCTGGCCTCTGGTGACACTTCCACCATGCGCCCGCCCTGCTCCTCCACCAAGGAAATCAGCCGGTCGAGGAATGGGGCCATCTCTGGCCATTTCCCCAATCGGACTTTCTGGCCAATCTCGAACAGGCTGATCGCGCTGATCGAAACGGTTTCAGCCTGTTCCATCGCCGCGATGGCGGCGGCGGAAAGGCGGGCATCCCCCGTCATGGACCATGCCCAGGCGTGAGTATCGAGCAGGAGATGCTTCACTCGTCGCCACCCTCCCAGAGGGCCAGCTCCGCATCATCCATAGGCTCGAAGAAATCCGGCCCCGGCCCTGCGATCTGGCCCTTGAGCACGCCGATCTTGAACCGGCTGCGCGGGAAGGGGACGATCTTGACCACCGGCTGTTTGCCCTTGGCGATCACAACCTCTTCCCCTGCAAGAACCGCCTCGATCAACTTGGAAAGATTGGTCTTTGCGGCATGGACCGTGACCTGCATGACAATATCCTTAGCTAAGTTAGCTATAACTATCTTATGCCGCAGGTTCTGCCTAGCCCTTAAAGCACCCCGATTGCGTCGCGATACATAAATCCATGATTATCGGCTTTCGACACAAAGGGCTTGAGAGCTTTTACCGCACCAACTCCACGTGAGGCATTCAGGCCGTCCATGCCAAAAGGCTGGCGATCATACTGGTCATCCTCGATGCGGCGACAGAGCCGCAGGATATGAACCAGTCTGGCCTACGGCTCCATGGTCTGAAGGGCGACCTGAAGGGCCATTGGTCAGTCTGCGTCAACGGCAACTGGCGCGTCACTTTCCGCTTTACCGGGGCCGATGTGGAACTGGTCGATTATTAGGATTACCATTGAAGGAACGCCGTCGTGATCCATAACCATCCCCATCCGGGCGAAGTGCTGAAGGAAACGGTTTTCGAGCCCCTGGGCCTGTCCGTGACCGAGGCGGCGGACCGCCTGGCCATGTCGCGTGTGCTCAATAGCAAAGCCGGGATCAGCCCCGATCTGGCGGTCCGGCTCGAAAAGGCCGGGGCCAGCAAGGCGCGCTTCTGGATGAACCTGCAAACCAACTATGACCTGTGGTGCGCCATGCAGCGCGAGCAACCGCCGATCCGACGCTTGCAGGACGCCGTTTGACATGAACAGCCCGGCCAGCACCGATCCCAGCAAGCTATGGCCAGCCACATGGAACCGTCCCCCTAATGGACGCAAGATCAGGGCATCGCCTACGAGACCGTGAGAGAGTCCTTCAATGACGTGATCGGGATATGCATGGCCCGCATTTACGCGGAGGAGGAAAAGAGCGATCCAAATCCTGATCGCCTTGCTTTCCTACGCCTCCGGATGGGCCAGTTCCATGAGTTGCGTCACGCCTTGAGCATAACGGATAACGCTTCGGTTGCTGAGATACAGCGCGATCTGTGCGCGATCATCCGGGCTGCGGTCCGAAACGCCTAACCGGAGACGGTTTTCAGCTTGGGACGGTTAGCCGCGCCCAGAACGATTTGCCAGCACTGCAGGACACATGACACCGAATGGCAAGGTTAGCCTTCGCCATCCATCGGTGTTCGTACACCGACCGGTTTCCAGGGCTGGCCGATGCGGGCCTCCAGCCTGTCGCGCAGGGACCAGAGCCAGCCCACCCGGCGCTCGGCGAGGCCCGGCAGGCTGAGCAGGTCGCCGCCGAGCCAGGGCAGGAACGGATTGCGGCGGGCGTAGGACCACAGTTCCACCCGCTCGCCGGGGCGGACCGAAAGTCCGCGCGCGTGGAAGCCCACGGTATCGGCGACCACCAGCGTATTGCCGGGCACGGCCAGTCCTTCGGGGGGAGGCAGGTTCATCGCCTCGCGCTCGGCCTCGGAGACGCGGGGCGAGCCGCGCGCGGAAAGCCGGTCGATGCTGCGCGGATCGGGCTGCGAGCGGCGGTGTTCCCAGGCGAGACGCTCGGGCGTGAAGCGGTGTGAACCGCGCACGAACGTAAACGGCCCTTCGTCCTCGGCAACGGGGTTGAGGAACAGCCAGGCTTTCAGCGACGAATGGAAGCTGTCGGCATGGATCGCCTCCTGCGGATCGGCCTCGTTCGAGCCGTCGTGGCTGACGATCGTCTGGATATAGTGCAGCGGCGTGGTGCGGAAGCTGGCGACATAATGGAACAGCGCGACGATATCTTCGCGTTCGAGCAGGGCCCGCAGCGCCGGGATCGCGGCAAGCATGGCCGGGTCGATCGCCATGCGACGCGTGATGGCATCGCCCTGTCGCATTTCGCGCGCCGGGGCCTCGTACGACAGAAGCGCTGCGCGCAGGGCTGGAAATTGCTCCGGCGCCACCACATCGGGGATCACGACGAAGCCGTCGCGATCGAACGCCGCACGCCAGTCCGGCCGGACCTTGTGCGCGAGGCGCCGTCGCCTCCAGTCGCACAGCGCGGCGGCGAGCCTGACCCGCTTCACATGCAACCCGCGCGCGTTGAGGCGCCGCGATCCGATCAGCGGATTGTCGAGAAAGCTCTTCGCGCCGGTCAGCAGTTGCAGCGCCCAGAAAGGCGCCAGCAGCACCTTTCCCATCGTCATAGTCTTGTCGCCTGCGGCCATGGCGTGGGGTTGCGCCAGTCGGGAAGCGGATGCAACTGCAAATAAAGGCCGCCGACCGTCAGGCTTTCACCACCCCGTCGATCGCCAGCAGCTTGGTCCACAGGGCCTCGAACTGGTCGAGCGGGAGCGCGTTCGGGCCATCCGAAAGCGCCTTGTCCGGATCGGGATGGGTTTCCATGAAGACACCCGCGACACCGGCCGCGACGGCAGCGCGGGCCAGCAGCGGCACATATTCGCGCTGCCCGCCCGACCGCTCGCCAAGGCCGCCGGGCTGCTGCACCGAATGGGTGGCATCGAACACCACCGGGCATCCCGTCTCGGCCATGATCGACAGGCCGCGCATGTCCGAGACCAGCGTGTTGTAACCAAACGAGGTGCCGCGCTCGCACAGCAGGAAGGCGTCGGGATCATGCCCTGCTGCACTCGCCGCGTTGCGGGCCTTGGCGATCACCTGCTTCATGTCGGCAGGCGCCATGAACTGGGCCTTCTTGATGTTCACCGGTTTGCCCGAGGCGGCAACGGACGCGATGAAGTCGGTCTGCCGGGCGAGGAACGCCGGGGTCTGCAGCACATCCACCACTTGCGCGACGGCAGGCACTTGCGCGGGTTCGTGAACGTCGGTGATCACCGGCAGGCCGGTCTCGCTGCGAACCTTTTCCAGAATGCGCAGGCCCTCGTCCATGCCTAGCCCCCGGAACGACTTGTCCGAACTGCGGTTCGCCTTGTCGAAAGAGCTCTTGAAGATGAGCAGGATATCGAGCCGTGCTGCAATCTTCGCCAGCGTTTCGGCCACCGAGAGCGTCAGCGCCTCGCTTTCGATAACGCATGGACCGGCAATCGCGAAGAGCGGCGTGGCAGGAGTGATCGTGTGTCCGCAAAGGATCATGGTATGAGGCCCGGTCGGCAGGGAGACGGACAGGCAGGTCCGTTTCTTCCTGTTAAAATACTGAAATCACGCGATGCCGCAGGCACCTTTAAGGTTTACGCGGCAGACGATCGTTCGCACAGGCGAACCCTTGGCCCTGAACGCAGGGGCTGGCAACCCTCGGCGGATGGGGACTGCGCGACCGAAACGCCTGAAACGATTGCTGATACATTGCGCGACAATTTGCACTTGCAAGCACCCGAACAACCTAACAAGAGTGACGATATGACAAGCGCTCTTTCCCGGACGCGGTATTCCGTATCTGCACTCAAGACATTGGATATCGAGCTGGATGCGCTGGGCGCACTCAGGATAGCCTTGGAATCCTCCGGCCTTCGCGAAGAAGTTGACCGTGCGATCCAGGCATTGGCGGCCACGCGCGGTCGGGTGATCGTCACCGGCATGGGCAAGAGCGGGCACATCGCCCGCAAGATCGCCGCGACCATGCGCTCCACCGGCACCTCGGCGCTCTATCTCCATCCCGGCGAGGCCAGCCATGGCGATCTTGGGGTCATCACCAAGCAGGACATCGTGCTGGCGATCACCTGGTCGGGCGAGACGGCGGAACTCGGCGACATCCTGCACTACTGCAATCATTACGGCGTGACGCTGATCGTCGCGACCTCGCATGCGGACAGCACGGCGGGCCGCGCGGCGGATATCTGTCTGGCCTTGCCGCCCGTGCGCGAGGCCTGCCCGAACGAGTTGGCGCCGACATCTTCCACCACGCTGCAACTCGTGCTGGGCGATGCCCTTGCGGTGGCGCTGATCGAGGCGCGGGGCTTCACATCCTCGGACTTCCGGGTGTTCCATCCCGGCGGCAAACTGGGCGCGCAGCTCACCACCGTGGGCGAGATCATGGGTATGGGCGAGGCGATCCCGCGCGTCGGTCGCGATGCCTCGCTGACCAGTGCGACGCTGGAAATGAGCCGCAAGCGCTATGGCTGCACGGCCGTGGTCGACGAGAACGACAAGCTGATCGGTGCCTTCACCGATGGCGATCTGCGTCGCTGCATCGCCGTGCATGACCTTACCGACAATATCGGCCTGCACATGTCGGCGAACCCGCTGGCAGTCCCACCCGAAACGCTGGCATCCGAAGCCCTGCGCATTCTCAACGAGAATGCCGTCTCGGTGCTGTTCGTCGAGCAGGACGGCAAGCTGGCTGGGATCGTCCATATGCACGACATCGTGCGCACCGGGGTGGCCTGAGAGGCTGAAAGCGTTACGAAAGCCTAGAGAGCACTGTAAAAGACGCGTGACCCAGCCTGCTGATCTTATCGTCGTGCCGGCGCGGTACGGCTCGACCCGCCTGCCGGGCAAGCCGCTGCTGCCGATTGCCGGGCGTACCTTGCTTGAGCGGGTTGTTGCCGTCGCCCGCGCCGCTGCCGATATCGCAGGCGATTGCGCGGTGGTGGTGGCGACCGACGATCGGCGGATCCTCGACCATGCACACGCCATCGGCGTGGAGGCGGTGATGACGCCCGAGGCGTGCAATTCCGGCTCCTCGCGGGCCTGTGCTGCCGCGCTGGCTTGCGCGGAAAAGCCGGGCCTCGTCATCAACCTGCAGGGCGATGCGCCGTTCGTGCCGCCCGCTGTCGTGGCCGGACTGGTGGCAACCTTGCGCGAAGGCCATGCCGATGTGGCAACGCCGGTCTATCGGCTCGACTGGGCGCGTCTCGATGCCTTGCGCGCGCACAAGCGGCAGGTGCCGTTCAGCGGGACGACCTGCATCCGGGCCGTGGATGGCCGGGCCCTGTGGTTCTCCAAGACGATCCTCCCTGCGATCCGCGACGAGGCGAAACTGCGTGAGGCTGGCCCGCTCTCTCCGGTGTGGCAGCATCTGGGGCTTTACGGTTATCGCATGGCCGCGCTGGAGTGGTTCGGCGCCGCGCCGCAAGGGCATTACGAGGCGCTGGAGGGGCTGGAGCAGCTGCGTTTCCTCGAAGCAGGCCGCACGATCATGACGGTCGCGGTCGATCCGCCAAGCCATGCCATGTCCGGGATCGACACGCCTGCCGATGTCGCGCTGGCAGAAGAAACCATCGCCCGGCTAGGCGATCCCTTCCCGGCCTGATAGCGCGGGCGCCATGTTTGTTATCGTTCGTCACGGCAATACGTTCGAGAGCGGCGAGGCCCCGCGCCGGATTGGTGCGCGTACCGATCTGCCGCTGACCGATGCCGGATTGGCACAGGCCAAGGCGCTGGCCGAGTTTCTTGCCGTACAGAGCCTTGTTTTCACAAAGGTTCTGGTCTCCCCGCTGTTGCGCACGCGGCAGACGGCAGAAGCCATCCTGCGCCATCTCCCCGCATCTCCGGGCGCCGAGACCTGCGACTGGCTGCGCGAGATCGACCATGGACCGGACGAGAACAGGACCGAAGAAGCTGTGCTCGCCCGGATTGGCGCCGAAGCGCTGGCGGCATGGGACGAACAAGGCGTACCGCCTCCGGGCTGGCGGGTCGATGCGGACGAGCGGCTTGCCGGATGGCGCGATCTGTTCGCGCTTGAACAAGGCCCTGTCCTGCTCGTGACCAGCAATGGCGCGGCTCGGTTTGCGCTGCTTGCCGCAGGCCTGAGCAGCGAGGCGGGCCTGAAGCTGCCGACCGGGGGCTATGGTATCATCCGCCGTGACGGGCAGGGTGGGCTGTCGCTGGCCGAATGGGCGCGCAGGCCGTGACGCTTCCGCTTGCCCTGTTGCGCGCGCCGCCGTTTCCCTGGGCCGATGCTGCCGTTTCCGGCGATGGCCCTTCGGCGATGGCCGTTCCTGTCGATCCCACCGCGCTGTTCGCAGCGGTGCGCGAGGCGCGCGTGGGCGGCGCGTTCTGGGCCGATGGCGTACCAATAAGGTATCCTGTTGGTATCCTTTATCGCCCCAGGGACGTGTCCGAAATCCGCCGCCTGTCTGCGGATGAAGGGCTATGGATCGCGCCCTCGCGCAAACAGCGATGGGCCAAGGCGTTGACCGGTAAGGTCTGGTTCGCTGATGTCGATCCGTGGTCGGTCCTGCCAAATGCGACGCGGCTTGTCGCGCATGGCGATGACGAGTGGGTGGCGCTCGCCCGCATCGCCGGGGTGCCAGTGCAGGTGCTCTCCTCCGGTCGTTTCGGCGCGCCCGGAGACGACGATGCAACGCTCGATAGACGGACGGCGCAGGTGCTGTGCGGCGCGGTCTGGCGCGATCCGTTCACGGGCAACCCGTCGACGATCGAGGCTGTGATCGAACTGCTGGCGCTGTGGCGCCGGACGCTGGAGGCCAACCGGCCAATTGCAGCTGCCTGCGGCATGGCATGGTGGAAACGCACGGAAATCCGACGTTTCCTGTGGCATCCGGCGCGCCGCCTGGCGATCGTGCCCTCCGCTGCGCGCGCGCTGCGGATCGCCCGCAAGGTAAAGGGCAGCGTTGCCATCTGGCCTTCGCGAGTGTCCCCTGCCCTGCTTGCCGAAGCGCGCGAACAGGGCGTACCGCTGGTGCGGGTGGAGGACGGTTTCGTGCGGTCGGTGGGGCTGGGCGTCGATCTCGTGCCGCCCTCTTCGGTGGTGGTGGACGCCTCGGGCATCCATTTCGACCCGCGTGCGCCCAGCGACCTTGAGACGGTACTGAACACGACAGAGACCCCCCGGAGACTGCTTGAGCGCGCCGCAGCCCTTCGCGAAACCATCGTGCGCGCCGGGATCAGCAAATACGCCGCCGATACCGTCGCCAGCGTCCCCGAACGCATGCCCGGCCCATCCTCTGGCAGGCGCCTGGTCCTCGTGCCGGGGCAGGTTGAGGACGACATGTCGGTGCGCGCCGGGGGCGGCGGACTGACCTCCAATCTCGAACTCGTGCGTCGCGCCCGCGCGCTCGAACCCGAGGCTGAGATTTGGTTCCGCCCGCACCCCGATGTCGATGCCGGGCATCGCAAGGGCAAGGTGCCCGATGCCGCAATCCTCGCCCATGCCGATTGTATCGTACGCGGCGGGGGCATGGCGCCGCTGCTCGACGTGGTGGATGCGGTCCATGTGCTCACTTCGCTCACCGGCTTCGAGGCCCTGATGCGCGGGCGCGAGGTGATCTGCCACGGCACCCCGTTCTATGCAGGCTGGGGGCTGACCCGCGATCTGGGCGAGGTCCCTGCGCGTCGCACGCGCAAGCTCTCGCTCGATGCGCTGGTCGCAGGCGTGCTGATCCTCTACCCGCGCTATCTCGATCCGGTGACGGGCCTGCCCTGCCCGCCCGAAGTGCTGGTCGCGCGCATGGCCGCCATAGGATCAGGGAGCGCCACCGCCACCAACCGCCTGCAATGGCTGGCGCCCCTGCGCCGCTGGCAGGGCCAGCTGATGAAGCGTTTGCGATGACCGTCATCCTCGACATTTCCCGCCTGATCTCGCGCCTGCGCTATTCGACGCCTTCGGGGGTGGACCGGGTGGAGATGGCCTATGCCCGTGGTTTGCTGGGCCGCTATGGCGAGGATCTGGCCTTTGCCGCGGTCCATCCGCTGGCAGGCTATGGCCGCGTGCCACGCAAGGCGGCGCTCGCCTATCTGGACGAGCTGGAGCAGCGCTGGTCCAGCGAAGCTGATGCCCCGCGCCAGCGCTCGCTGCCTGCGGTGTTGCCCCAGCTTCTGGCGCTGCGGCCGACGCGCCGGGAGATCGGCTCGGGGCCGGCGGGCAAGACCGTCTACGTGCAGGCCTCGCCGCACCACCTCACGAACGCGGCAAAGGTGCACCGCATCCTCTTGCGCGAGCAGGCGAAGTTCCTGTGCCTCGTCCATGACCTGATCCCCATCGAGTTTCCCGAATATGCCCGCCCCTCCGGTGCGGCACTGCACCGCAAGCGAATGGAGACGGTGGCGAGCGCCTGCGCGGCCAGCCATGGCGCGGCGATCGTCAATTCTGCCGCAACGGGCCGCGCGCTGGCGCCTTGGCTGGCACCGGGCACGCCGATCCACGTCGCGCTGCTGGGCACAGAGGCGCTGCCCCCCGCCGCGCCCGAGGTCGCCCCCGATGGCCGCCCCTACTTCGTGTGTCTGGGCACCATCGAGCCGCGCAAGAACCACCTGCTGCTGCTCAACTTGTGGCGCCATCTGGCCGAAACCCTGCCGCCCAAGGAGGTGCCGCGTCTTGTGATCATCGGCCGCCGGGGCTGGGAGAACGAGCAGATCGTCGACATGCTCGAACGTTGCCCCGCGCTGGTCGATCACGTCGAGGAACTGGGCGGCTGCCCCGATGCGCGCCTTTCGGCCTTGCTGCGCGGCGCCCGCGCATTGGTGATGCCCTCGTTCGCGGAAGGCTACGGCATGCCGGTGGCCGAGGCGCTGTCGGTCGGCACGCCGGTGATCGCCAGCAATCTGGACGCCTTGCGCGAAGTGGGCGGCCCCGTGCCCGACTATCTCGATCCGCTTGACGGACCGGGCTGGAAAGCCGCCATCCTCGACCATGCCGCGTGTGGTCCGCTGTATCACGCCCAGATGGCGCGCCTCCCCCATTGGCACAACCCAAGCTGGAGCGAACACATCGCCATCCTCGCGCAGGTGGTCGAGGAACTCGGGGCCTAGGGCTGCCGCTGGATAACGCGAATATCAATGCTGACAGACGGGGGCTTGCGCTGGCGCAAGATTTCACGGCTTTGACAGCTCCGTTCCCCTTCTCGCCAATGCTCCGGAAGTCTTGCCGGACACGCTGCATGGCAAGCGGACGATCCCGCTATACCGGTAGGTGATGATATGCGGAATGTAGCGGCGTGGCTCGTTACATGGGTTTTGTTGGCTAGCGCAGGATATGGTTTGGTGCCCAAGTGTGGCCACAAGGGTAGATTGAACCTTGAGACTGGCTGAAGCACCTGAACTCGGTTTGACGGGCGAGGTTGCGCGATTTGCGCCGGCGCAAGTGGGTTGCCGTATGATGGAGGCTTGACCCACGATTTCAGCGCGGTCGATAGCGGCCCTTCTATAAATCATAAATTTGCCATATTATGATCGATAGAAAGGTGTCCTATTGATCATGCGCTGGAACTGGCAACTTCACGACTGGCCGAGGTTTGGCTTCGATCCCGCGCCCTTGCAGGCTGCTGAGATGCGTTTCCTGAAGGGGGCGGGTGTCGTCGTCGGCTCGCTCGGTCATCTCGAAGGGGATGCGCGTCAGGGGCTGGTGATCGAGCTGATCTCGCAGGAGATGGTGGAAAGCTCGGCCATCGAGGGGGAAGTGCTCGACCGTGCCAGTGTGCAGTCGTCGATCGCGCGCCAGCTGGGTTTCTCGGCGGACAGACGCCGCTCCAGCCCTGCCGAAGCGGGCGCGGCGGAACTGATGGCGGATCTTTATCGCCGCTATGCGCAGCCGCTCGATGACGATGCGCTGTTCGACTGGCACCGGATGCTGATGAATGGCCGTCGCGATCTGGCGGAAATAGGGGCGTATCGCCGCCATGCCGATCCGATGCAGATCGTGTCCGGCGCCCTGCACGCGCCGCGCGTCCATTTCGAGGCGCCGCCGTCCGATACGGTGCCTGCCGAGATGGCGCGGTTCATAGCCTGGTTCAACGACAGCGCGCCGCAAGGCCCCTCGCCCCTGCCGGCGATCACGCGGGCAGGCATCGCGCACTTGTGGTTCGAGACGATCCACCCGTTCGAGGACGGGAACGGACGCCTTGGCCGCGCGATTGCGGAGAAGGCGCTGGCGCAAAGTCTGGAGGCCCCTACCCTCACGGCGCTGGCCGCCACCGTCCACCGGCATCGCAAGGCCTATTATGCGCAGCTGCAACGCGCCAGCCAGAGCAACCGGATTGATTCCTGGCTGGCGTGGTTTGCCGATATCGTTCTGGAAGCGCAGGGCCGCACCATTGCGAGCATCGGCTTCCTGATCGGCAAGACGCGGCTGCTCGATCGCCTCCGGGGCCGGATCAATTCGCGTCAGGAAAAGGCGCTGATCCGGATGCTGACCGAAGGGCCGGATGGCTTTACGGGAGGGCTGAGCGCGCACAATTACCGCACGATCACCGATACCGCTTCCGCCACGGCGACCCGCGATCTGGCAGAGCTCGTCGAACTGGGCGCGCTGGAGCGGACCGGCGAACGGCGCTATGCGCGCTATCATCTGAAGTTGCCGGGCGTCGCATCGGTATAGAGCGATGCGCGGCGGGACCTGCTCAGGCGGGCTGTCTGGCCTTCGCCTCGCGCTCGATCGCGAGGCGGATATCCTTCACGAAGCGCGAATGGCGCACCGCGCCCAGGAACACGTTCTGGATCAGATTTCCCCAGAACCGGCAGGGGCGCTTGATCTGGATGAGGAGGATATAGCGATCGTCCTCGCTCTCGTTCCAGACTTCGTGGTTGAACATGTCGTCGAACAGGAAGGACTGGCCGTCCTCCCAGTGCAGGACGTGGAGAGTCTCGCCTTCCTCGATGTGCATGCGGGCCTTCTGGGGCTCACGCGGGGCCTGCAGCGCCAGATGATAGGTGAGCATGCCCTTGGTCATGCCCCAGTGGCGCGGGATATGACCGCCCGCTTCCATAACCGAGAAGTTCGCGGTGACGAGGCCCGGCACTTTCTCGATCAGCGCGGCGGTGATCGGCGCACGCGCTGCGTTGCTGGGCATGCGGTAGCCGTAGCCCTTTAGGAAGAACGCGCGCCAGCGCCGGTCGGCGGCGATGCGGCCGTGATCGAACGAGATGTCGCCCAGCGAGGGGATATCCTCGGCGCGGATGCGCACCGCCTCGTCGCGGATCGCTTCCCAGTTGCGCTCCAGTTCGGCGATCCAGGGAAAGAACGCCTTGTCCTGTACGGCAGCGTCGGGAATGCGCGAATTGCGCATGATCACTGCGTCCACCTTGGGGCGCAGTTCCTTGCCGATCTGGAACAGCGATTTATTGACGAAGGGGACTTTCCAGCCCCGCGCATTGACCTGCTTTTGCCAGTTCACGACGTGCTACTCTTGGGTTTCTTCGCGCTTCAGCGAGCGGATGCGCGACCCGAACACGCGATCCCAGAACAGCGCCGAAATCGCGAAGTTGGCATCTTCGTTGACATAGTGGTGGCGCATGTGATGGCGCTTGAACAGGCCGCCGACAGGCCCGCGCATCGGCCACTGGTGACAGGCGAAGTGGATCGCGTCGTAGAAGACGTAGCCGATCATGAAGCCCAGAAACAGCCAGGTGCCGCTGGCGCCCAGCGCGGCAAGGCAGGCCAGCCAGATCAGCCCGCCGATACCTACGCTCACCGGCAGCGGCATCAGCCCGCGCATCGGATCGTTGGGGCTGGCGTGATGGTTGCCGTGGATCAGGTAGACGAACCACTTGAGCGCCGGAACCTCGGATTCCAGATGGAACAGGTAGCGGTGCATCGCGTATTCGAACAGCGTCCAGGCGATCAGGCCGCTCACAATCAGGCCTGCCATCGGCAGGGGATCGGGGGCTCGCTCTCCGGCGCCGAACCATCCGGCGCAGGCGATCAGGGGGAGCAGTACCGCCCAGCTCAGCGCGAACGTGCGTGGCGAGATCAGCGTAAGCTTTTCCAGGCGCTCACTTTTGAACAGCCTGATGCGTTGTGAACTGGAAACCGGCGCGCGCATTGCTGCAATGCAGGACAATAGGTGGGTATCCCTGTCAAGGCAAAATGCTCTGAAACGGGGTGAACTTGTGACAAGGGGATTCAGGTGTTGCAGCCAGTCCCCACGATGGCTGCGATTCTTTCCAAAAGTTAAGTACTTATACTTTAGGTAAACGACTTTAGACGATCGTGCCCAGCACCGTATCGAGCACCGCATGGTGCAACTGCGCAGGCGTAA
Source organism: Novosphingobium sp. BAM6 (assembly GCF_057784955.1). Lineage (NCBI taxonomy): Bacteria > Pseudomonadati > Pseudomonadota > Alphaproteobacteria > Sphingomonadales > Sphingomonadaceae > Novosphingobium > Novosphingobium sp. BAM6. The sequence continues at coordinate 11,936 of NZ_JBYNTR010000015.1, read as the reverse complement.
GGTCTGCCCGGCGGTGATCGCCGGGGATCACCCTGCCCTCGCCGTCGAGGCGAACCATCACGTAAGGCGTGTGCCGGGCGCCACCGGGCACCGAGGCGCCGGGAATGCTGGGGCGGTGATCGCCAAAGAACACCAGCAGCGCCGGACGGTTCAGGGCGGCAAGTCCCTGCGTCAGCGCGGACAGCATCGCATCGCCATGGCGCACGAGGTGCAGGTAGCTTTCCACCAGATCGGGCGCACCGCCGCCGTGGGCATCGGGCGCCCAGGGGCCGTGGTTCTCGATGGTGACGGCATAGAGCAGGCTGGGCTGCGCGGCCTCTGCGGCCAGCTTGAGGATCACCTCGGTCATGGCCGCGTCGGTAACGTAGCGCCCCTCGTCCGGCCCCGGCGGGGCGAAGCGATCCTCGCCCACCAGTTCGGCGAAACCGCCTGCGGGCATGATCTCGTGGCGCCCGTAGAAGCGCATATCGTGCGGGTGGACGAACAGCGAGCGCCAGCCCTTCAGCCGGGCCGGAAGGGCATAGCTCCCCTCCCCCAGCGCGGTCAGAAATGGATCGTAGCGGCGAAAGCCCAGCGCGGCCTCGTCGCGGCCGAATACCACCCCGTATTCGGTGCGCATGGTATAGGCGCCAAAGCCGCTGACCTCGAGATTGCCCCATTGCAGGGCATGGGCGCGGGCGGCTTCCAGGCCGGGCAGTGTGCGGGCGGGATCGTTGAACAGCTCGGCCGGATCGGCGAAGCTCTCGCACTGGATCACCACGACCAGTTCGGGCGGTTTGGGAGGTGTGTGCCGTTCAGCTTCGGCGCAAGGGGCCGGGTCCGGCTCTGCCCGCCAGCGCCGCCAGTAGAGCAGGATCGTGGGAAACAGGCCGAGCCGCCGGGTATCCGCCGCCGCATCGGGCCTGCGTGCCAGAGCTTGCCAGCATGGCAAGCGCAGCGACAGCGTAAGGGTACCCAGTCCACCTGCCAGCAAGGCGGTGCCCGTCAGATGCGCAACCGGATCGGCATGCGAAAGCCAGACGACCACGCCCACCAGTGCCATACCGACGAGCGCTGCGAGGATGCGCTGCCACAGGCGCACCGCGGACAGGTAGAACTGGGGATGGCGAAACACTGCGCCGATCAGCGCAAGGTCGGAGAATAGCAGCGGCTCGCCGAGCATCGCATGCTTGGCGTTGGAAGCCACCGCGAACAAGGCCTGCATGGCGAGGGTCAGCACCATGGCGACGGCACCATTGCCGGTCAGCCCCAGGAATAACCCGTAGAGCGCGACGACCATGCAGGCGAGCAGCCACAGCCCCTGCCCTGCCCGCAGGCTTCCGGCGGCACGGGGACGCACCAGCGCGTCGAGCCCTATCGATCCGGCCAGTGCGCCAGCGATCGTCACGGCGAATGTCGGTCCCTCGAAAATCACTGTCGGATCGTGCCATCGCCTGTGTCTGGCCCGTCTGCGGGCAACCGGGAGGCGTCATAACGGCGATGGCCGATACTGTCATCCGGTACTGGCTCCCGGCGTATGGCGCGCAGCGTTCAGGGGGCAAACTCCGTTCGTCGCCAATCCACGGCCGCGAGAGACTGGGCGCTTGCTGCTTCCCGTTCGCAGGCCTAACGCCTTGAAAGACAGTCTCGCCAGTAAACGCCGGAGATAGCGGCTGCGGCCCGCACCTCTGCGTTCAATGGCGATGTCCCTAGGGAGCACGTCTTTTTCGGATGCCTGATTTCAAAGCTGTGGCGGCAGATCAATCTTTGGGCGGCACGATGCAGTCCCCACGCACCGTCCTTTTGTTGCAGGGATTGATGGGACCGCTGTTCCGTCGTCTGGGCCAGCAGCTCGTCCGCGAAGGCCACAAGGTCCACAAGGTCAACTTCAACGGCGGGGACCGGGCGTTCTGGCGCCTGCCGAACGGGATCGAATATCGCGGCACGCTGAAGGAATGGCCGCAAGCCTTTGCGGCGATCCTGCAGGACAAGGGCATTACCGACGTCGTCCTGTTCGGTGACTGCCGCGATCATCACATGCCCGCGATCCGCTCGTGCCGCGAAGCCGGTGTGCCGGTCCATGTCTTCGACGAAGGCTATATCCGGCCCGACTGGGTGACACTAGAACTGGGCGGGGTCAACGGGCACTCCTCGCTGCCGCGCGATCCGGTATGGTATCGCGAGACGGCTGCCGCCCTGCCCCCGGTACCACCGCATGCGCAGGTGCCTTCCTCGTTCCGCCGCCGCGCGCTGGAGGGCCTCATCTACAATGCCGCCGACGTGCTCACCCGCTGGCGCTATCCGGGATGGAGTAACCACCGGCCTTGGCACCCTGTGGTCGAGGGCATGGGGTGGTGGCGCAAGCTGCGCCGCCGCAAGGAGCGCGAAGTGTCGTCCGCACAGTTGCTCGCGCGGCTTGCCGAGACCGCCGCGCCCTATTTCCTGTTCCCACTCCAGCTCGATTCCGACGCGCAGATCCGTCTGCACTCCCCGTTTGCCGGGATGCTGCCGGCGATTCAGCTGGTGATCGCCTCGTTCGCAGCCCATGCACCTGCGGGCACGCGCCTGGTGGTCAAGGAGCACCCGCTTGACAACGGTGTGCGCGACTGGGAGCAGGAAGTTGCCGATCTGGCCGCGCGCTTTGGTGTGGCGGATCGTGTCGACTATCTGGCCTGGGGCGACATCGTACCGGTGACGCGCGGCGCGCTGGGGATGGTCACCGTCAACAGCACCAGCGGCACGTTCGCGCTGGCCGCCGGTGTCCCGGTGGTGGTATTGGGGCACGCCGTCTATGATGTGCCCGATCTTACCTGTCAGGACGGGCTCGATGCCTTCTGGAACAATCCTGTTGCGCCGGACGAGGTGACCTTTGCGGCTTTCCGGCGGGTGCTGATCGAGCGTTGCCTGATCCCTGGCGGGTTCTTCTCTGAAGAGGCGCTAGACAAAGTGGTGCGCCATGCGGTGGCCCGGCTCGAAGGCAGGCCGATCGCGCCGGAATGAGACCACGCATCAGAAATACGGGGCCCGTGATGCGAGGCGGGACAGGCTTGATTCGTCTGCGGAAACCATTGCCTACGCGAAAGCACGAATTGGCCGGAGGAATTCCTATCTGTTAGCACGAATCTGCGGGCCAATTCCTATCCGATAGCACGAACGATTTTTCATTTTCCTACTCGTTAGCACGAACGGTAGTGCCTTTCGACGCCTGCGGATTGCTGCAACTGTCACGCACTGTAGCAATCGGCTGACATCCGATGCCGATAGCTTCGCGCTATCGGTTTTGGGATCGGATTTGAGGGAAAAGGGACTGGCCGTGATCACCTAAAAGAAAGCCCGGCACGAAGGCCGGGCATCCTGGATGAGTAGAGAGAAACGTCGCCAAACGTTGCTCACAATCGACCTTGTGATCTCCCTCTACACCATCGCGATCTTCCGTACAAGGATGCGCGTTTCGCGCCACGCCCTCTTTTTGTCTCGATGACGGCCCTCTCGTGGAGGGACGAATGGCAACGCATACCCTGGGAACAGCGCTAAACACGGCTCTGATGCAGGCAACGAGTGCGCAGCGCGGGGCTGTCGGTACGAAAAACCGTAGCCGCAGAGCGCCCCACCGTACCGGCGCGCGGGTGCTGCGCGACAGTGTCGAGGCCGGAACATTCGAGCACGCTTTTTTCGTGGCACCTGCCAAGGGCGAGACCGACCGGGTCTTGCGCGCGGCGCGGCGTATCCTCGACACCGGGCGCCAACTGCGGCGTGAGGCGCGCGCGGGGCTGCGCGTGCTGACCCCTACCGAAACCCTGCTTACCACGCTGACGGCCGCTAGCGTGCGCGTCTTCGAGGAGATCCTGACGTTGTCCCGGCTCAACGGCGGGCGGGCCTACCCCAGCTATGATCGGCTTTCCGACGTTACCGGGCTTGGCCGTGCCACAGTGGCGCGTGCTCTGAAAATCCTGGAGAATATCGGCTTCCTACTGCGCCAGCGTCGCTTCAAACGTATCGAGGATGCCGAAGGCCCCGGCCCGCGGTACGAACAGACCTCCAATGCCTATCGCGCGTTCCTGCCGCGCATCGTGCTGGACTATCTGCCCCGTCGGTTGCGCCCTGCCCCCCTCCCTGCGGATGCCGAGCACCGGAAACAGGAGCATGCTGAGCATATGCAGACCATGGTGAAATCGCTGTCCTGCAAGGAGCTGGCCGAGGCCCATGTCGGAGGCGCACTGGGCAAGGTTCTGGCTCGGTTGGGAGCAGTCCTAGACAAGCGATTGGAGCAGGCAGACAGGGTTCTTTTTCTTGAAAGCGAGCGCGAGTCTCATATCGATCCGCAACCCCTAACCCAATCTATTAAACCCAACACAAAAGGAGTTGGCCTAACCGACCAACAGACCCTGCTCTGACGAGCAAGCCTGCAACCCCACATCCAGTATTAAAAACCTTCGAAGACCGCAACTTCAGATGCACCGCTACGCGGTGCTTTGCTTCCGGGAAAGCAAGTCGCAACCGTCATGATAAACCACGCCGGGATTGCCGGAAGCCCTAACTCCTGAGAGGAAGGGTCTACGATGAGCAAGACGACGAACAAGTTTGCGCCCGAGGTTCGCGAGCGGGCGATCCGCATGGTTCTGGATCACGAAGGTCATTATCCTTCCCGCTGGGCGGCGATAAGATCGGGTGTTCCGGGCACACGCTGCTGGAATGGGTGAAGAAGTCCGAGGTGGACAGCGCCAAGCGCGGCGGGGTGCCGACGGAGACAGCCGAAAAGCTCAAGGCGCTTGAACGTAAGGTCCGCGAATTGCGGCAAGCGAACGAGATCCTTCGCAAGGCGTCGGCATATTTTGCCCAGGCGAAGTTCGACCGCCCGTTCAAACGATGATCGCCTTTATCGATGAACATCGCGATACCTATGGGGTCGAGCCGATCTGCCGGGTTCTGCTGATCGCCCCATCCACCTATCATGAGCGTGTCGCCAAACGACGCGACCCCGCGCTGCAATCCGCACGCGTTCGACGAGACGAGGCTCTGAGGCCCGAGGTTTTGCGCGTGTTTGCGGAGAATTTCGGCGTGCGCAAGGTGTCGCGGCAGATGAAGCGCAAGGGTTTCGATGTTGCTCGCTGCACCGTGCAACGGCTCATGCGAGACCTTGGCCTGCAAGGGGTGATCCGGAGTAAGCCGGTGCGCACCACGATTGCCGATAAGGCAGCGCCATGCCCGCTGGATCAGGTCAATCGCCAGTTCCATGCTCCGGCGCCGAATATGCTCTGGGTCTCGGATTTCACCTATGTCGCGACCTGGGCGGGGTTCAAGGGATCAAAAATGGGCCGCCGCTCGCCGGGCATGGAGCCGAAGCCGTCCGCAAAGCCCGTGGCAGCGTGGCTTGAATAAAAACACCAACGGCCTGCTCCGCCAGTACTTCCCGAAAGGCACCGATCTCAGCCGGCACTCGATACAGGAACTTGAAGCGGCTGCTGGCCGACAGCATACTCGACAATGTGATCCTGAAGGATCTGTTGAGAAAAGCCTGACGACACCAGGTTTGCGGCGAGACGCAGTGCTCAAGGTTATCCGATTTCCCAGCGCCGGGCCTGCGTCCTGATCGGTGTCGATCCCAAAACGGTCCGGCGCGAACGCCCGCCGGACCACGGAGCCATCCGGACCGCGATGCGTGAGGTCGCAGGCCAGTGCGGTCGCTTTGGCTATCGCCGGATCGGCATCATGCTGGAACGCCAGGGGATGACCATGAACCACAAGAAGCTCTACCGGTTGTATCGGGAGAAAGAATTGTCGGTTCGCCACCGTCGTGGTCGGAAACGGGCGCGGGCTGCTAGTATTTCGATCTCCGAGAAATGCTAGCAATTGTGTTCCCGAACACGAGTTGCTAAGGCGTCCTCCTTGTTATCAACGAGGCCTCTGACGTGTAAGCATCGGTGTTACCGTCTTGGTTGTGGCTTCATTTAGCATCAGAATGAACGCGAGCTTTTCTCATGAAAGTTGACGACGACAACACTGCAGCCCGACTGTCAGAGGTCGATGCGCTCATTGCTCGCGCGAACGAAATTGCTCAGTCGGTTCGCCAAGATATCCTCAGACAGCGCGAGCGTAGCTCTGCTGCGCAACAGAGCCGCTATGCCGTGGATAGCGTAGACGGGGAACCCTTTTCGGGAGACCTTCAGGCTCGTGCTTTGCTCCAGCGCAGACTTGAGGAACGAAGCCGTGAAATTGTGACTCTGACTGCTCTTGTCCGGGATCTTGAAGCAGAAACCAAGGATGCCGCCGAACAGTTAAAATGGTTCGGCAAGATTCTCCTGGTCACTCTGTCTCGCCCAGCCAAATGGGGGATAATGCCGGTCGTCTGGCATATTCGCAACGAACGCCGCCGGCTTGCCAAGGCCGGCCTTTTCGATGGCAGCGCCTATCTGCGACGCTACCCCGACGTGGCTCACGCGGGCATGGATCCCTTGCTCCACTATATCGAGCATGGCCTCTCGGAAGGGCGTAAACTCTGAACCCGCAATAAGTTGCGGCGTCGAGACCGCTCTAGCAGTGCTCGACGCACCCCAAGGGATCAGGTTGCTGCTTTTCCGCCTCCGCAAGCGCAGCCTGATTTGGCTTACGGCCGATCCGCTTTCCAATCCAATGATAATGCTCATCGGCCGCCATATCGAGTAGTTGGACGTCGGGATAATACTCCAGATACCATTCGGTATCGACGTGCTCGCGGGGAGTTTTCTCTGTCTCGCCAGTAAAGACAGGCCTTGACACTTTCTGCGGGCGACCCATGCGGCGCCGGTCAAAGGCTATCGTTTCTACAAGCGAAAGGCGTGCCAAAGAGTCTTCGCGCTGGCAAAAGGCTAGACCTAGAAGGCCAATGTAAAGGTTGCGTCCCTCTGCCTTTTCCGGCATCGCCTTGTCAGACCTTAATGATAACAAAAGCTCGCCTCTGCCACCAACTTCACAGTCAAAAGTCTTCCAGAGAGCAGAATTAGATACCATCCCCAGAAAATGAGTCTTGTCGCCGACTTCGACGGTAAGATTAACATCTTGGTTTCTCGGCGCTTTGACCATGACATAGACGGTAACTGCGTTACCGGCCGGCAAGTTTGTTGCGAATGCCAGGGTGGCCTGCGGCGATGCGGACCAACAACCCCAGTCCTCATTGGGGCACCAACCGTTGACGCGGCTGTTGACGAGATAAGTCAGCTTCTCGCCTTGTATATCTCGGCGCGCGACTTCCCAGCGCCCCATTCCATAGATTTTTCCGGATGATAGCTGCGTCAGCGATTTCTTCGCAGGGACCGGAACCGAGAGAAGACGGGCCATGTAGGTCTCCGTGAACGTTTCCCAGGTTCGTACCTCGAAGTGATTTACGATGTCGCGCCGCCATGCTTCCAATGCGGCGGGATCCTCGATTAGTTGCCGGACCAAGGCAACGCCGCCGGAGATATCTTGAGGGTCTAGATAACGTGCGAAACGCCCTCCTACCTCAGGCATGGAGGAGCGGTTCGAAGCGATGCACGGCACCCCGTGAGCAAGGCTTTCTGCCACCGGCAGCCCGAAGCCCTCTACGAAGCTCATATACATGGAGAAGGCGGCGTGACGGTAAAGTTCGGCCAGTTCGAAATCGGAGACGTTGTTCAGTATGCGAACCTTGCCGCCGAGATTTCCTGTAGCTTTGAGGTGTTCGATAAAAGGATCGATATCCCAACCAATCTTCCCGACGAACACCAGGTCAGGCAGTCGCTCTACCCCCTCCTCGATCAGGTGCTCCCAAACTTTGACCATGAAAGCGTGGTTTTTACGGATTTCGATGGTCGAGACTGACAGCACGTAAGGCTGGCCCAGAATTGCTGCGACTTCTGCGCTCAGTTCCAACCCTTTGGGTTCTTGCGGTGCGAGTTCGGTGGCAAGCGGAACGGCCTGGACCGGCAGCTCGATGTCCAACCTGTCGCGAATGAAGCGGCGTACATCCTGCTCAACGTACCGGGAGTTGGTCAGTACACCACTCGACGATAGGATGATGTCGACCAGAGTCCGGCGAAACTGCCGGGTCGCCGCCTCGAACACGAATTCGGGATGGCTGATCTGGATCAGGTCATGGATGAATGTTACTACGCCTACGCCTCTGCGTTTGAGACGATGGAGAAGGTCATAGTCGTCGTAGATCCAGAAAGCGCCTGCGATAGTGAAGACGTCCCCTGGCATGGGTACTACCATGGTGCGGCTTTCGTACACCGCAGCGATGGCCTCATTCAGTGGACCGCGATCGCGGTGGGCCTCGTGCAAGGCAGCCAGCATTTCAAGCACCTTGGCGCGATCAACGGCGTAAATGCGCTGACGATCATATTCGGGAGCAACCAGCTCCAAGCGTACACCGCAGGACTGTGCGGCTTTCGGCCCGTGCTCGATCAGGTTGGCAACCACGCGCTGGATGCCGCTAACCGTATTATTTTGTTTCACGTATTCGAGCAAATCAGTCATGTCGAGATAGACCGTGCGTCGATGCAGTGCGCCATTGGGGCAGGTAAGCAATTCCGGGTCCTTCGTCATCGACGCATTACGGGAATTGTCACTGGTACTGGCGAACTTGGTCATGATCTCTCCGTTGCCGGCACGTGGTATTTCAACGTGCCGGCTTGTCCCTTGATCCGAAGGATGCCCGAAAATCAGTCGGAAACATGCTCGAAGACGGAAAGGATCGAACCTGCATCCAAAGGTTCTGCCGACTTCTTCAGCACACTATCAATCGCGTTGAAGCCCCGGATCGTCAATTGGCAGTCCCAATAATACCGGAATTCCTCATTTTCGTAGAAGTAGCCAAGCAGGAATCCGTTCTTTTGGAGCAGGGCTAGCGCGCCACCCAGTGCCCGAACCTGTGCCGCATCGGCTTTGGTTAGGATGTCGTTTTTTTCAATTCCGCAAACATCAAGATAATCGACTTCGAGGATTTTTGGAAAAGCTTCGTGCAGGCGCGCGATAAGCTTGCCCAAGCCGAGAGCTTCGAAATATGTAGTCTCAGTCATGATCAATCACCAACCCGCTGAAAAACCTCGGCCAGTCTCTCCTTTAGCGAGTCTTGGACGAACTGTTGATTTGCGAACTGGCGCAACTGTTCGCCATCGTTGCGGGCGTTGGGGTCGCGTAGCACGCTCTCGATCTTTTCCACCAGATCGTCTGGGGAGGAGGGATCGAAGAATGCAGCCAAGCCGTTGGTCACTTCCCGGAAGACCGGGATATCGGAGCAGATGATAGGCGCTCCGAATAATGCTGCCTCGATAATTGGAATTCCGAACCCTTCTGAGAAGCTTGGAAAGATGAACGCTTCGCAGGCACTCAGCAAATCGAACTTTTGGGCATCTGAGACATAGCCGGTGAAATGTAGATTGGGGTGTTGTTCCGGCTTTTTATCCATATGGGCATTGCCGTCGATCTGGCCCATCACGATGATGTTCGCTCGACCGACCAGCCTTTTGGATGCCTCGACGAGGACCTTGATATTCTTCCTCGGTTCGTCCGACAGAACTGTACAGAAGTAAGGGAGACTTCCATCCCATCTGATGGTCAGGTTCTTCGCTTCCGGAGTGCGCCGACCCTTCTCTTTCGCTGATGCCTCTGGGGGGGGCTGGAGCGTATAGTTCGCGAACTCCACGACTTTATTGTTTTCTATCCCGCGTATGTAGTCGGAAACGGTTCGGCGGCCCATGGCATTCGCGCTCTCCACGACCTCTTTGCGAACGGGCGGATAGATGATCGTACTCGTGTTCAGAACCATGCCCTCATAGAGGCTGGTGAAGTAAGCTCGCGTCGTCTCGGAAACAAAAATGCCGTTGCGGTCGGCGTGCGCGGTCGCCGAAAGTTTGTTCACAAACATTTCGCGCCAATCGTATCCCATGGTGATTTCGAACAACGGGATGACGTCGTGCACCACGAAGGCGATCGCGGAATCGTCGATGTTGATAAAGTCGACGGCATGCGGTGTATCGACGAAGACGAAGTCGTACCCCGCTGCGTCAACGACAATAGGTTTGAGTCCGTGAATGGACCGCCGGAACGATTCAGAATAAATGGCCTGCGACAGCATAAAACCATCGAACAGATTAAGGTGTCGGGTCAAGGGCGATGCAATGTATTCGGCGGTGAATTCCTTCTTCAGACACAGCCTGCGCTGTCGAACTGTCCGCCGGCCATCCTCGATCCGTAGCTGGACTTCGGCAAGGTCCCGGTGCTGATTGCAAAGGCGCTGAAAGCTCGGATCGGGATAATGCCAATCAAAACGGAACCGATCACCCTCAAAGTGACGGAAGATGTCGGTTACCAGCGCTACTTCTTGGATGCTGCTCAGCGTGGAAACATTGTTCGCTGAGACATGGCTGAAAATGCCCGTCGACGGTGGCTCGACCAGCAGATCAATGTGGAATCCAAGATCGGACAGGATCTGAACAACCCCGTAGCTAAAATTGAATATGCCCCTTGCATGGATAGGTGTCCCAAGGCTGTCGGACACGAATAGAATGCGTTTTGGCACCATAATATTGTGACGGCTCCGTTGAAGCACTATTATGAAAAATTAAATTTTAATTTAAGAAAATATGTATTTTTGTTATTCAATTGTTATTCACTGCGGCAACTGCCGTAGTTACGGTCAGGACAGGTGTAAATAGCTGGCTGACGAGCTGGAATAGCTTGCTGGGCTGGTTTGCCCGTGCATTCCCGAAGTAGAGTACATCCTTGTCCTTCATAGCGAAACGTTGGGCTAGGAAATACGAGCCTGCTGTCATCATGTTCAAATGGTACACGATGGGGATTTCATGTCCTTGGCCATCAACAACGTAACGGAACACAAAAATTGCAGCGGGATCACCTAAGTTAGGGTTGGCCCCGCCAGCAGCAGCGACAGCTTCCGCTAGTGACATGCCTGAATGAGAAAAGGGCATCTGCTCTACACGCCCAGGAGCACCCAAGATCGAGAATGATCTGGGATCGTTTATCAAAAGGAAGCGATCACCGGGATATGCCCGGATATCGAGATTGGGATTTTCCAGTAGTTCGCCAAGACGGGTGTCTACAGTTTTGCCGCTCCGCGAGATTCGGAGCGTCAGGTCCCTTGCATTTCCGCGATAACCGCCGGCAAGAGCGATTACGTCCGAGAGTGTTTCACGATTTGTCTGTAGGACTAGGCGCCCAGGTTTTGCGACTTCTCCGCCCACGATTACCGAGTTTGTGATGGCTTGGCTTAGGGTAACCAAAACTTGCGGATTCTGGGAGACGCGTCGCAAGGAATTACGGATCATCCCTTCAACTTCACCGACAGTATGTCCCAGTATATGCAACTTACCAGCATATGGGATGACAATGTCGCCATTGTCATCCACTCGGCTAGGGGGAAGCTTTTGTGCCTGCACCCCGGGGCCTGCGGTTAGCTGACTGGGAAGTCCGGTAGGGTTGCCGCCTGAAAAAAGCGTTACGCCTGCTTCATAGATGGTGACATCTAAGACATCGCCTGGTCCGACCATATCCGTGGGTGGAGGGGGCAATTCAGGAAGGATGCTCGTACGTTTGGCCGCTAATGCGGGTATATCCGCAGCGGTCACGACTTCTCGAACTTCGATTGGCAAGCCCGTGTTTGGAGCCAGTGCCGATTTCTCGATTTGCTTGCCTGTCGGACCGCTCGTCGGAAGTGATGCACAGCCCGCGAGGCTGACCAGGAGGCTTAGGCAAACAGACTTCTTGACCGGCATCGGTGGAGAAACTCATGATCTTTCAATTCAAGGCGGCGAAGCCTTAACATCCTACCGGGGGGATACAATAGGTTGATTGCCACTATGCGCGGCAAAACCAGCTGCACACTGAGTAGCCCCTAGATTTCTGGACGCCTTCTATCCTAATTTTGAGGACAGGAGACGACGATGGGGAAGTCCAATTTCAGCGATGAGTTCAAGCGTGATGCGGTGGCCCAGATTACGGAA
>NZ_JBYNTR010000014.1:0-40837 GCF_057784955.1 Novosphingobium sp. BAM6 | reverse complement strand
GAGCCGATCGGAAACATTCCTCCCGTCGAAGCCGAGCAACGCTACTACGCTATGCTGGACGACGTCCCACTGGCTGCCTAATTTAAGAAAACTGGCCTCCGGCAATCCCGGTGCGGTTCAGGTGTCGTGGAACGCCGGGCGCAAAGTTGGTGCAAAGCGAGCGCTCAAACCCCGTCAGATATGGGCGATCCGCTTCTTTCTCGATCAGAATGGGCGGGTCCGCGACCGGGCGCTTTTTGACCTCGCCATCGACAGTAAGTTCGTGGATGTGATCTGGTGAAGATCAGGATCAGCGATATCGTTTGTGATCGGAAAATTCGAACACGGGCTACGGTCGTGCAGCAAAAGACGGGCAGGCCGGTTCAGTTTGAACTGCTGCAGTCCGCGCCCGGCATGAAGTACAAGGCGGCGCTGGGCGTGGCTTATTGCGCGGGCCTGCGCGTATCCGAGGTCGCACTCCTCAAGGTCGACGAAACGAAGTTCAGCGAAGCTACATCGACAGCACGCGCACGCTGATCCGGGTCGAACAGGGCAAGGGCGGCAAGGATCGCAATTCGATGCTCTCGCCCCAACTGCTCGCACTGCTGCGGATGTGGTGGCGTGAGGGGCACAAGCGCGGGGTGCTGATTGCGCATGGCTGGCTGTTCCCCGGCCAGAACGTCACTGACGCCATCTCGACCCGGCAACGGCACCGCGCGGTTCAGGAGGCGGCCGAGGTGGCGGGCATCCGCAAGCGCGTCAGCCCGCACACCCTGCGCCATTCCTTCGCCACGCACCTGCTCGAGCAGGATGTTGATATCCGCGTGATCCAGGTCCTGCTGGGCCACAGCAAGCTGGAGACCACCGCGCTCTACACCAAGGTGTCGACCCGCACGATCCACGCCGTCTCGAGTCCGCTCGACCAGTTGATGGCGCTGATGGAAGGCAAGGCACCCACAGGGTCAGCCGACGCCGGTTGAACCGGTGCGCGCCGACCTCGAGGTCGCGGACATCTTCCGTTCTGCAGGGCCAGCCTACCGGGCGGCCCATGCCGGGCACCTGAGCCTTACCCAGCTCAAGGTGATGTCCGCGATCGAGACCTGCCGCACCGCAGCCCTGGGCGGGCACGTCGAGGCCTGCGAGGACTGCGGGCACTGGCGGGTCGCCTACAACAGCTGTCGCAACCGGCATTGCCCAAAATGCCAGGGCGCCGCGGCACGCACCTGGCTGGCCGAGCGGGAGGCCGACCTGCTTCCCGTCGGCTACTTCCACGTCGTCTTCACGCTACCCGCCGAGGTTGCCGACATCGCGTGGCAGAACAAGGCGCTGGTCTACGACCTGTTGTTCAAGGCGGCCGCGCAGACGATGCTGACCATCGCCGCCGATCCCCGCCATCTGGGCGCCCGGATCGGGATCACCGCCGTGCTGCATACCTGGGGGTCGGCAATGTCTCACCAGGCGTTGTTGCCTGTGTTTCGCATTGAGCTCTGCCAAGACGTCGCTGAAGGATGCATCTTCCATCGCGAGAACGTTGCCCGAGGTCACTTCGATCATCTCAACAGGGCTGCCGGGAAGCCTTGCTGCTGGCACTTGAACGCCTGCTCGCCTTGGTGAACCCGACTTCGGTGCGCCTCCGAGGGAAGCACGGTAATAAAAGCCGTTCCGTCCAGCCTGTACATAGTGACCTCGTGGGCCTGTACCGACGCGCAAACCCCGTACGCCGACCGACATACCGACGCCGCCAGATGAGAAATTGAAGCGAAAGGGGCCTGCGCTCACCGATTTTCGGAAATAGAACGGCACCTTGAATCCTCCAACTGCGTACCTTCTCATCGCTTCGGATTAGCCACCTCGGGACGAAAATTGGTAAAGCGCGTGCCGGATTTCCAATTTTTAACGCTGGGCTTCGAGCGACGCGATATTGACGTGCGAGATTCCGCAGAAGCGATGAACGAAGGGGAGCTTTCAATGAGCCGGGGGGATTCGCCGGCTGATGAAGTATGGCCGGTTTTGGGGGGACACTTTAACGTCGATGGGGTGGCGGTTCGCAGGCGATGCCGTCGAGATCGCCATCCAGCCCGACGCGATAGCCAGGCTCTCCTCGCCGCATCATGGCATAGCCTGCTGCCCGAGCCTCGCGACAGCTGCGAAATACAGATCCGGGCGAGAGGGCGTCGCTGCTGTCCGTGCGGGCGTGGCCGGCCGGGGGCGCGGCGGCGCAGGCCTATACTGGCGTGGGTGGGCGGCGCGATAGGCAGACGGCGTGTCGAATGTACCGGCCCAGATGCCGATGCCGTGCTGGTGCGCGTATTGCTGCGCTGCGAGGTAGCGGTCGGTGAAATGGGGCAGGGTGATCGCGAGCCCGTTTCGCGCGAGCCGTTCGGAAAGATCGACGCCGCTGACCGTACAGATCGCAACGACGCGGCCGTACTCGTCGCGGCCCTGTTGGGTGCATTCGAGTGTCTGGTCGCCGACCCATTCCTCCATTTTGCGGGTCGCTTCGGCGCCGCAGGGCCAGGCTTGTCCGTCGCGCATGCATGACTGCGCTTTCTCAGGGGCATCAATGCCGAACAGACGCATGCGCTCGCCGGTCATTTGCAGAGTGTCACCATCGATGACCGTGGCCGGCCCCGAATAGATCTGCGCATGTGCGGATGTTGGCAGGGCCGTCAGGCCCGCAGTGAGTGCAAAGCCGCAGGCAAGGCGATATCCGGTCCGCAGGGCCCGTTCGCAGGGAGCGTTGGTCATGAACGCACCTTAGTCTGGCAATGGTAAAGCCGGTCTTGCCGATCCGGGCCCAAAAAAGAGATCCCGCCTCGTGCCCGGCGCCGCAAGAGGCCTCGCATCCGGTATGCGTGTCGGTACACAGGCAGGTGTTCGCGAAGCCCGGACGATGCTGCCATCCTGGCTGGCCTGGGGTAAGAACTGCCTGCTGTCCTGCCGTCGGGATCTGTGCGGTTCTGATGCCATGCAGACGTTCCAGGTGGTATCCGGGCCATGACGGCCTCGCCTTCGATGCGCTTGATGGCCGCCGCGTCGCTGGCGCTCGCCCGGCTTGCCGCAACGTCTCGTCCCCCTGTTTCATCCCCCGCCCCGATGGGGCGTTCCTCGCGAGACAGGAAACACGCGGATCGAGACGTCCTTCGCGATGCTGCGGGCCTGCGGCTGCGGCGCCGGTCGCGGGCGGCTGACCTTGCGCATCGAGGCCGCAATGGCGCGGCTCGAGCAAAAAAGGAACGTAGACAATGGCAAAGATCG
Source organism: Novosphingobium sp. BAM6 (assembly GCF_057784955.1). Lineage (NCBI taxonomy): Bacteria > Pseudomonadati > Pseudomonadota > Alphaproteobacteria > Sphingomonadales > Sphingomonadaceae > Novosphingobium > Novosphingobium sp. BAM6. Next base: position 37,600 of record NZ_JBYNTR010000014.1, on the reverse strand, counting down.
GCACATTCAAGATCATCTCGGGCGAACTTCGCGGCGCCATCACGACCCTGGCTGTACAGGCCAAGTCGGTCAGGATCGTCCCCGATGAGACTGCCACCGGCAGCGCGCCCGGCCATCGCATCTTCGCGGGCGAGGCAGAAATCGGTGCAGCCTGGACCCGCAGCACGCAGGACGACCGGACCTATCTCTCGGTCAAGCTCGACGACCCCAGCCTCGTGGCGCCCATCTTCGCCCAGCTGTTTGAGAACCCTGACGGCACCCACGACCTGGTCTGGACCCGCAGCTCGCGTCGCACGGGCGAGTAACCCTTCCCAAGGCCCCTCCCCAAATTTGGGGAGGGGCCTCCCCGCATCCCGGAATACCGTCAAAGCCACAGGCGCGGCAGGTTTGGGCCTCCCACCTGGAAGGTACGCCGCATGGCCTCGATCGCGCGCGAAATCGATAATCCGTTTCAGGCGCTCGATGCTGTCGGGTTTGCGCAGGAATTCCTGCGCCGCAATCCGGTCTACCGTGCCGAGTATGCGCGCTTGCCTCCCGTCTCGCGCATGCAGGGGGAAGGCGAGGTCATGGCCCGGCGATGGGGCCTGGCGTTTCCCGTGCGATCCCGATGTTGCGGCGAGCGATGGGCCGGCGCTCTGGTTGGCCCGGGCTGTGCCCGCGGTGGTGATCCTCGAGCCGGCGCCGCCCGGCATGGACGGCATCACTGCGCATGCCCTGTTTTCCTGGCCGGACATACAGGCTGACCGGATACTCGCCGACGGGCGCCATCTCGTGCTGGGGGACTGCAACGTGCCCCACCGGATATGGCTGCGCTCGCTCGATCCTGCGCGGGCACTGGCCGTTTCGGTTCCCGGCGATGCGCTTGCCGATCGACGTTTCGCAGCGGCACGGCACCTGCTCCGGCGTCTGAAGCTCGCGCCTGATCACGGGGCAGGGGCAGAAGAAGCGCGCGGGAGCGGCACAGCGTTGTCGCCCTTCCAGCGGGCCCGTCTTGCGATGCTGTTGGGCATTCTTGACGACATCGGAGCGGCGGACCGTCCCCGGATGAGCCTGCACGATATTGCAGGCCGCCATGTCTATCGTGGCATGACACTCGTGCGCGGGGCGGTGTGGAAGACATCCTCCCAGCGTCGCCGCACCCAGCGCCTCATACGCGAGGCGCTCGGGTTGATGCACGGCGGATATCGCGATCTGCTGGTCGGGTGAGGGCGACAAAAAGCAGGGTGGACGATAGCCGCTCCCCGTGCTGGCGGGCGATGCGCCAGCGTACTCCGCAACAGCCGGCAGCTACCCGCAGCACGCCAGCGTTCGATGGAGGTTTTCATGGATGATGCCGGCCGCTTTCCCGTGCGCCGCTACCTCACGACCCCCGATGCAGCCCTGCGTCTCGGATTGTCGCCCCGCACGCTTGAAAAGCATCGGGTGTTCGGAACCGGGCCGGTCTTCCACAAACTGGGAGGCCGCGTTGTATACGCGATCGAGGCCCTGGAAGCCTGGGCCGCGCTTGGTCAGCGCCATTCGACGAGCGATCCGGGCAAAGGCACCTGCAGGCCTGCCCGGCGTACCGCCGGCGCGGTCCGGCGCTGAGCCATGACGCTGTTTCCGCCATCGCTGGAGGGACGCGGCCAGCTCGAACTGTTCCGCTCGGTACCGGGCGATCATGCCGTGCGCGATGCCCAGGACCTCATGACATGGCCGTTCTTCAGTCTCGCCAAGTCCCGGCGCACCCGGCCGATCTCGTTCCGGATGGGCGAGACGTGGATCCAGGTCGAAGCCGTTTCCGAACATGGCATGGCGACGATCTGGGATGCCGACGTGCTGATCTGGGCCGCGAGCCAGTTGGTCGAGGCCCGAGATGCCGGACGTTCCACCTCGCGCCTGATAGCGACCACACCCCACGAAATCCTCAAGTTCGTCGGACGCGGTACCGGGCGGGATAATTACGAGCGCCTCAAGGCCGCGCTCGATCGCCTGCAGTCGACCACGGTGGCGACCTCCATCCGCCAGCCGCATCAGCGACGTTTCCATCGCTTCTCATGGATCAACGAATGGCAGGAGCGGTTCGATGCCACAGGGCGTCCTCTCGGCATCGAGCTGGTGCTGGCCGAATGGTTCTACGCAGGCGTCATGGACCGCGCGCTCGTGCTGACGATCGACAAGGCCTATTTCGCGCTGACAGGCGGCCTGGAGCGTTGGCTCTACCGGCTCGTGCGCAAGCATGGGGGGCGCCAGAGCGGCGGATGGAGCTTCGATGTCGCGCACCTCCACCTCAAATCCGGGGCCCTCTCGCCTCGCAAGCGCTTCGCCTTCGAACTTCGTGAGATTGTCCGGCGCCAACCGTTGCCCGGTTACACGCTGGCGATGGAGCGGGCGTTCGGGCGCGAGCGTCTGCAGTTCACGCCGCAGCCCGCCGATACCCTTGCCGCCGCCATGCGCCGTGTGCGCCTCAAGCCCTGTGGATAACTATCATGTCACTCGTCCAATCAGGAACCCATCCATTCGTCCGATCAGGAACCTGGACCTCGTCCGATCGGGAACCGGGATCATGCGTAAGGGACTGCCAATGCTTGGAATATTGGTGCCCTTCTAACGATGCTAATAGAAAGGAATCCTTCGGATTCCTGCTAACGGCTCCGAGCGGGAGCGCATACGGAGCGCGCAAGGCGTATGTTCTGTCGCTCGCCCAGGCGGAGCAGGGCACGTGAACGCGGGCTCCCTGTTCGGGGCACCGCGGCGCGCGCTAACCGACGTCGAGCTCGTGTGGATCGAAAAGCGCCTCGAGCACTGGATCCGCTTCGGCCGGATCGCTCACGAGCGCATTCTCACACGCCGGACGCGGGTCGTCTCGTTTCGCCCGGACGCCGTTTTCGCGTTCGTGCGCTGGTCGGCCAACGACTGGGGCACGGTGCATTCGCGTATCGATGTCCTGCGTGCGGTCGGTCGCGGGGAGGCATACACCAGCGTGCCATTCGTGCGTCCGGGCGGCGAGGTGCTGCTCTCGGTGCAGGGCTGGCCGAAGGTATCGCAGGTCCTCGCCCAGATCGATGCGATCGAGGCCCAGGCGCTCGACCCTTGCGAAACGGCGCCCGAGCACTGGCTGCATCTCGGTAACCGGATTGCCGCCGGGCAGCCTGCCCGCGCCTATACGCCGCTTCGCCACGCCGCCTGGCTCAAGCGCAAAGCAACCGGTCAGTGAGCCGGCTCGGCTACATCGTCGTCACGCTGGTATGTGCCGAACTGTTCGCCGGGCTCTACCTGGCTGTCCTGCTCGTGCAGCCCAGACCCATGCTTGTCTGGAATGCCACAGCCAGTGCGCCGATCGGCCTTTATCGCCTGTCCGATGGGGCAATACAGCGCGGTGATCTTGTCGTTCTTCGCGCGCCCGAAAGGCTGACGGGACTGATGGCACGGCGCCGATATCTGCCCCTTTCGGTACCGCTGCTGAAACGGATCGCTGCACTTGGCGACGACAAGGTCTGCCGGTTTGGTGACGCCATCACCATCAATGGCCGGACCGCTGCGCGCGCCCTTGCCCGCGACAGCCACCACCGTGCCCTGCCGGCCTGGCAGGGGTGTCATCGGCTCGGAGCAGACGAAGTATTCGTTCTGAACGCTGCCCCGGACAGCTTCGATAGCCGCTATTTCGGAGCCGTGCCGCGCGCCAGTGTCATCGCGCGCGCCATACCGCTCCTGACGCGTCGCCGACCGGGCGAGGCGCTTCACTGGCGCGGCATCGGCGCCAGCCCGGCTACGGCCCCGGACACTGAAGCGGCCGACGCAGCAGCTATCGGCATGCGGCAGACCAGGCGGTCGGTCTCCTCCTCTTCCCTGCCTTTCACGAAAGAATAGACATCATGCGGATTGGTACTTTCACGCCCGGTAACAAGGCGTTTGCGGGTCGGTTGCAGACCCTGACGCTGGACCTGGCACTGCGCATTGTCGTGCTGGAGGGCGGGACCTCAGCGGCGGCGCCGGACTGGCGGATCCTGGCAGGCGAAGGGCGCGACGAAGTCGAGGTCGGCGTCGCCTGGAACAATACAAGCGCGGCCGGCGTCGCGTTCCTCGCCGTGCAGCTCCAGTGCCCGGCGCTCCCACGCCCAATCCGGGCCCGTTTGCTACCTCCGCGCGATGGCAATGGCGATCACGTGCTGCACTGGTCGCCGCGCGCACGCGGCAAGGAAAGCTCGTGAACACGTGGCCCGCAGGAACGCTCCGGTGTGCAAGGCACGGGTTTGTCCGGGCCCTTGTCATAGCGGGGCTGGGTTTGTCGGGCTGCAATGCGGATAGTCTCCATGCGCAGGAACCGCGCGCGATTGTGTCTTCCGAACAGCGGTTGAGCGGCTCACGCTATGGCGCTTTCGTGGCAGAAGCGGTGCAGCGCTTCGACATTGCGCCGTCATGGATAGAGGCCGTCATGCAGGCCGAAAGTGCGGGCCTCGCAGATGCCGTCTCGCCAGTCGGTGCGCGCGGTCTGATGCAGGTCATGCCGGCGACCTGGCGCACGCTTTCGGCGCGCTATCGGCTGGGAAGCGATCCCTTCGATCCGCGCGCCAACATTCTGGCCGGTGCAGCCTGCCTGCACGAGATGTTCGAGCGATATGGCAGTCTGGTGGTGGCTGTGGCCGCCTACAATGCAGGCCCTGCACGTGTCGATGCCTGGCTGGCGGGGACACGTGCGCTGCCCGAGGAAACCAGCGCCTACGTCGCGCATGTCCTTGCCGGGATCGACAACGGCGACAGGCTGCCGGCGCGGGGAGGAGACCTTCGGTCGCCCGATGTTCTGTTCGCCGTTGCCGATCCGGTCGCTCGCCCGGTGCGGGATCGAGAGCTCTTGCGCGCCTCCACGTCTGCGACAGGCGCTCCTGTAAACACCGATGCCTCGCCTGCTCTGGTGTCAGGGGCACCCTACTGGACCGAAGGGCTGTTCGTGCCTGCCGGTTGGCATGACCAGCCATGAATGGCGCACAGAAAGAGGCTGCGGCGGATCGGGGACGTGCACTGGCCAAAAGCAGTGATCAGGTGTGTTCTGAAGGTTTTCGGGAGGGGAAGGGGCGATGGCAAGATACAAGGCGCGCCCCAATTCCGGAAAAAGACGCTGTCTTTCAATCGGTTGATGAGGGGGCGCTGGTCGGCGGGCGTGCCGCCCGGAAGAAAAAAGTCAGCAATTTCAGGCTTCCGGATGGCACTGCTGGGCAGTTTGGCCCCTTGGAGTTGGTGTTGTGAGGGATGAGGACACCTTTCGGCCGCGTCCCGGCCGGTCCCGGCGTTCGCCGCGCGAAGGGGGACTGGTCGCAGATGTCCTGCGCGCCGCAGCGCGCGGAACGGCAGGGCGGTCGCCGGGACCATATCGCCGGTCGGGCGCAAGCGCTGCTCGCGGGTTCTCGACATTCGGTCGGGGCCGGACAGCCTTTGCGCGCAGCCGGCTTTTCGGATCGGCGCGCCGGGTGGTGATCAAGGCGCTCCCGGTCCGCCATCGGCATAATGGACCGCGTGCCGCGCCGCTTGGTGCGCATATCGCCTATCTCGTTCGTGAGGGCGTCACGCGTGATGGCGCCGAGGCACGGCTGTTCGACGCGCACGCAGACACCGCCGATGCTGCGGATTTCGCGGCGCGATGCCAGCAGGATCGGCATCACTTCCGTTTCATTATCTCGCCCGAAGATGCGGGCGAGATGGAGGATCTGCGCGCCTTCACCCGCGATCTCATGGTCCAGATGCAGGTCGATCTTGAAACGCCGCTCGACTGGGTTGCGGTCGATCATTGGAATACCGCGCATCCGCATGTCCACCTGTTGGTGCGCGGGGTCGATGCTGCCGGTCAGGATCTGGTGCTTTCTCGCGATTACATCACGCATGGCCTGCGTTCGCGGGCGCAGGATCTGGTCATGGCCGAACTGGGGCCGCGATCCGAGCACGCCATCGAAAAGGCGCTGGCGCGCGATATCGCGGCGGATCGTTGGACCGGGCTGGATGCCGAGATCGTGCGGGCGGCTGGCGAGCGGGGCGAGATCGATATGCGCCCCGGCAAAACCGGCCCGGGCGATCCGCGCATCCGGCGCCTGATGATCGCGCGCCTGAACTATCTCGAGAAGGGCGGGCTTGCTCAGGAAACCGCCCCCGGGCGCTGGCATCTTGCCGAAGGCGCGCAAGGCACTCTGCGCGATATGGGAAGGCGGCGCGACATCATTCACACGATTGCCCGCGCACTTGCCGATGCCGGCGAAGAGCGCGGACTGGAGCGATATGCGATAGTCCACGGCGCGCCACGGCGACCGGTTGTCGGGCGGCTCCTTGCAAGCGGCCTGCACGATGAACTCTCCGGCAGCGTCTATGCGGTGATAGACGGCGTCGACGGGCAGACCCATCATGTCATCCTGCCCGGTGCCGAGGCCATCGATCGGCCGTCGGATGCGAGCGGCATTGTCGAACTGCACAGCGCGAGAGAAGGTGCGGGCAGCCGAACAGGTTTACGCCTCGTGACCCGCTCGGATTGGGATCTGGCACGTCAGGTCGCCGCACCCGGCGCGACGTGGCTCGATCACCGGCTGATCGAACGGGGCAAGGGTATCGCTGACCAGGGCTTCGGTCAGGACGTGCGGCGCGCCATGGATGCGCGCTGCGATCATCTTGTCGATTTGGGACTGGCGAGGCGCATCGGCGAACGGGTCGTCTTTGCCAAGGGGCTGCTCGAGAGGCTGCGCGGCGATGAACTCGAGGCGGTGGCGCGCGAAATTGCCACGCATTCGGGACACAGCTGGCGCGATACGCGCGCCGGGCAATCGGTCGCGGGGACATATCGTCGGCGTCTCGCGCTCAGCTCGGGGCGCTTTGCCGTGATCGAGGGTGGGTTGGGCTTCACTCTGGTGCCGTGGTCTCGCGATCTTGACGGGCTCGCAGGCCAGCGGGTCACGGGGCTGGCGAGGCCCGGTGGCGGTATCGAATGGTCGCTGGGGCGCCAGCGTGGCCTCAGCCGGTGACGTTCGGTGTCTTGCGTTTTTCCCCGTCTACAAAGGAGGTCCTGTCATGGCTGTTACCAAGATTTTGTGGCGCCAGATTCTCGCCGTGTTCGCGATCGTGCTGGCCGCGCTGTGGTCTGCCACCCAGTGGACGGCCGCTGCGCTCTCGTATCAGGTACAGCTCGGGTCACCTTGGTTCACGTTGGCCCATCGCCCGATCTATCAACCGCTCGCGTTTTTCTGGTGGTGGTTTTCGTTCGACGCCTATGCGCCGCGTGTCTTTGCGATAGGTGCGGTCATTGCGGCCTCGGGCGGGGTGGCCGCAATTTTGGTTGCCATGACGATGTCGGTGTGGCGCGCGCGTGAACGCAAGGTCGCTGAAACTTTCGGGTCGGCGCGATGGGCATCACCGCCTCAGGTCCGCAGGTCCGGGCTGCGCGCACGCCGTGGTGTCATTCTGGGGCGACTGGGCCGCCGCTATCTGCGTCACGATGGTCCTGAACATGTTCTGTGCTTTGCCCCCACGCGAAGCGGCAAAGGTGTCGGGCTGGTCATTCCCTCCTTGTTGACCTGGCCTGCCTCGGCCATCGTTCACGATATCAAGGGCGAGAACTGGCAACTGACCTCGGGTTTCCGGGCGCGATATGGCCGGGTGCTGCTGTTTGATCCCACCAACGTTGCCTCTGCACCCTACAACCCGCTTCTCGAGGTCCGCCGCGGAACATTGGAGGTGCGCGATGTCCAGAATATCGCGGATATCCTGGTCGATCCCGATGGTCGGCTCGAGGCGCGCAATCATTGGGAAAAGACGGCGCATTCGCTGCTGGTGGGAACGATCCTGCACGTGTTGCACGCCGGGGCGGACAAGACGCTGGCCGGTGTCGCGGCATTCCTGTCCGATCCGTCGCGCCCCATCGAGCAGACGCTCGAACTGATGATGGAAACACCGCATCTGGGCGAGCGCGGTCCCCACCCGGTGATCGCTGGCGCGGCGCGCGAACTGCTCAACAAATCGGAAAACGAGCGCTCGGGTGTGCTCTCGACCGTGATGTCCTTTCTCGGGCTCTATCGCGACCCGGTCATTGCGCAGGTCACCCACCAGTGTGCGTGGCGCATTGCCGACCTTGTCGAGGGGCCGCAGCCCGTCACCTTGTATCTGGTGGTTCCGCCCAGCGATATCGCCCGGACCCGGCCTTTGATCCGTCTCATCCTCAACCAGATCGGGCGGCGGCTGACAGAAACGCTCGATCCCGTCGCGACGCGCCATCGCATGCTGCTCATGCTCGATGAATTTCCTGCGCTGGGCCGGCTCGACTTTTTCGAAAGCGCTCTCGCCTTCATGGCCGGCTACGGCATCAAGGCCTTCCTGATCGCCCAGTCGCTCAACCAGATAGAGAAGGCCTATGGGCCCAACAACGCAATCCTCGACAATTGCCATGTCCGCGTGGCTTTTGCGACCAACGACGATCGCACGGCCAAGCGCGTGTCCGATGCGCTGGGAACGGCAACCGAGATGCGGGCCATGAAGAACTATGCCGGCCATCGGTTGTCACCTTGGCTCGGACATCTGATGGTCTCGCGTTCGGAAACGGCACGACAGTTGCTGACGCCCGGCGAGGTTATGCAATTGGCTGACGATGAGGAAATCGTCATGCTGGCAGGCGCGCGTCCGGTACGCGCGAAAAAAGTGCGCTATTTCGAGGACCGGCGGTTTGCAGCGCGGATTCTACCACCGCCGCGTCAGGCCAGTGGCGATGACTGGACCGGCAAGGGGGAAGCCTTTTTGCCAACACCTCCTGCAAAGGTCTCGCCCGTTGGGGGGGCGCCACGGCGACGTTCTCCGTCGGTGACCGGCGACGATGGCGGGATGGATGAGGTGGCCATGAAGGTACCGGCGAAGGTACGCCGCGCCCCTTCACCCAAGCCGTCCAACGAGTTTTCGGTGACCGACGATCCTCCGCTGGGCGAAGAAAGCAGGAAAGCCGTCGCAAAGCGCCAGCGCAAGGTGGCGCGGCAGGCCTCGCTCGATCCCGATGACAAAATGCAGCTCTAGAGCACCTTGCAATCACCGGGAAAATTACCCGGAAGATCGCACAAATACGCAGCATATCGCGAAGTCGGGGGGATGGGGGCACGCTGTCAGATCCCAGACGGTTCTAAAGGAGAAAGACGATGCGCGTTCGTCTCAACGTCTACTTTGCGCCGGACCTGGCCCGTCGGGTCAGCGAGCTTGCGATCAGGCGCCGGCTGTCGCGTTCGGCGATCATCGAGGCCGCCGTGGCATCCTACATGTCGCCAGACGGTTCGGATCGGCTCGAAGCCGCGTTCGCCCGCCGGCTCGATCGCCTGAGCCGGCACGTCCAGCGCCTCGAGCGCAACGCCGGGCTCACGACCGAGGCTCTGGCATTGTTCGTGCGTTTCTGGCTGTCGGTAACCCCACCGCTGCCCGATGAGGATCAGGCCGCAGCACAGGTCAAGGGGCGTCAGCGCTATGAAGGTTTCCTTGAAACACTGGCGCGTCGTTATGCCGCCGGCCGCCATCTCATGGACGAGATCGGCGAGGATTTCGCGGCTGACCTGAAGGAGGATGACGGGTCTGACCGTGAGCAACAAGCCGATTAGCCGCGGTCATGAGGATGTCAGGGCAAGGCGCTGGCGGGCCGGGTGAACTTCTATGGCCTACGCCAGCGCAAGTCTTTCTACGCCAGGCTACGCTCGGCCCAAACAGATGTTGATCGCCACGGCTTTATGCCTTTCTTGATCGATCCCGTCAGGCGGCCATCCCGGTCGCCTTGCGAGGAACGAGAATGTCCGCTTCGGGCCTGCACCGCGATACGAATGCGCGCAGCGCACGCATGCTGCGCACTGCGATGGGCGACGACATCGCCCGATGGTTGTCCGATCCCGGTGTCATCGAGGTCATGCTCAATCCCGATGGGCGCCTGTGGGTCGATCGTCTGTCTTCGGGAATGGCTGACAGCGGCGCGCAGCTCAGTGCGGCCGATGGCGAGCGGATCATCCGGCTCATCGCGCACCATGTCGGGGTGGAAGTGCACGCAGGCGCGCCGCGTCTCTCCGCCGAACTGCCCGAAGGGGGCGAGCGCTTCGAAGGGCTGCTGCCACCTGTAGTGGCCGCACCGGCTTTCGCTATCCGTAAGCCCGCCAGCATCGTCTTCGAGCTCGAGGCCTATGTCGCGGGCGGCATGATGACGCCCGGCGCAGCAGTTGCGCTGCGCCGGGCTGTCGCCGAGCGCTGCAACATCCTGGTGGCCGGAGGGACAGGGACCGGCAAGACCACGCTCGTCAACGCGTTATTGGCCGAAGTCGCCCGATCGGCGGACCGCATCGTGCTTATCGAAGACACCCGCGAACTGCAGTGTAGCTCGTCCAATCTTGTGGCCCTGCGTACCCGGGATGGCGTTGCCGGATTACGCGATCTGGTTCGCTCCTCCTTGCGCCTTCGTCCCGACCGTATTCCCATTGGCGAAGTGCGTGGGCCCGAAGCGCTTGATCTGCTCAAGGCCTGGGGCACCGGACACCCGGGCGGTATCGGCACCATCCATGCCGGCAGTGCGTCAGGCGCGCTGCATCGCCTCGAGCAGTTGATCCTGGAGGCGGTGGTCTCGGTACCTCGCACGCTGATCGCCCAGACCATCGATCTGGTCGCGGTGCTGGTTCGTGACGGTCACGGCCGCCGCCTCGCCGAGCTCATCCGCCTCGACGGGCTCGATCCTGTCACCGGCGACTACCGCCTTGTCTCCCTTCTAGCCGAACTGGATGAACTGCCATGACTGCTATGCCCTTCATTCGTGTCCGCAGTGGCCGGGTCGCCAGCGCCCTCGCCATCGCTTTGATCGTCACCACGCCGGCCTATGCCAGCGGTTCCTCGATGCCGTGGGAAACCCCGCTCAACTCGATCCTCGAATCGATCGAGGGGCCCGTCGCCAAGATCGTCGCCGTCATGATCATCATCACCACCGGCCTCAGCCTAGCCTTCGGGGATACCTCGGGCGGTTTCCGGCGACTGATCCAGATCGTGTTCGGGCTCTCGATCGCCTTTGCAGCTTCGAGCTTCTTCCTCAGCTTCTTCAGCTTTTCCGGCGGGGCACTCGTCTGATGGCGCAGCCGGTCGAGCTCGCCGGGTTCCACGTCCCGGTCCACCGCGCGCTCAGCGAGCCGATCTTGCTGGGCGGTGCTCCGCGCGCGCTTGCCATCGTCAATGGCACCTTAGCGGGCGCCCTGGGGCTCGGTCTCAGGCTGTGGATCGTCGGTCTCGTGGTCTGGGCGTTGGGACATGGGCTGGCGGTATGGTCGGCCCGGCGTGATCCGCAGTTTGTCGATGTCGCGCGCCGACACATACGCTATCCGGTCTGGATGGGGCCATGCTGAGCCTTGCCGAATATCGCGGCAAGGCCGACCGGCTTGCCGATTTCCTGCCTTGGGCCGCTCTGGTGGCGCCTGGCATCGTGCTCAACAAGGATGGCTCGTTCCAGCGCACCGCCCGGTTTCGCGGGCCCGATCTCGATAGCGCGACCCCGTCCGAGCTGATGGCCGTGACCGCGCGCCTCAATGGTGCGCTGCGACGCCTGGGGTCAGGTTGGACACTGTTTGTCGAGGCCCAGCGGACACAGGCCCAGGCCTATCCCCACAGCCGCTTTCCCGATCCTGCCTCCGCGCTGGTCGATGCCGAACGTCGGGCACAGTTTCGCGAAACGGGCCGCCATTTCGAAAGTGCCTTCTTTCTGACCCTGGTCTGGCTGCCCCCTGCAGAGGAGGCCGCGCGGGTGGAAAGCTGGCTCTACGAAGGGCGCAGCGATCACGGCCATGATGCAGCAGAATGGCTTCGTGCCTTTATCGATCGCACCGAGCGCGTGCTGCATCTGCTCGATGGCTTCATGCCCGAGGCCCAATGGCTCGACGATGGCGCGACCCTTACATACCTGCACAGCTGCGTCTCGACACGGCGCCAGCAGGTCCGTGTCCCCGAGACACCGATCTATCTCGACGCGCTGCTGGCCGACCAAGGGCTTGCGGGCGGCCTCGAACCCCGGCTGGGGCAGGCGCACCTGCGGACGCTGACGATTACGGGTTTTCCCAGCGCCACGTTTCCCGGCCTTCTCGACGAACTCAACCGTCAGGCGTTCGCCTACCGCTGGTCGACCCGCGCGATCATGCTGGACAAGACCGATGCGACCAGGCTGCTCACCCGGATCCGTCGCCAGTGGTTTGCCAAGCGCAAGTCGGTGGCTGCGATCCTCAAGGAAGTGATGACCAACGAGCAGTCGGTACTGCTCGACAGTGATGCCGCGAACAAGGCCGCCGATGCCGACCAGGCGCTGCAGGCGCTGGGGGCAGACCATGCCGGCATCGCCTATGTCACCGCCACAGTGACAGTGTGGGACGAAAACCCGAGCGTTGCCGCCGATCGCCTGCGCCTTGTCGAGAAGGTGATCCAGAGCCGCGATTTCACGTGCAGCGCAGAAGGGCTCAATGCCCTCGAGGCCTGGTTCGGCTCGCTGCCCGGCCATGTCTATGCCAATGTCCGTGTGCCGCCTGTCAGCACACTTAACCTTGCGCATCTGATCCCGCTTTCGGCCGTCTGGGCCGGGCCGGCGGAGGATGATCATCTTGCAGGTCCGCCGCTGTTCTTCGGCAAGACCCATGGAGCCACGCCGTTCCGCTTCGCTCTTCACGTCGGCGATGTCGGGCACACGATGGTGGTAGGGCCCACCGGTGCCGGCAAGTCGGTGCTTCTGGCGCTGATGGCACTGCAGTTCCGGCGCTATGATGCTGCACAGGTCTTTGCCTTCGATTTTGGCAAGTCGATCCGGGCTGCGACCCTTGCGATGGGCGGGGAATGGCAGGACCTGGGCATCGCGCTCGATCCTGGCGCCGTACCCGATGTGGCGGTTCTCCAGCCGCTCGCACGTATCGACGAGCCGGCCGAACGGGCCTGGGCGGCGGACTGGCTCGCGACATTGCTCCAGGCCGAGGGCATTGCCCAAGAGCCTGCCATCAAGGAGGCGGTGTGGAGCGCGCTCGGATCGCTGGCGACGGCGCCGGTCGAGGAGCGGACCTTGACCGGTCTTGCGGTCTTGCTTTCCTCGCAGCGGCTCAAGCAGGCGCTCGCCCCTTATTGTCTGGGTGGTCCCTGGGGGCGCCTGCTCGATGGAGACGTCGAACACCTGGCAAGCTCGATGGTACAAGCGTTCGAGATCGAGGGGCTGGTCGGTACGGCGGCGGCTGCGCCGGTTCTCACCTATCTGTTCCATCGCCTCGAGCAGCGGCTCGATGGACGCCCCAGCCTGATCATCATCGATGAGGGCTGGCTCGTGCTCGACAGCCCGGCTTTCGCGGCGACCTTGCGCGAATGGCTCAAAACGCTTCGCAAGAAGAATGCCAGCGTGGTCTTTGCGACCCAGAGCCTTGCCGACATCGAAGCCTCGAGCATTGCACCGGCGGTCATCGAGAGCTGCCCCACCCGCATCTTCCTGCCCAACGAGCGCGCGAGCGAACCCCAGATCGCGGCGATCTATCAGCGCTTCGGGCTCAACGACCGCCAGATCGAGATCCTCGGGCAAGCGGCGCCCAAGCGCGATTACTACTGCCAGTCGCGACGGGGCAACCGGTTGTTCGAACTTGGGCTGGGCGATGTCGCGCTGGCCTTCACCGCAACTTCGGCGGCGCAAGATCAGATCCGCATCGATGCAATTCTCGCCAAACACGGGCGCACCGGGTTTGCCCGGGCGTGGCTGTGTGCCTGCGGTCTGGCATGGGCCGCCGACCTGATCGACGATGTCGATGGCCACGAGAGGGTGGCATGAAGATCCGGGTGCCAGCCTCGATCATCGCCGGGGCCCTTGCGCTGGTGAGCTGTTGCGGGCGCGCCCAGGCGTTCATCGTCTATGATCCGACAAACTACGCCCAGAATGTCCTGCAGGCCGCGCGTGCGCTCGAACAGATCAACAACCAGATTCGCCAGATAGAGAATCAGGCGACCTCGCTGGTCAACGAGGCGAAGAACCTGGCGTCTCTGCCTGAGACCCGGTTGGCAAGTCTGGAGCAGCAGCTCGACCGGACACGACAGCTACTGCTCGAGGCACAACGGATTTCCTACAGTGTTGCCAGCATCGATAGTGCGTTCACGCAGCGCTATACAGGCTCGGCCCTGACCGGCAGCGCGAGCCAGATGGCGACGAATGCCCAGGCGCGCTGGAGCGACAGCGTTGCGGCTTTCCAGGATTCGCTGAAAGTCGGTGCGACCCTGGTCGGCAATCTGAGTGACACCCGCGAAACTGTGACCGGACTGGTCGGTGCCAGCCAGTCGGCCAGTGGCGCGCTCCAGGCGGCTCAGGTCGGTAATCAGCTGCTGGCGCTCCAGTCGCAGCAACTGGCTGATCTGGCCGCAGCGATGGCCGCGCAGGCTCGGGCCCAGGCTCTGGAGGCTGCCAATGCGAGTGCCACCCAGGCCGAAGGCGCCGCGCGCTTCAAGCGGTTCAGGGGAGAATGATGCGGCGCCGCTTCTGCCTCGCCGTGGCGGTCATTGGCGCCTGCATGATGATCGGCATTTCACTGGTGTTTGCCGGCGAGGGGCCTGCTCCGGACGCCTTACTGGAACCTGGTCAGCGCTTCGCTCCCGATATCGAAACCCAGGCCGACGCAAGGGGCCAGAGTAGCGATACGTCCGGCTGCCGCAGCGCCAGTGTGCCGGTGGCTTCCTGCGAGCAGGCCTGGGATGCACGGCGACGGCATTTCTTCGGGGAGCAGACCGCAGGAGGAAGTGCACCATGAACGATACGAGCGTCATCGATACCTTCCTCTCGGTCTTCAGCCGGTACATCGATAGCGGCTTTGGACTGCTGGGCGGGGAAGTCGGCTTTCTCTCCTCGAGCCTGATCGGGATCGATCTGACCCTTGCGGCACTGTTCTGGGCCTGGGGGAGCGAGGAGGACGTGCTCCAGCGCCTCGTGCGCAAAACGCTCTATATCGGCGTCTTCGCCTGGATCATCGGGAACTTCGGTAATCTGGCGACGATCCTGTTTGACAGTTTTGCAGGGCTGGGCCTCAAGGCAACCGGATCTTCCCTTGCGCTGGGTGATTTCCTGAAGCCGGGAACGCTCGCATCGACCGGGATCGATGCCGCGATGCCGCTGCTCGACGCGACCGCCGACCTGCTGGGACCGGTCGGTCTGTTCACCAATATCGTCGAGATCGCGATCCTGCTGATCGGCTGGCTGATCGTCGTTCTCGCGTTCTTCGTCATGGCCATCCAGGTCTTCATCACCATCATCGAGTTCAAGCTGGTGACGCTGGCCGGTTTCGTGCTGCTGCCCTTCGCGTTTTTCGGGCGCACGGCCTTCATGGCTGAAAAGGTGCTCGGACATATCGTATCCTCGGGCATCAAGCTCCTGGTCCTGGCCGTCATTACCGGGATCGGCACGACGCTCTTCAGCCAGTTCACCTCGGCCGGGCTCGGCAGCGAGCCGACCCTGCAACAGGTGCTGGCGCTTGTGCTGGCGGCGCTGAGCTTGCTGGGGCTTGCGATCTTCGGGCCCGGTATCGCCAACGGAATCGTCGCCGGAGGCCCCCAACTGGGCGCAGGGGCGGCTGCAGGAACCGCACTTGCCGCCGGGGCCGCCGTGGGTGGCGCAGGTGCTGCAGTGGGTCTCGCCGGCGGAGCTGCCGCCGGCCTTGCCGGTTCCGGCGCGGCCGCGGCGGGCGGGCTTTCTCGTGCCTTTGCCGCAGGAGCGGCAGGCAGGAGCGGGGCCAGTGCCGCGGTTGGAGGGCTTTCCGGTGTTGCCCGGCAAAGCGCACAGGCAGCAGGCTCTCCGCTGCGCGCGGCGGCCACCCATCTCGCGCAACGCTTCGCAGGCGGTACGCCCGATGCCGAAACCGAAAGCTCCGCCTCTTCGACAGCAGGCCGCGCACCGCGCTGGGCGGTCGCGATGAAACGAGGCCAGACCCTCAGTCATGGCGCCAGCGTTGCCGCTCACACGCTGAAGGCTGGCGACAGCCATGGTGCAGGCGGTGCGCCGGATATTTCCGACAAGAGCTGAACGCTAAGCACTGGAGGCCACAGATCATGTTTCGACGATCCTCGATCCGCTACGGCAAGAGCCCTGTCCCGGTTACGCCCTACCAGCGCGCAGCGCAGGTCTGGGACGAGCGGATCGGGTCCGCGCGGGTGCAGGCGCGCAACTGGCGCCTGGCCTGCTTCTGCTGCCTGGGACTGACCGCTGGGCTGGCAAGCGCTCTGGTCTGGCAGGCCTCGCGAGGATCCGTGATACCCTGGGTCGTCGAAATCGACCGGCTAGGGCAGGCTCGTGCCGTTGCTCCGGCCCAAGCCGGATACCGGCCTTCGGATCCTCAGATCGCGTATCACCTTGCGCGCTTCATCGAGCAGGTGCGCTCGATCCCTTCCGACCCGGTCGTGCTGCGTCAGAACTGGCTGCGAG
Source organism: Novosphingobium sp. BAM6 (assembly GCF_057784955.1). NCBI lineage: Bacteria > Pseudomonadati > Pseudomonadota > Alphaproteobacteria > Sphingomonadales > Sphingomonadaceae > Novosphingobium > Novosphingobium sp. BAM6. The sequence goes on along the minus strand of NZ_JBYNTR010000014.1, from coordinate 21,189 downwards.
CCTATGACTTTACCTCTGAGCGTGGTGGTCAGGCCCTGAACGACTATGCGCGCAGCGATGATCCCTTTGCCAAGATCGGCAAGACACAGGTCGCCGTGGATGTCTCGAGTGTCATCCGGGCATCACCATCCAGCTTCCGGGTCGCCTGGAGCGAGCGGCGCTATGAGGACGGTGCACTGGCCCAGACCACGCGCTGGTCTGCGATCCTCACGATCGCTGTCGAACCGCCGCGCACGGCCGATGGCCTGCGTCGCAATCCGCTGGGAATTTTCGTCGATGCTTTCGACTGGTCAAAGGAACTTGGCTGATGGTCCACACTGCGCGTAGATTTTGCTGCCTTGTCACAGGGGCTTTCCTTGGTCTTGCAGCGCCTGTGTCCTTTGCTGCCGGACTGGGCGTGCCAACGGCTTTGCCAGGCGCAAGGATTGCGGTGCGCAGCCAACCAACGGTGCCGGTCCGCCCCGCAGACGGCAAGCACATCGTTGCCGTTCACGCCACGGCGCACCATGGCGCGCGCCATAGGTTACGCCGCCGTCCGGCTCCAACAGCCCGCGCGCGGGCTCGCAACGGTGCGGCAGCGCGCGTCCGCCAAGCGAATGCTGCAGCGCGGATCGGACCCGACGCCGAAAGCGATGCCAGCGGGATCGTGCAATATGCGTGGAGTGAAAGCGCACTATATCAGGTCTATACGGCGCCCGGGCGAGTGACAGACATCGTTCTCGAGGCCGGTGAGAAATTTGCAGGATCAGGGCCGGTCGCGGCCGGCGATACGGCCCGCTGGATCATCGGGGATACTGCAAGCGGGGCAGGGGCGAGCGCGCATTTGCATGTGCTTGTCAAACCGGCGCGCGCGGGCATTGCGACCAATCTGGTGATCAACACCGACCGGCGCACGTACCACATCGAGCTGCACGCCACGCCTTCGACCTACATGGCCTCGGTGTCCTGGACCTATCCCGCCGATGCGCTGATTGCACTGCAGGCTGGTGCCGGAATGGTGCCGTCGCCATCGCCGTCGCCTTCAGGGCCGGCCATTGATGCTGCCGCTCTCGATTTCGGGTATCGCCTCAAGGGCGATCGACCGCGCTGGCGTCCGCTGCGCGTCTTCGGTGACGGACACCGGGTGCTGATCCAGTTTCCCGACGATATCGGCACCGGTGAAATGCCGCCGCTTTTTGTGATGGGCGAGCACGGTGCCAGCGAACTGGTGAACTATCGGGTCGAGGGGCGCTACATGATCGTGGATCGCCTGTTTGATCAGGCGCAGCTGCGGCTGGGAACTGCAAAGACGCAGCAGTCCGTCATCATAGAGCATGTCGCTCGCGCGCGGCGCAGCGAGGCTGGCACATGAACGCGACGCAAGACCCGCATGTCGGACGCGGAAGCGATCCGGTTCAAGGCCTCGATCGGAAAGAGGCTGCGGCAAGCGATCGCGCGGTGCCCGATGCAGCCGGGGGCCCCGTGTCGCAGTCCGGCACCGGTTCAAACCCGGGCAATGGAGAAGGGGGCGATGTCGGGCATGAAGTTCATGACGCACCTGCGCCGTTCCCCGACTTCAACCCGAGCCCGGAACCCGGGGCGGATCCCTTTCGTCTCGGGGTTCCATGGCCGCAGGTCAAGCGACTGTCGCGCAACTCGCTCACCATTCTGGGCGGGGTGAGCGCAGCCCTGGTCGCAGGGTCTGTCATCTATGCGCTGCGCACCTCGCCGCCCGCTGCGCCGCGCAATCTCGTGGAGCCGATGAATGCCACCAAGGCGTTCGGCCTTGCGGGGGGCACCAGCGACTATTCGCAGGTGCCCCGGCTGGGACCACCGCTGCCCGGTGATCTGGGGCGCCCGATTCTGGAAGCCGAACAGGCACAGGCCCGAAATCCGGCCCCTCCAGATCAAGATACGAAAACACAGCAGGCTCGTGAACGCAGGGCAGCCAGTATCGAGGCGGCGAGATCCAGTGGGCTGTTTGCGGCGCACGCGAACGAAGATGACAGCGGCAGTTCCCCAGGAGGTACGTCAATGACGCAGTTGCCTCTGTCGCTCGCATCGCAGATGTCGGCATCCGCGTCGCAGCCGGCTGCCACGACTTCGGCGGATACGGCAGGAGTGGCTGGCAATCGTGCCTTTCTGCGACAAGGCGAGCAGGCATCCCCCGTCAGTGATGCCCGTATCGTGACGCCTCCATCCGCCAATGTCGTCCAGGCCGGCAGTATCATCCCGGCAGCGCTGATCACCGGTATCCAGTCCGATCTCCCCGGCCAGATCACGGCTCAGGTTACCCAGAACGTCTATGACAGTCCCACCGGCACCATCCTGCTTATCCCGCAAGGCGCCCGGTTGATCGGCACATACGACAGCGCCATCGCCGCAGGCCAGACGCGGGTTCTTTTTGCATGGGACCGCCTGATCTTTCCAGGCGGGCGCTCGATTATGCTGGACCGTCTCGCAGGCGCGGATGCATCGGGTATGGCAGGGCTTGCCGACCGCACCAACCACCACTGGGGCAATGTCCTCAAGGCGGCCCTCGTCTCGAGCGTGCTGAGCGTGGGAAGCGATCTGGCGGCTGACAGCGATGGACGTCTGGTGCGCGCGTTGCGCGAAGGCACGCAGGACACCGTAAGCCAGACAGGGCGACAACTCGTGCAACGCGAGATCGATGTGCCGCCAACCCTGTCGGTCAGGCCTGGATATCCCTTGCGGGTCATTGTGACCCGCGACCTTGTACTGGCACCTGTTTCCAAGAGGTAGATGATGGGCACTTTGAAACTCGGGCCGCTCGAGGATGATCGGCCGGTCAAGCTTACCGTTGAAATCCCGGCCGCGACCTACCGCGATCTCGTGGCTTATGCCCAGGCCCATGCTGCGCAGCACGGACAGGCGCAGGCCAGAAGTCCCGAGAAACTGATCGCGCCGATGCTCGAGCGTTTCATGGCTTCGGATCGCGGATTTGCAAGACGTGCACGTTGAAGTGCATGACAAGAAATCAGTGAGATACCGTTTGAAACAATATGAATGGTGACCATACTGGCAGTGCTGCACCTTTTGATGCAGTATCGTGACCGGGTCGCTGGTGCGCATGTCCAGGCTTTATCGCTAAAGGTTCCAGTGCGTTCGTTCGCCGGACGTTTCCCCGCTCGGTCACTTTTCATACCGATGGATTGCCAGGTCTCGGCGGCATGACCGTATTATAATTGATTATAAACTGGCCGATGTCGGATGGTCATGAAACCTTTGTGTTGCGGTCATGGTGGCCGCACCTGACGAAGGAGTACAGATCATGGATCGTTCCGACACCACCGCCGAACTCGTCGAGCTTGGCGATGCCGTGGCCTTGACCCGCGGCGATGCCCTCCTCGGCCCGCAGGATACCTTAAACGACATGTCGCGCACTTCAGGCGGCATCAGCCAGGACGATTGACCTTGCGAGCGGGCGCAGTTTTCCTGGAGAACTGCGCCCGTTTCGCATCCGATCTCGAAAAGGGCGGGGGCACGATGTACACTTTGTCGGATACGCTTCATGGCTGTACCATCGCTCATCAGCCGGTGCTCCTTGATACGGCGAAGGGGCGCTATCTGACCCTTCGCGGCGATGCTTCCCGCAGTCTGCTCGATGCCGTCGAGCGCCAGATGCCATCCGCAATGGAGGACATGCTGCGCTGCCACGGCCTCCTCGCTTGGGACGCGAAAGCGCAGGTGCGCGTGCATGATGCGCCTGTCGTCACCAGGTCCCGGCGAGAAGACCTGTCACAAACCGTGCCTGGCAAGAGAGTGATGGCCGCTCTCGGTAAGCGGCTTGCGGCGCGGCACCATCTACGCGGCCGGCCCTTCGGTGAAACGTTGCAGGCGCTGCGCGATGCGGTCGCGCCCAAACGATCGCCTGCACGCTGGCGGCGATCTCATGGCGAAGCGGAGATCGCCACAGCCTTTGCATGCTCGAGGTTGTGGCTCGCCGGCGATGGCCGTTGTGTGCCAGATAGCCTTGCGCTGGCCTCGGTGCTCGCGCGTCATGGCCATCGCCCCCGGATCGTGATCGGCGTATGTCTGCCGATTGCCGCTCATTGCTGGGTCCAGTGCGAAGATCGACTGATCAGCGATCGCCTCGAGGCGATAACGCCCTTCCATCCCATCTGGTCGACATGACCACACCGCGTTTTTCGGCCTGGCTCGGCACCGATCATGCAATGCCATGGCATACCAACCGTAACGGTGGTCTGGTCCCGGTGCCTTCCGGCAAGGGCCTCGACCTCAGGGCCAGCGGCCCGGTCATCCCGCTATGCGGTCAGGGTGCGATCATCGGCCATCTTTTCGAACGAGGAGCCGTCAGTCGCCGGGTTCTGCGTCTCGAGCCGGACCGGATCGAGCGTATTGTGGCAACGAAGGGGGCCAGCCTGGTGCGCGAGTTCTGGGGAGGCTATGTCGCTTTCCTTCTCGATGCGCAGGGGTGCTGGCACATCTTGCGCGACCCCTCGGGAACACTCCCTGTTTACTGGCGGCGATTGGCAGCCGGAATTGCACTGGCCTCCGGCCTCGAGGAACCCCCATTTCGCTACCAAGACGGGGTGGGTATCGATTACGAGGCCTTGTGCCTTCATCTCGGCGCTGCCCATCACGCCGGCGCGGCGACCTGCCTGGCAGGTGTCAGCGAACTGTTGGCTGGCGAAGTGCTGTGTCTTGGCAACGACGGTGTCCGAAACACAGCGCTCTGGTCGCCGTGGGATCATGTTCACGACCGCCGGCAGGACGCGCAGGTCACGGCGGACGACCTGCATGCTGTCGTGTCCGATGTCGTCGCCGCATGGGGCGATGTTTTCGCCTCGGTGCTTCTGGGCATGTCGGGCGGTCTCGATTCCTCGATCGTGGCCGCCGCGCTGCACCGTTCACGGACCAGAGTTCGGGGCGTGACGCTCTATTGGCCCGACGGCGAGGGCGATGAGCGCGCATGGGCCCGGCTGGCCGCGCAATCGGCGGGGGTGGATCTGCAGGAAGCCGCCTATCGTTTTTCGGACGTGGATCTCGATGCGCCGGTCGTGCGCGACACGTCGCGCCCCCAGCTGTCGTTCCATGTTCAGGCGCTGGCCGCGACAGACGATGTCCTTGGGTACCCCGAGGGCTATATCTCCGGGCACGGCGGCGACAACGTGTTTGGTATGATCCGCTCGGTCACGCCTGTTCTTGACGCCATGCTGGATTTGCAAGGTCCTTTGGCTATCATGCGTACGATCGCCGATGTCGCGCGTCTGAACGATGCCGACCTGCCCACGATCCTGTTACACCTTGCACGGCGACTGGCCCGGCGTCCCTCGCGAGATACAGCCGATCTGCGTTTTCTCGACGTTGGCCGCTTTCGCGCGGCACGCGATGAAATCGCCTCACACCCATGGAATCAGCCGCCTTCCCCGACGCCAGCCGGCCGCGCCGCCCACGTCCGTTCGATCCGACGCGCGCATGGCCACGATGGTATCCATAGCCGCACAACGCATCCCCCCATGATCTGCCCACTGCTGGCGCAGCCCGTGGTGGAACTGTGCCTGCGGATACCGAGCTGGCGGTGGATTACCAGGGGACAGGACCGTTCGGTGGCACGGGATGCTTTCGCCGGGGATCTTCCAGCCCAGATCGTCGCGCGTCGCTCGAAAGGCGGCCCTTCGGGATTTACCGAAGCGCTGTTTCTGGCGCACCAGCAGCACATCGTGCATCGCCTTCACGATGGCCTGCTGAAACGCGAGGGCGTGGTCCACGATCTCCCGGCGCCGGATGAGAGGCTATCGCTCGAACCTGGCGCCGGGCGCCGCCTGCTGGCTTTGCTTGCCGCCGAGAACTGGGCACAGGCTTGGCAGCAGTCATCAAGGTGACATGGGCTCAGCCTCGTCGCGCCGGGCCTCGTCGCGCAGGGCATCCCAGCGCTGGCGCCTTTGTCCGTCCGGCCCGGAAGACGGCTCGATCCCGCGCAACCAGAAGTCAAACCACTCGAGGTTCTCTTGCATCGCGGCACGTCGGTTTGCCGGAATGTGGAAGATATGGGTTTCGTCTGAGGCTTCGCTTTCACCGGGATAGAGCGTCATTTCCGCCGGGACACCGTGCGCGCGCAAGGCACGGTAGAAATCCGTCGTCGGAATGGCCAGCGGTTCGGCGAGTTGCTGCAGGACAGGGGTATGCGTGTACGAAGCACGATAGGAGGGCGCAAAAGCCTGATAGGCGCCGGCAGCAGCAGGGTCACCGGGGGCGCCACCATAGATTGCGTTGTAGGAACATGCCGCGGCCAGATAGACGCTGGGTTCAAGAAATCCGCCATCGCCGCTTGAGGCTGCGCGAAACAGATGGGTCTGGGTCACGGCCACATTGACGATCTGCGAGCCAAAGCTGTAGCCGGCAACCCCGACCCGTGCCGGATCTATGATCCCGTCCCTATCCAGTTGGGCGATCGCACTGCGCATGCTCTCGACGGTGTTGAGCCAGAGCAGCTGGCGCACTTCGGCGGGGCTGGTCTTGCCGTCACAGCTGTTTTCCGTCGTAGCCGCCATCTCGATCGTCGGGCTCTGCGCCGTGAAAGGGTCATTGAGAAGCACGACGACATACCCGCGTTCGGCCAGGACCTGCACGGGGTAGTTCCACTGGAAACTTGGCGCCCCGAACCGTTGGTCCGCATCCGAGCCATGCGTGACGATGATCGCGGGATATCGCTTGGTGGGTTGGTAGCCGCGGGGATAGATGACGAAGCCGGCGGAAACGAAACCATAGGCGTTGGTCCAAGTCCGCGGCGTGATCCGCAGGGGCGCGATCGTTTCGTACCGCGCCGAGACCGCATGCAGATCGGTGACACGAGCGCTGCGTGCATCGACCGATGCCAGTTGCGGTGGCCGGTCGAGGGCTTCGTGGATGCAGATACCTCGGTGCAGCGCGCTATCGAATGCGCAGTTCCTCAGCGACCCGCGCGCATCGATCAGCTGCCTGTGGCCTGCCTCGTCGATCTTCAGGAGCGCATAGCGTGCCTCTCGCGGTATGCGCACGGCCGTCAAGGAAAACGCGCCGTCGCTTGCACGCCAGCTGCCGGGCGAGCGGGGATCGGACAGGGTGTCCTCGCTGGCGCCGTAGTCGTAGACCCGGCCATCGGGCTGATGTTCGCGCAGGCGCAGGACATTGTCGAGCCGATCGATTGCCAGCGTGCCGCCGTGCGGTCCGATGACCGCCGGGCGCGCGAGGCCCGCTGCAGCGGGCAGCGGTGTCGACTGCCGGGTCGCAAAATCCCACGCGAAGCGCTGGACTGTCGGATCGCTGCGAGTGTCTATTTGCCGTGCGTACTCGATCGCATCCGCGCGCCAGACTGGCATGGCACCGAGCCAGCGCGCGACTCTGTCGTGGTCGGACACGGTCATGACCGGAACAGGTGCGAGCTGCTGCTGCTTCATAAAGAAATGAACCGAAACAGGAGGGCCGGTCCGGTGGTGCAGGCTGGCGCGCGCGATGGGCTCGTTTGCCACGATAGCAGGGGGGGCACTCGAGGCTTCGAGCGTCGAATAGAACAGTCTCCTGCCATCAGGCGACCAGCTGTAGAAGGCCACACCAAAACGCAGCGGACGGGTGAAAGTCACACCAAACTCGCCGCCATCGACATTGCCGACGAGAACTGGCCGGGGATTGAAGACAAGGGTAGAGGGTGGGGTGTTCCCGCTAACACGATAGAGCTGCACGCCTGCGCCAAAGTCCGCAAGCACACTCCAGCCCGGCCCTGCGGGCATCGCTTCGAGGTGTTCCATCCAGTCAGACCGGGCAAGAATCACGTCCCGACGGGATTGCAGATCCAGGACATGCAATTCGAAGACCGGCCCGTCATCCTGGCTGCGTGTCACACGTACTAGGTAAGCAGCGCTCCTGCCATCGCGCGACAAGGCGATCTGCTCGACTTGAGGGATGGTCAGTATATCCTCGATCGTCCATGTCCGAGCGACGCGCGCGGGCTGTGTTGGCGGCGCGGCGGTCGCGGTATTCGGGCCGGCAACAACGATCAGCGCAAGGGCAAGCCGGTTGATCAGGGCTTTTACCATGACTTGCGGATCCTGACCGAGATGAACCGCCCGATGGCCGAGAAATTGGTGGAATCAAACGGGGTGTCGTAGCCAGAACTGGTGACGATCGTGGGCGGTTTGGCATTGAGCAGGTTGTTCACTGTCATGCCCAGATCAAGGCCGCCGCTTGCGTGAAACAGCGCCGCCAGATCGATCGTTCTGGGACCGTGAATGCTGTAACGGGTGCTGGTGCGGGTGTCGGTCAGCTTCGAGGCAAGGTTGGCAAATCCGGAAAGCGAGAATTGCCGCGTTGAGTAGCTGATACCGCCACGGACACGGATATGGGGCGGATTGAACAGCGTTCCGGCCAGCTGGACCATTGACGCGCCAGCGATGAGCTGCCGGTCGCTGTCGATCCAAACGCCATCGAGTGTGAGGCCTAGCTTCGCGCCCTGAGGAAGGACCATGGTATAGCGCACCGAGCCGGTGAGCCCGCGATAGATTTCCCGCGCCACATTCTGGTAGCGATTGTCGAGAACGGCAACGACCGTATCGCCATCGTATGCAGCCCCCGTTCCATTTTGCAGGCCACGGCTGTTGGCTCCGGCAATCAGACTATCCTGGAACGTCTGCGACGGATCCGGATCGAGAAAGCTGGCATAAAGGTCGTTGGAAAAGGCGCGGGTGATCGACGAGATCGGGGTGGTGATCCGGTTGCGGTAGTTGAAATGAAAATAGCCCAGCGTTGCTGTTAGCCCGGGCAATCCTTTTGGTTTCACTTCACCCGACACGGTCCAGTTTTCTGAGCGTTCGGGTTTCAGGTTGGCATTGGAACCTGCAAGGTACAAGAATGTCGAGCCTGCGGGATAGCCGCTGGCATAGCTCGAGGCAGGCAGCAGCACCAGCGCATAGCCGTTGTATTGCTCATAGAAAGTCGGCAGTCGGAAAGAGCGGCCCCAACTGGCCTTGAGTGTTACACCCTCCACCGGCGCATAGATGATCCCGGCCTTGGGGACGGCGGCAGAGGCGGTGCCGCTGTTCGCCTCGTATCGAAACGCGCCGGTGATCGACAGCGAGCGCCCAAGGGCAGAAGCTTGCCCTGGCGCGAGCAGGGGGATGAACGTCTCGATATAGCCGAAGCGGTTATATCGATGGGTATCGAAGCCAGTGGTCGAAGCCGCCGATGCCGCCACCAGGGACAGGCTGGTCCTGCGTAGACCGCCGCCGATGGCAATTCGCACGGCGCCTGCGGGCAGAGCGAATACCGGGCCATCGGCATTGATCTCGATGGAAGAGGCCGAGTTGTCGTAGCGGCGGTCGCCTTGCGATGTCTGGACGCCCTGCGCATAGACGCCCGAGATGAAATGTGTCCTATCGAAGGCATAGGAGGTCAGCAGATTGCCGGTCCAGCCATGGCCAAGATTAGCCTTGAGCGTGGGGGCGACCGTGAAAGAGGGATTGTTGCCTCGGCTGTCCTGGCCGCCGTACAGGTGGCTCTGGCCTGCGGTTCCGCCGAACACCGAATACTGCCGGGTCTGCTTGTACAGCATGTCGATCCGGGCCGTGAGGGCGCTGCCGATATCTTGATGCGCACTGAGCAGCAGGTTGTGTCGTTTCAGGGATGGGTACAGCGAGGCATCCGTCCCCATCGAACTTGCATAGTCACGCTGCGATGCGGCGATACCCGAATTGCCGGTATAGGTATAAGCGGCCATGATGCCGCCACGCGCCCAGATGTGACCGGCGAGGAGACTGTACTGCTGCTGGAAATCGCCGCCATCGGTCGAGCCGCCGATGCGCGCCTCGGTTTCCAGACCCTGGTAATCGCTGCGCAAGGCGACATTGACGACACCGGCCACGGCGTCGGCACCATAGATCGCCGAAGCACCGTCGGCCACGATCTCGATCCGTTCGACCGCGCCGGCAGGAATGGCATCGATGTCGACGCCGGCATTGATGCCCGAGTAGCTTAGCCGGTTGCCGTTGAGTAGGGTCAGGGTCGCGTTGGGCCCCAGTCCCAGAAGATCGACCGAACTGGCTCCGTTGACGTTGCCATCGTCATCCCCCTGGCTTGTCCCGACGCCGGGATTCTGGCCGCCTGCGAAATTGAGCGGGGAACTGCGCAGGACTTCGCCCAGATCCGCCTGTCCGCTTTCATCGATGTCCTGAGCGGTGACTGTCCGGACCGGCGCCGAAGGTGGCGCGCCATGAATGCGGCTGCCGGTCACGAGGATCTGCGCGCCGGTTGGCTGGTCGCCCCCCGGCCGGGGGGCGTCGGTGATGCGCCGGATCGTCACCGCGCCTGCCGAGAACCGGGCACGAAGGTGCGTTCCTGCAAGAAGCCGCACGATCGCCTCGCGGGCGCTCAATCGTTCGTGCAGGGCAGGCGCGCGTAGGCTGTCGATGTCGCCGGGCGCGAACAGCTCCCAACCTGCGCGGGTGGCGACGTCGCGCAGGGCATCGCCGAGGCCTTGTGCCGGCATGTCGAATGGCAGGACCGTCTCCGTGCGAGCCGATGCCGGTATGGACAGCATGCCAACGCCGGTTCCCAGCGAAAGCGCGAAAAGCAATCTGTTCCTCATGATCAAAGCCCCCCTTGGTTTTGGCGGGATTTTCCCGCTACCGAGGAGCTTTGACGTGAGGGGAAGCGCGACCTTAGTGCGTGGTACGAATTTATTTTTCGTCGAGATGGATGCCGTCGGGTCGATGAGTGACGGCCAGAGAAAAGACGTCTGCCACCCTGGCGGCGATTCTGGCCGGGTCGGTAACCTTGAAGCGGCCCGATATGCGCAGTGTCCCAAGCCGGCTGTTGTCCAGGACGATGACGGGCGGGCCGTAGCGATTTGTGCGGGCGACCAGTTCGCTCAAGGGAACAGCGCGAAAGTCCAACCATCCTTGGGGCCAGTCCCGCTCATCCACATCCGAGGCTGGCGCCGGAGCCGGGTCGAAACGGGTTGCCGAATAGGACAAGGCCTGTCCCTTGATCAGCATGTGACTTGGCCTGATGTAGGCCGTGCTCGCGCGGGCCGCGGAGAGTGCGGCGTGTCCGTCGAGCAAGGCAACGCGTGCGCCGTAAGTGCCAACGAAATCCAGATCGAGGATGCCTTGCGAGCTCGTGACACGTCCCGATGCGATCGACGCGACGAAGGGAGTGGAATTGGATGCGATGGCGATCCGCGCGCGTCCGGACTGGAGCGTGAAGCGCCGCTCGCGGCCGCCGATATGCACCAGGGCATGGCTGTATGCATCGAGAGTTACGCGTGATCCATCCGGCAAGGTGAATACGCGGATCTGTCCTGCCTGGCTGGCCAGCGCGATGGTTGGCGCTGCCGCCGGCAGGACTTGGCGCGGAACGAGAAGATACCCTGCAACCCCTATGACCAAAGCGAGCGTTGCTGCCAGCGCGAGTGCCGCTCTGCCGTAAAAGTGGTGGGGGCGTGGCGATGGCTGGATAGTGCCATGTCGCGAAGACAGTTTCACGATGGCCGCTTCGGCAAAATGGTTTTCGGCCCAGATATAGGCACGCTGGTGGAGTGGCGAGGCGCCATGCCAAGCGATGAACGCATCCTCATGGTCCGGTGCATTTTCGCCCCGCCGGCGTACGAACCAGCTGATGGCTGTGTCCCGCAGGTCGGCAGGAAGTGGCGCGTTGTCGATCGGTGTCTCGTTCATCGGGCCGCATCCACATGAAGGGCGATGTGCCGCAGGGCTTTCATCATATGGTATTCCACGGTCGCCACGCTGATGCCCAGTCTTTGATGGATGTCGCGATAGGTCAACTCCTCGACCCGGTGCATGAGGAAAACCCGCCGGGTCTTTTCCGGCAGCAGATCGAGGGCATTCTCATACACGCGCAACAAATCGGCGGCCTCGATCGCATGGGACTGTACCGGTTCGGTGGCAAGATCCCGTTCCTCATCGAGCGGAAGATCGATGGCCGCTGCGTGCTTGTGGCGCCTGGCGCGATCGATCAGGAGATTACGGGCAATGCGTGCGATGAAGGCGGCAGGGTTGGAAAGCGAATGCGCCTGGGCGCTTCCGGCCGCGCGGACGAAGACATCTTGCACCAGGTCAGGAGCAAGATCCTGACCGGCACGGCGACGAAAATAGCGCAGCAATCTTGGTTCTTCCTGACGGAAAACGAGCGCAAGAGTGACGGCATGGGTCTCATTGCCCGGGCCGAGAGGTTCGGTGGCTTCGATCTCGATCGCAGGATCGCCGATCGATGCAGGCAGGGACGGCACGCTAGCATGTCCGCGACAGGCGCACGTCCTGCTCGGCAAAACCGAAGGACACGCTTCCATAGCTGCGCCGTCGTTGGGTTCGCCCAAGAAAACCTTGTGGCGTCACCGTTCCGGTCCGGCCGCCTGTCCCGACAGGACCGGCGTACATAATGCCTGGCAAGGTTGCGCACGGAGCGGCCAGAACGTGATCCGCGCCTGGTCATCATCGCTGCACCGCGATCATGGTGCAAGCGCGATTTAAGCGTGGCCCAATGCCGCGGCTTCAACCAGTTGCCGGGCAAACTTTCGCCGTCTGTCGTGGTATCTTGCGATCAGGTCGGACACCTTGCCGCGATCGCGTCCGCCAACGGCTGTGCGCAGTGTACGCAACTCCTGTGCTGTACGTGGCAGGATCGCGCTTTCCCATCGGCGAAAAGGCCCCAACCTGGCTGCAACGTTACCCAGTGCCCAATCCAGTTCCGGATCGCCGCTTCTTGCCGTGATCGAGGCGAAAAGGATCGCTGCCGCGTCGGCTTCTCCCTCCCGGTTCTGCGGGCTTTCGATGGACAACACCGGCAACGAAACGGCCGCGATGGCAAGCTGGGCCAAGGTATGATGCCAGGATACAAGGGCAAGGAACGCGGCCTCGTCGATCACCGGAACCTGAAAGCCGGCCCCCGGTCTGGTCGTGACAAGTCGCTCTCCCGACAGTCTGTTGAGGCTATCGCGTACAGGGGTGATGCTGACTGACAGATCGGTCGCGAGTTTCGCGGCCTCGAGGTGAAAGCCCGAAGGCCACGCACCGCTCACAAGACGCCGTCGCAGCGCGTGATAGGTCGGCTCGAGTACGTGCGCAGGGCTCACAGGTCCATTCCGTTTGGCGAGCAATGCGCTCCTTCGCGGCGGGGAGATGGCGAGGCGCAGGTGTCCGGTGGCCTGCCGGACGTCCACCGTCGGGCCGCTGTGGGTCGCGTGAGTTGGCTATCGGTCATGCGATCGCATCGGCCATCACAAATGGCATCATCGTCAGCGGGACCGGCGCGAAGATGTCGCTCTTGTGCAGACGTTCAAGCGTGTCGGGCGCGATGGCGATGTGAAGCGCAACAATCCAGGAATTGCCATGCCGGACAGGTCGACCCAGAGCTTCGCAATCCCAGCCAAAGGTGCAGATCTGTTCGAACCAGGCCTGGTCGGCCACGCCCGTATAGGCCGTGATGCCGACATTCATCGCATACCAGCTTAGCGCGGTGACAATCCGGTTCCGGGCGAGGCGGCGTTCCGCAGCGCGCTGGTGGCGATCGAGGCAGAAACGGGTGATCTCTCGCACGGTTGGACCGGCCGGAGGCGGAGTGGAACACAGATGCGCGAAACAGTCGGCGAGCAGGTGGGGGCGGTCGGTGCGCAAGAGTCGGCTCGAGGCCCTATGGCGTCCCTGTTCATCGCTTAGCACGAGATACCGGGCATCGGCATTGTCGAACTGGTCGATTTCCAGATGCTCTGCAGACACCGGTACGTCCCAGCCCAGAAGATCGACGAAAACCTCCTTGCGTGCCTGGAACATGGCACGAAGTGGTGACCGGCTGCGCGCCAGCGCGCCGTCGTAGAGTTCTGCAATCATGGTCATTTTCCTGTGCAGTGATGCCTCTGCAAGGAAGACGATTTGCGTGCGAGTCGCCTATCCCCATATCTGGGGAGCCGGGCGCGGGAAGCCTCCAGGCGTCAATCGCGCCAGCGAAAGATATCTGCATAACTGACCAGCCCTTCGAACAGCGCATAGACGATGAGCAGTTCGCGCCGACCGATATTGTAGCGTAGCCGGGCATCCTTGAGGTGCTGGGCTGCGGTCTGGTAGCTGATGCCTTCTATGTTGGCGATTTCAGAATCGCTTTTGCCGCGCGCTGCCCATAACAGGCAGGTGATTTGCTTGGGCGTCAGGCGCGCCTTTTGCGGGCGTGACACTTGTCCTGACAACTGACTGGCACGTTCCAGTGCCATCGCACCAACGGCTTCTGCGACAATCAGGTAGGGCTCGGGCAGGCTTTGAGATCCGGTGACAAAGCTGCAGCTTCCGGTCAGGGTGCCCGGCAAATGCCGGGGAACGGTGAAGCCATCGCAAATCCCGAATTGCCGGCCAATTTCCAGCATGATGCATTCCTGCTTGGTGAGGGGTATAAGTGCGCCGATCCTTTGCCAGCGAAAGCCGACCATGCTGTGCTCTCCTGCCCGGCGAACCGGGTCCGTCGCGGCCAAGTTGAAGCCGGTATAGACGTCGGCCCAGTTTGCGGGGTAGTCGTGGACCAACAGCGATGTTCCAGCATTTCCGCCAAGGCCGATTTCCAGCGCAAGTGCGAAGCGTTCGAAACCCATGTCATAGCTGGCGCGCGCCAGTGCCTCGTGGAGTTCGTCGAGCGATGAGGCCTGCAGGATCGGCGCGCGCAGCGCCTCTATAAGCGCAAGTCGCATATCAAAGCACTGCGTCTGCGACGGCACGTTCGCCTCACCGTGCGCAAAACACCCTTTCAAGCTGTGTGCCCCGTTGCAACGATTCCCCGTCGTGCCCTGGACACAGGCTGGTGCCGGTCGAGACTCCCTCTTCCGCAAAGCGATCAATTTTTATTGATGCTGCAACTATTTCTGAACAATGTCCGATTGGCAACGTCTTTTTATGTCAGCTGGTTGCTCAACCGGGACGCAAAGGGCCTTGCTGCGATATCATCGGGGGCAGGGGCTGGGCAGATTTCGAACGTGTCCTGCCTCTGCTACGCTCCTCCTTCTGGCGCTGCCATGGCACCGTCCAGCATCATACGAGCCCGATGAAGGGAGGCATCCACCGCACCAGTTTAGTGGCGCGCGACACCGAGCGATACTTATGAAATTCCGCGCGTGATCGCAGTATCGGGTACTAAAATTCGGCCAGAAGATCGGCCAGAAGATCGGCCAAGGGATCTTTCCATAACCTGTAGGGCAAAACATAAAGTGGAAATAGGGCTCGAAAAACTGCTGTTCTATGGCTAATGCAAGCGCAAGAGCACTCGCTAGGAAGATCGGCCAAACCTGTGGCGACAAACGTCGAATCCCCTACCCAAATCGAGCCAGCTCGCATCGACGCGCCAACCGGCGATTGAACGGATGCGGTGGAATGCTTCCCTTCATCGCATCAGTTCAATTTCCAGGCGGGGTATCCCACGTCCTGCACGCGAGGGTTCGAATGGCGAAGGTGCAAAGACCCCGACCCGTATCAATATCCATCACGGGCTGGGCAGTCTCTGCTCGCCGAGTGGTCTGAATGATCAACCCTGCCTAACAGGGATTTATGATTCAGACCCAAGCCATTTCCGACTAAGCGTCATGCTGGTGCCTGCACCCGTTGCCGCTTGATGTGATTGATCAGCGCGCGCAGCTTGGGCGCGATATTCCTGCGGTTTGGAAAATATAGAAAGAAGTCGGGGAACGAAGGGCCGCGGCCGATAGCTTATTGGTGGTATGATACCCCGTTAAAGAACGTGGCCCGTGGGCATTTGAGCACTTGAGAGTGGTAGCGCCGCGTCGCGGTGACCCCGGTTAGGAAAATGACGGTTTGCATCGCCCATACCCTCCGGACCCGGAGGAGAATGTGGAATGACTGGACCAAAATCTGGAAGCATGAACGCCCTGTCCATGGTCAATCCGGGCGCAGCCGCCGTTGATATTGGCTCGACCATGCACATGGCAGCCGTCAATCCGAATGCTGACGGTGATCTTGTGCAATCCTTTGGTACCTTCACCGGCGATCTGCACGCCATAGCGCGCTGGTTCAAGACTTGCGGTGACACCAGCGTGGCGATGGAATCGACCGGCGTCTATTGGATACCGGCCTATGAAGTGCTCGAGGAACATGGCTTTCGCGATCCTCGTCAACGCCCGTTACGCCAAGAATGTGCCGGGCCGCAAAACCGATGTGAACGACGCCGCCTCGCTACAACGCCTTCACAGCTATGGTCTACTGCGCGGCAGCTTTCCCCCGGAAGGAGGTGCGCCACGCTCCGGGCCTATTTGCGGCAACGTGAACGCCTGATCGAATATTGCGCCTCGCACATCCAACACATGCAGAAGGCGTTGATGGAGATGAATGTCCAGCTCCACCATGTCGTCACTAATATCACAGGGGTTACGGGCATGCGGATCATCAGGGCGATCGTCTCGGGTGAGCCGGTGCCAGATACCTTGGCGGCGATGCGCGACATTCGCTGTCATGCATCTGCCGAGAAGATATGCGCGGCCCTGCCTGGCACCTGGCGAGATGAACACATCTTTGCCCTCGAGCAGGCTCTGGCGCTGTACGATTTTTACCAGACCAAAATTCTTGATTGCGACCGAAAGCTTCTTCTCATCGCTCAAGCGCATCCCGCGACGCACCTACAAAACACGCGACGAAGCCCGGCAGGACGTGTTCGATTATATCAAGATGTTCTACAACCCGATCTGTAAGCATGCCAGAAACGGGATGCTGTCGCCCGTCGAGTTCGAACGACGGCAGGCTTTGAGGGCTCAAGGTGTCTAGAAAACTAGGGGCTACTCAGGGGTAGCGCCCCTCGGCGATTGGGCATCTAATTTTTGTCCTGCTCGTTTGAGGTCACAACCTGGTCATCGAACTGCGTCGCCTGGGGTAGCGCCCCTCGGCGATTGGGCATCTGGCCTTGCTCCCCGCTACGCAAACTTTTATCCTGGCGCGGCAATAGTTTTTCAACTGCAGTTGCAGCACCGAGTAATGCTAAGGCCAGGGCAGTGCCAGTGAGGACCAGACCGTATTGGCCGGCAGCGGCTGTAATGCCGACCGCTGCCGCCATCCAAAGGCTAGTTGCAGTAGTCATGTTGCGGACATCGCCCCCACGCACGAAAATAAGTCCGCCAGCGATGAAGCCGATCGCTTGCGCAAGCCCTTGGATCACGCGAACCGGATCGCCTTGGCCGTGATGCTCCACCATTTCTAAAGCGGAGAGTGTTAGCATACCTGAGCTAAGGGCGACGAGGCCGTGCGTGCGAAGGCCCGCATCATGACCGTGCCGTTCCCGCTCTAGGCCCAACGCAACACCTAACACTGTTGCCAGTCCGAGCCGCAAGATTGCTGTAGTGAAATCCCCGTCAAGCATTGGCGATATCCGGATGGTTGTGAGCCTTACCAATGCTCACACAATAACGGCTACGCTCGGCTGCTCCGTTTTTGATGAAGTTCGCGGACGAGCCAGCCGTCAGATCTACCTTCCTGACGCTCCGCTACTGTTTGCATTTCTTTTTGCTCTGACAATATCCGTTCGGAATTAGCAGCAAGGATTTTGGATACCTGAACAGTGCAGGATGTAGTCCCGTCCGTCGGATCTGCGACCTGTGCGTGTACTTCTTCGTTCTCGATGGAAACAGCGAAAGCTTGTGCCGACGCCCGGTTGAGAAAAACGAAGGAGAAGACAATCGTCTTTATTTCATCCGCCTCCTTACTAAGTTGCATTTCGTTGGTCGCTCTTGTTTCGTCAGCATATTCGGGATTCCGAATGTTGGACGATCCGGAACGTGCAGGCCCAGTGGTCGGACGCAGTTGTACACCTTGGTAGGAGGGAGGGCAGATCATCTCGTTCTCAGCCTCGGCGTTTTTAGAGCTGTCTTCATCTGGTCTCATGCTTAATTCTCCTCGATTTTTCGTCCGCCTTATAATCAGGCTGATCGTTGAGGGTCATGATCGACGTCCCCGTCGCACCGTTCCTTTTCGGGATAATCCTCCGGTTTGACGCTCCTGACGACGGGCCGATCATCCGCCTCTTCTGGTTTCTGAGCGTCGCGCGTTGGAGGATTGTGCTTCTCGTCTGGACGGGCGTCCCCATTTGACCGTGCGGTGTTTCATAGGGATCATCGCCAGCACGTAGCCGGGGCTCCTCACCGTTTGTGAGCGTGATCTTACGGGGCATATCGCTCCTTCCGTTCCGTTACATGATGGAAGGGCCAGGTATTATTATCCGTTCCCAGCAACCGAGTATTCCTAACCTCGATCAAGTCACGCTCCTCCAGCAATCGGACAGACTGATCCATGTTAGCGCATGGGCGCCATCCGGGAACGCTGTCGGTGGGGATCGCTTGGTGAAGCATAAGCGTTCCGGCGTGGCACCCCCGCCAACCCACTGCGGAACAGCATCGGCACAATTTAAATGGTTGGCATATTACCAATGCACTTCATACGAATAGGGACCCACAATGACGGACTTGCGTGACGATGCCCCGCCGGCCACGATAAAGCATGCAAGTGCCATGCAAAATGCGGTGCGCGAAAGCGCCTCCGGTGAGAGAGGCACCCTTATTGCCTGTTCTGTGACAATTAATCGCAGCAGAGACGATCTGTATCGATTCTGGCGGCATTTTCCGAACCTCACCAAGTTCATGGAACACGTGAGGCGTATTGATGTGGAGGATGATCGCACGTCTCATTGGGTCGTGACAGGCCCCGCCGGAATGACCGTCGAGTGGGACGCAGAAATCGTCCAGGACCTTCCCGGTGAAGCATTAGCCTGGGTATCGACGAATAGCTCAGACGTTTCCAATAGCGGCCGAGTGGAATTTAGCGATGCAGGCGGGAGAGGGACAGTCGTGACTGCAACAATCCTCTACAAGCCCCCGGCAGGGTTTGTTGGCAAGTTGGTCGCCAAGCTGTTCCAGCGCGAACCCGGCACCCAGACGCGGCGCGATCTCAGGCGCCTCAAGCAACTCATGGAAACAGGCGAGGTTGCCACCGCGGCCCGCACGTTCAAGCAACGCGAAGAGGAGACTGCCTGATGCGCGCAGTAACTTGGCACGGCAAGCACGACGTTCGGGTCGATACCGTGGATGACCCCGAAATCCTCAATCCGCGTGACGCCATCATCAAGGTGACGTCAACGGCGATCTGCGGCTCAGATCTGCACCTTTACGACGGTTTCATCCCTACGATGAAGGCAGGCGATATCCTCGGCCACGAATTCATGGGCGAAGTCGTCGAGACAGGTTCCAGATCGACTTTGCAAAAGGGCCAGCGCGTAGTCGTGCCGTTCACTATCGCTTGCGGAAGCTGCTATCATTGCGGCAAGCATCAGTACTCTGCCTGCGACAACGGCAACCCGGCGGACAATCAGGATATAGCTCAGGAACTCTACGGCCAGCCGATGTCCGGTCTATTTGGCTACAGTCACATGACCGGCGGCTATGCGGGCGGCCAGGCTGAATACGTGCGTGTGCCGTTCTCCGACGTGGGGCCTATCGTCATTCCAGACGGCATCGATGACGACCGGGTGCTGTTCCTTTCGGATATTCTTCCCACGGGCTGGCAAGCGGCGGAGAATGCGCAGATCGAGCCGGGGGATACGGTCGCAGTGTGGGGATGCGGCCCGGTGGGGCTTTTCGCCGTCCAGTCTGCTTTCCTGATGGGCGCAGAACGCGTCATCGCCATCGACCATTTTCCGCGCCGCCTCGAACTCGCGCGAAAGTTCGGAGCGGAGACAATCAATTATGAAGAAACAAAAACATACGAGGCTCTGATCCAGATGACAGGTGGTATAGGCCCGGACGCCTGCATCGATGCGGTGGGCCTCGAAGCCCATGGGTTCTTCGCGGACAACGTTTGGGATCAAATCAAAGTCTCGACCTTTACGGGGACCGACCGAACGCACAGCATACGACAGGCGATCCATGCCTGCCGCAAGGGCGGACGGGTTTCGATGCCCGCCGTTTACGGTGGCTTCGTCGACAAGTTCCCGCTTGGCGCGTTCATGGAAAAAGGCCTGACCCTTAAGACCGGCCAGACTCATGTGCAGCATTATCTGCCGGGACTGCTCAACGCCATCGTCGAGCGCAATATCGACACCACATTCCTCATCAGCCATCGACTGCCATTGGAGCAGGCGCCAGAGGGGTACCGCCTGTTTCACGACCATCAGAATGACGTGACCAAGGTCGTGATGAAGCCTGGCCTCGACCGCGTCGCCGTATGAGGAGAGTCGCACATGGCCGATAAATTCGCCGTCATTACGGACGCGGCCATCGGGATCAGGTTCGAGCTTGCGCATTGCGTCGTGTGGGCCGGTTACGATCTGCTGGTGGTAGCGGACG
Organism: Novosphingobium sp. BAM6; assembly: GCF_057784955.1. Classification (NCBI taxonomy): domain Bacteria; kingdom Pseudomonadati; phylum Pseudomonadota; class Alphaproteobacteria; order Sphingomonadales; family Sphingomonadaceae; genus Novosphingobium; species Novosphingobium sp. BAM6. The sequence continues at coordinate 866 of NZ_JBYNTR010000014.1, read as the reverse complement.
AACCGCTATCGAGGCAGCCGCAACCGATTTGAGCTTGCGCAGGGCAACGTCGTGCCAATGGAGGCAGTTCGTCAACGCTGGATGGCATCGACCGCCCGCTTACCGTCTAAAAGATGTCGATTAGGCCCCTAAAAGGCCGCCAAAACTACGAAGATGGTTGCAGGCAATGCCGCGCAAAATGCGCGGCTCATTCAAGGAGATCCTTATCCGGGCGGAAGCGCAAACCGGTCAATTGGGAGAAGCACGCATGGATGTCGAAATCTCAATACTGCTTCCTGAGGCTAGGTTACTTGGAGAGAACTTTGCAAATGGTCACGATATATCGACACGTGCCGTTCTGGCGCAGCGTCTCGCTGGGTTGTGCGGCGGCCGGGTCATCGAGCCGGGCGTGCGATCTGATTCTCAACCGTTCTTCATTCCCGCTGATACTTTGACTCTCAAGGAGGCTACCCAGTTTGGGATCCTATCTGAAGAACAATTATACGGAGGGGCTGTGCCCGAGCCGTTCGTCGCGACGAAAATTATTAGCCATGGGCTCTGGGATGCTGCTGCTATTCATCCCTTCGGTTGGGCGCGGACATTGAGCGCCAACCTCGGCGATGCGGTGTTGCGCGGCTACTCCGTGTTTTCGGCTGATGAAGCGCGGGTGGCAGGCCGGATGCTGCTCGAACTTGGGCCTATCAGGCTAAAAGATGTCGAGGCAACATCGGGGCGAGGACAGGTCGTCGTGCGCGATTGTGATGCCCTAGTGGATTGACCGGAACGAAAGAGTCCGGTTGGGGATTCCCAGCGGCTTGCAGGCGTGCCAGTCTCGCAGGATGCGCGATGGCATCAGCTTCACCGTTTCGGCCTCCGACCGTCAACGC
>NZ_JBYNTR010000013.1:0-43107 GCF_057784955.1 Novosphingobium sp. BAM6 | reverse complement strand
GGGTTGGCCGGTGCGTTCGCCGAGGCGGGCGAGCGCCTGATCCAGTCCCCGGCCCCGGCGATTGAGCCGGCGTCTGTCACCAGCGGCCAGATCGCCGAGGTGCCGACGCCTATCAACGTCTCCTATCGCGAAAAGAACGCGGCGAAGGAACTAGGGGCGAAGTGGGATAAGGACGGGAAGACATGGTATGTCCCCGCAGGAGTGGATATGGCTCCGTTCGCTAAATGGGCGCAGGAGGCCGCTGAGCCGCCCGTCGCCAGCCTAAGCGCCCCAAGGGCACCTACTGAACGTGAGAACCCGGAGCAGGCCCCAGCGGCCCCCAGCGGCCAAGAGGAGGGCCATGATGTGACCGACCGTGCCAATCACGCCCGCCAGTATCTTGCAGTGCCCTACGGAGAGCGCAACGTCGCCAAGGCCGCCGGCGCGAAATGGGATGCAGCCGCTAAGTCGTGGTATGCGCCGGAGGGTAGCGATCCGGCGAAACTAAGCCGTTGGAACCCGGAAAACCGGCCGAGGCAGGCACAGCCGGAGACGCCGGAGAAAGAATTTGCCGATGCGATGAAGGCCATGGGGCTGACAGTCCCCCCCGGCCATCCGATGATGGACGGCAAAAGGCATCGCGTCCCCGCCGAGGGCGACAAGGGCAATGAGACGACTGGCTCCTATCGCGCATTTCTGGACGGGCACCCGGCCGGCCACATCGAGAATTTTCGCACCAATCTCGATATGAAGTGGAAATACACCGGCACCGCACTTTCCGAGGAAGAGAAGGCCCGGCTCAATGCTGAGGCGGCCACCAAGCTTCAAGCGCGCGAGCGCGAGCAGGCGGCGACCTATGAGGCAACGGCCCTTCGCGTTCAGCAGCGTGCAGCAGGGCTTGCCCAGATCGCAGCCCCAACCCCTTATATGGTCGCGAAGGGCATCGGGCCGACGATCGGCGCGCTGACAGACGGTCAGGATGGCACCATCCACCTTCCCGCGATCGATGCGACCGGGAAGCACTGGACGACGCAATATATCCAAGAGGACGGCACGAAGCGCTTTGCTAAGGACAGCCACAAGGAAGGCTGTTTCCACGTCGTCAATGGAACGCTGGCCGACCTTGAAAAAGCCCCGAGGCTGATGATCGGCGAAGGCTATGCGACGATGACCACCATAAGCGGCGTGGTCGATCACGCGACGGTTGCCGGTTTTGATGCCGGCAATCTGCCCGCCGTTGCAAAGGCCCTTAACGAACGCTTCCCAGACAAGCCGATTTTTATCTGCGCGGATGACGATCAGCGCGTTCAGGAGCGTTACGGGCACAACCCGGGCAGGGATAAGGCGAACGAGGCAGCGCAGGCCGTGGGAGGGAAGGCCCTGCATCCGATCTTCGCTCCCGGCGAGCAGGCGGCCGATCCAAAGCGCTTTACCGACTTCAACGATATCGCTCAAAACAGCAGCCTTGGTCTTGCCGGCGTCGAGCGCCAGGTCAAAGCAGCTGTGCAATCAGCGCAGCAGGATTTGCCTGCCCCGAAGCACCGCCTTGATGAGGAAATCCCACAACAGCGGCGATCGGGGCCGGCAGTCGGAGATGAGCCGGCCCAGCGGCGCAGTGTTCGCTTATGACTTCCCGCGCAGCGCGGGCGGCGATCGTCGCCCGCGCCGCCCTTGGCGATAGCCGTCACCCCTTTTCGAGCGTTGTTGCAGGAAGAGGAGAGACAGATGGCAGATGATTATAAAGACCCGGCCAGCATGACCGACCAAGAGCTAATTGCGGAATGGAACTGCATTGATTGCGACAGCGAGGATACGGCACGCACCGACGCCCTCGCCGCCGAAATCCAAAAGCGCAACCTCGATATATGAAGCCCGGCGGCAGGTTCACCCGCGCAGGCGCTTGATAGTCGCCTGCCATTCGTCTTCGGTTTTCGGGCCGAAATCGAGCGATGGATCAGCCGGCGTCGGTGCAAGGTTAGTTGGCCGACGCCGGCACACGCTGCAACGCATGTGCTGCCCAACCTTGTCGATCGCGGTATCCCAGCGATGGATTTGAAACCATCGCCATAGCTTCGGGCCGCTCACCACGCCGCGACGGCCGCAATTTCCGCATTCCGCGCCAAGGTTCATGGAATGGACGCGGAAATCTTCCAGACGGGTAAAGCTGGTGGGCATTATCGGCGCCGATCAGTGCCCGAGCGGGCATCGGCCCGCGCTCAACTTAGCTAGAGCGCGACGAGATCCGAGCGCGGACGGCGCTGCTCGAGCATAGTCGCGAATGTCTATGAGATCCACACCGGGTCCGATCGATCCTCGTCGATTAGGTCCGACAAAGCGCGGCGCACTTGCGCGGCATCGACAAAGGCCGACTTCGATCCGTCATCGCGATCGCCGCAGGAATGGACGAACACTCCATAATCCGAAAAATAGGCTACCTCGCGCGGACGGTTGAGCCTGATCTCTTGATTTGGAGCAGCCTCTAAGAGCGCATGTGCCTGTTCCTTCGTCACAAAAAAATGAAACGGGAATCCGTCTATTTCCTCCAAGCCGGTGACGGTCGCGGTAGGTTCGTCCATCGAAATCGCTCCCTAGCGTGCGATCGGAATCTCTCCGATCCGGGTTGTCCAAGCAGGGCTCTTGCGCTCCCGCTTTGTGTCATAGGCCCGCTCGCCCTGTCCTTCGGCCGCCAGCCTGATCGTATGACGGCCAAACCGCCCATTGAGCCCGTCGATCGCGGCGAGCAGAGGTGCTGCCTTCGGATCGATCGACGCGAACAGATCGGTTTGCGCCTCACCTTGCGGATGCAGTCCTTCCAGCATGACCCCGCATTTTGTGTAGATCGCGCCGGGCTCGAACATGGATTCCATGAGACGGCCGGCGAGCCCGGCGATTGTTCGAGGATCATGCGTTGCCGGCGACAATCGCGCCGATCGCGATGCCGAGGGCGCGTTCGGTTTGTAGCGGCTTCCATGCGCAAAAGCGATCAGCCGGGATGCAACCAAACCCTGCTCGCGAATTTTCTCCGTCGCGCGCACGGCGCGCCGCACCATCGCCTCTCGGAGAGCTTCCCGATCGCCGACAGGCTCTCCGAAGCAGCGCGTTACCGCCGTCCCTTTCAGGGGCTCCGGTTCCGGTGCGAAATCAGAGCATTCTATCCCATTCAATTCCCGCACGAGGCGTTCGAGAACGACTGTCCCCACGTCGCGAGCGACCGCGGCGGGGAGCGCCGCGAGATCGGCCGCGGTCCTCACGCCCAGCGGGCGCAATCGGGCCGCCAGCGCCGGCCCTATGCCCCACACTTCGCCAAGCTCTAGCTCCGCCATCATCCGGGCGCGCAATTCCGTGTCGTGAAGGTCAATGACCCCGCGCCAGACTTTTTCCGTCGCCTTCGCCAGCGCGTTCGCGACCTTGCTTAGCGTGCGGGTCGGACCCAATCCGATCCGCGTCGGAAGGCCGATCGACAGTTGGATAGCCTCGCGAACCCGGTGTGCGGCTTCTACGTCGCCCCGGCCGTTCGCGAGGACCGGGAGCCGGAAGAAACTTTCATCGATCGAGTAAATTTCCACGGTATCGCTATGATCGGCGATCACCGCGTTGAAGCGGCGGTTGAGGTCCGAATAGAGTTCGTAATTGGACGAGCGAAGCACCACCCCATGCCGGCGGATCACATCGCGGATTTTGAAGACGGGCGCGCCCATCTTGATATGCAGGGCCTTCGCTTCCGCGCTTCGCGCCACCACGCATCCGTCATTGTTCGACAGGACCACGACCGGCACGTTGCGGAGCGAGGGGTCAAACAGCCTCTCAGCGCTAACGTAGCTGTTCTCAATGTCGCATATGGCCCACATGATCTATCACGCCTGTAGGTTGCGGACGCAGGCCCGCACCACGCCCCAAATCTCCACGCCCATGTCACCATCGGCGACGGTCTGGGGATAGCCGATGCCGGCATTGCGCGCTTCTAGGTAGGGCACACCCTGCCGAACAACGAACTGGCGGACGACGAATCCGCCGTCAACGATCGCGATCACGATCCGGCCGTTGACCGGCTTGGCGTCGCGATCGACCACAACCACGTCATTGTCGAACAGGCCGGCGTCGACCATCGAGCTACCGCTAACCCGGAACACGAAGCTCGCAGCGCGATCGAGGCGCAGCAATTCTACGAGGTCGATCGATTCCTCAGCCCAATCTTGCGCAGGCGACGGAAAGCCAGCGCCGGCCGCCGAACCGACAATCTGCAAACGCAGATCGGCAGGCATTTCGGCGAGAGGAATCGGACGATCGACAAACAAGGCAGCACGGGCGTTCATTCCACACCGTCTAACCCGAACGAGAACAAATTGCGAACAGATAAAATTGTGCGCCTCAACATGGCTCACCGCACAATACGGTTGTGACGTTACCGATCGGGCTCACCGCCCCCGCTTTCCGATCGAGGCTGGCTACGGATGCACAGGGCAATGCGCTCCAACAACGCGGCAGTGAGAGGGGCCTTACCCCGGCTAAATTGCTCGACAATTCGCGCCGCCGCTTCCAGCGGATGCGGGCTGGCCGCCGGCTTTGCCTTTTGAGCGGATTGACGCGCGGCGCGCAGGATATCGCGGCGCTTCATCCCTAGTTCCTGTTGAGGCCCATTTCGCGGCTTTGCAGCTTGTCCTTCCAGCGCGCTTCCAATGCCAGTAGCTCCGCTTCCGTCGCGGCCGAGCCTACGGTTTCGAGGATCGAGACGCGATAGTCGCTTGCCTCACGCGCTTTGAGCGCGACATTGCCCCCATGGCCGGTCGCAAAATACTCGCGCCATCGGGCAAGAAAGCCGCCAGCGCCTGAGGCCATGCCCACATATTGCTCCCGCGTGCGCGGGCACGTCAGGAGGTAGATTCCCCGCGTCGCGCTCAGCGCTGCCATCCAGCTAGCCGGAATCGTCTCGATTTGAGCGAGATTGAGGATCAGGGTGGCAAAGCCGGGGAAAGCGTCCTCGCTAAAGGATCGGCGAAGCTCCACGATCGGTTTCGCCACCCGATCGCCGCGCTGAATCCACGACCGATAGCCGGTGCCCCATTCGATCCAGAGCCGACCGCTATATTCGCTCAGCGGCGCGATCGGCGTCAGGCGATAGAGGTTGCAGCTACCGGCCGGCTCGATTTTGCCAGTAACAGGATGACCGCGATCGGCCGGCAGTGGGCCGACCAGCTCGGCCGCGTAAAGACCGACGAACAGCGTGTCGGTCGAGCCGGGTAGCCCGACGAAGGAAGCCCAATAGGGCGCATTGAGCCTCGCGGCATCGCCGAAGCCTTGCGTTTCCTGATACGCCTCGAAACGGGCGCGATAATCGCGCCACAGGGCATAGGGAGAAGGAAACCCCGGATAGCGCCCGTCCTGATGTCGCAGCAGTCGAACCGAGGCGCGGGGCAATTCCGCGAGATCGAGGAGATTGCCAAATTGCAGCGGGCCGGGCGTCATGCGTCCGCATCCACTTCCAGCATCGCGGCCAGCACAGCCATCCGCTCGCCGGCCGGGAGATCGCGATACATGCGTTGCCAGCGCGCCGCCTTCCGCTTGATGCGTTGCCGATCGGTGAAATCGATGCCGGCATGGTCCGCCCAATGCGCGGCGTTCGCCGGATAGTTCATCCAGAGCATTTCGGTTCGAGGCCCGCCCCGCGTTTTCACCTGATAGCCAAGCGAGCGCCATTTCGGTTCAGGAAGAAGCCGGCGATAGAGGTCCGAGGGGTAGCCTGAGATCATCACCGAGGCGGGCATATCGCCCAGCGTTTCGATCAGGGCCTCGTGGTCCGTGTCCGTATAATCGAAGCGATATTTGGGACCGCGTTGTGCCCGCGTCGCCAGCACATAGGGCGGATCGGCATAGATCAGCACCCGGCCGGCCGAGGCGAAATCAAAGTTTCGCAGGAAGGCGAGGCAATCGACGTTGTAGGTTTCCACGTCCTCAATCTGACCGAATTGAGCGAAGGTTTCCGGGTCAATTTCCAGTCCGATCGAGCGCAGCGCTGGGGGCTTCCGACGCATAATGACACCCGATCCAAGATGGGTTTCGATGTAGGTATCATGGGGGGGCATGTTGGCGATGACCGCCTGAAAAGAGCCCTGTCCCGATTTCGCGCCTTTGTATGCCAACCGCTGTTCCAGTTTCATAATCCGCGTGGGGGAGAAGCCTCTCCCTACGATCGAGCCGCCGATCGGCGGCTCGCTCTACCCTCTCAACAGGGGGCCAGCCCCCCGTAACGCCCCCCGAAGGTCAGCGATCGAGCGGGGGAAGCCATCCAAGAGCGATCCCGACATGCACCGCCCGCACAGCAAGCGGATCAAGGATGCGGGCCAACTGCATGAACGCAAAAGGCCCGATCAGCATCTTCGCCACGAACAGCGCTATTGCATAGGAAGGGGGCATTTGAACTCTCCTAACGCCATGAAAGAGGGTGGGTGAAACCCCGATAGCCGACAGCCAGGTCAAACCGTGCCAAGGCGCTGCAGCATAGATATCCGCAGCTATGGGACTGTGCAGATCCGACATAGACACCCGCGTCTATGCTTCAGCAGGATCGCCGATCGCGGGGGTTTTGTTGGTCGCCGCTTCCGGCCGCCATAGTTCGACCAAATCGGCCATATCCTCTCGGAAGCCCCATGCGTCCGCGTAGATCGCGCCGGGGTAAGCGGCGAGGTAGGAAAAGATCGTCGCCATGTCGGCCGCGATTTCCAAATCTACCCCGAACAGATCGGAGATCGGGAAATGGCCCCATGCGGAGCCGTCCCACCATGCCAGCAGGAAGTTCGCGCAACAGGCAGACTGCCCGGTATCCGACTTTGCCAAGCGGACGAGCCGGCCGATCGCGGCGCGAACATTGTTATCTGTGGTATCCGTCATCGTGGCGTTCCCATCCGATCGAGTGACTATGCAGTCGATCATAGACGCCAATGTCTATGTTGTCCACGCCTATTCGAGTGGACCCGTCACATTCCTGAGATTGGCACGGCTCCCCTGCCCGGCCGCTGCGATCCGGAGCAGGCGACGGCGACGGAGATATGCCGGCACGCCAAACCATAGGCCAAGGATGACCACCACAACCGGCAGCGCAATAGCCCAGAGCGCCACCTTATCGACCAGAGCGCTATCGATACCCGCGAACTTGTAGATCGGCTTAATCAACAAGACGGCGATGATCGCGCCGGGCAACGTAGTGGACGCACGGTGCCACGCATAATGCAGGCGATCGTTTTCCTTGGTGAACCGACAGCGCAGATCATATTCGCGTGCAGCGCTGAACGGGTTTTCGGCATCAAGGAAGTCGCCGTTGAGAATGTGTCCGATCATAGCTTCCGGCCCTTAGATTGGGGGGGGCGGTCGGGGGTCGTCGCACGACCATTGGCGTAAACGACCTTGAGGGTTTGGCCGATCGCCGGCACCCGCTCAAAGCTCGCTGGGTCATGGCGCGCTACGCCATCGGCATACATCTGATAAACGCCCTTGGGGCTGACATGGAGGATGGGGCCGGAATATGTCGCGCCGTTTTCGGCCTTGGCCGGCGTCGCGGTGTCGAGGCGATAGACGCCACTGGACAACATGCCTTGAGGGTCCGTCTTCTGGACCACCCATTCGTCACTATAGCGCTTTTCGTGGAGCCGGCTTCCGTTCATCACCACAATCCGTTCGGCCCCCTCAGGGACCGAACGGCCAGCGGGCACCGCAGCCGCGAAACCGGCCAACGTGCTACCCCTCGCTGCGTTTAAGAGATTTTGCGTGCGACTTCTTCCCGCAGAGTCGGGTTCCGGTTGAGGTTCCGAACCGCGTTCAGCATCCCGTCCTCGAACTTGGAAAAGCTCGGGGTATGGCGGGAGCCCTTGGAACTGGCGCCCGCAATCTGGGCTGACGAGGCCGGCAGCGAGTCGCCGCTCGAACTCTGCATTGAGTCTGTCTCGAACCGATCCATGGCTTAGCTCCTCATTCCACACTTCAATTCCGGCCTGTCCGACATATCGGGCCGGCTCCTCGCGATTACGAACGTCATAGACGCCAATCAGCACCTTATCACCAAATCGATCCAAAAGCGCGGAAAGACCGCTTGGCGTTCCCTCCTGTATTTGCGTCATCACGCCGATGCCGGCACCGCGCCCATAATCCTCGAAACGCTTGAACGAGAACTCTAGGGCCTGCTCTGCTCTAGGGAGGACCGCCGCGACCGACACATGGCAACCAGCATCGAGGGCTTGTCCAACCTTTTCGGTGCTGGCGGCGACGTTCACAAGCTGGCCTTCAAAGATAACCCGCACATCGTCACCGAGCTTGCCGCCCTCGCCCATCGCCGTCGCCTGCACCGTCGATGTTTTCCCGGCTCCGGGCATCCCGGTAACGAACAACGCGCGGTCCCTGTGCGGATTGCTGTTATCGGCTACCACCCGGCGGAATTGCTCGGCCGCAAGCACCGCAGCCGCATTATGGACCACAGCATTATATCGTCCCCTCGCCTCTTTGGAGGCAGCAAATTCGGGGATAACCTCCTTCATCAGATCGGCACAGACATACCGGCCGCCGAAGGATTCAGGATGCTTCACATAGGCGTCGATGAAGCGTTCGGGATCGGCTTGCACGGCTGCAATCACCCGACGCTGCACATCGGCGCGATCGGGTTCGGCCACGTTGACGGATCGGATTGGTTCAAGCGCCATGGGCAAGCACCTGGTCGAATTGTGTCATCTGGTGGAGCGCTCCTTTTGCAGTCGACCATAGACGCGGGCGTCTATGTTGTCCATGTTTTTCGGAACAGGCCCTCCCCTTATCTCGCCCCCGAAATGGAGCGGGCCAGCGAAGGGTCTGACGCTCCCCAGATCGCGACGGTCGCGAAGCGCAAAGCTGATATGTGGGCGATAGATCGTATAGTCCCAGCTACCGCCAGCTTCCCGAAATGTGGCGTGGCGTCGCGAGAGCGCCAGCGAGCGGAACGACAGGGCAGTATAATAGCCCATGCGAACCACCGCGCGGGAGGAATGGGCCTTGAGCGTCAGAGGGGTCAAGTCGAGCGGGCATCCCCCGTTGCATCGCGCGACCGTCACATGCCATTCCGAAGGCACCAGACCGTCAAAGCCTTCACCCCTCGCCCATTCGGCCAGCGCGTCGGCGTTGAGCAGTGGGCGCATCACGAATCTCAACCCGGTTCGCCTTCACGATCGCTCGCCGGGAAATGCCGGTAAAAGGTGGCAACCGACACGCCGATCGCTTCCGCTACATCCTTTGGCCGATCGCCGGCAGCGAGCAGCTTGCGTGCGGTATCCGCTTTCTTTGGCGTCAGGACCGACTTGCGGCCCCCTCCCCCTCCCCGCTTACGCCGCGCAGCGAGGGCGGCCGAGGTTCGTTCCTTGATAAGCTCGCGCTCCATTTCGGCGACCGCGCCCATCATGTGAAAAGCGAAGCGGCCGACCGGGGTTGTTGTGTCGATTCCATCCGTCATGGATCGGAAGTCGATCTTGCGCGCGCCCAGCTCGCCGAGCAGATCAACAAGCCCTTTCATCGTGCGGCCGAGCCGATCGAGCTTCCACACTACGAGGCAGTCTCCGGCGCGGGCGTGCCTTACGGCATTGGCGAGCCCCGGCCGATCGTCCTTCGCCCCGCTGGCCTTATCAGAAAATATCTCTGAGCAGCCCGCAGCCGTCAGGGCATCGGTCTGCATCGTCAAATCCTGATCCGAGGTCGAAACCCGCGCGTATCCAATCAGCATTTCAATCTCATAACTCCACGGGCGAGTCCGCTTCGTGAGATTCTATATTGAGAACATTGTTTGAGAAAGCGATTGTCGCGGAAATCGGGCGGAGCCGACGCCAGACGGAGCTTCGCGCAACAGGATCGCTTTTGAGAAGGCTCAATCTTCTATGTAAAGTTCAGGATCGACCCGATCGTACTTCGCCGCAGCAGCGGCGCGGGCCTCACTTTCAGTCTGATAAGCGTGATCGCTAGAACGGTGAGTTATGTCGCCATGGACCGTTTCAATTTCAAACCAGTTCGCGATGTGTCCTGAGGGATGGCGCAGCGTGCGCGAAATGATACGAGCTTCAATCATAATCTTTTCTCCTTGAGCCTGACGGCCGACTACAGGGCACTGCATGAAGCTTTATCCCCCCGCGAGCGGTGAATCAGATCAGCGTTGGTTCGCCGAAATGGCAAACCCGCACAACTGGCTGATGACTGCCGACAATTTATTTGAGCAATGTGTTCGCCTGAACTCTCAGAAGGGTCGGGGGTACTTGCAGTTCGGCGACAGTCGGGGGAAGGCTTTTAGATGGGATGTTGTTGATAGATCGATGTTTTTGCTTGGCGGATTTGCGCTAGAGAATGCAATAAAAGCATTCCTTGTTTATGAAAATCCTGATTTTGTACGTGATGGGAGGCTGTCGCGCAAACTCACTTCACATCGGCTAGTTGCATTGAAGAGGCTATCTTCGACAATACCTATGCCGAAAAGAAGCGAACCAATTATCAGTGTTTTTGAGCAAGGCATTGAAACGTGGTCGCGTTACCCATGCGGCCTCAATGCTCATCAAACTGACCTCCAACTGTGGTTCACACCGGAACTTTGGAATGCGTATTGCGATTTGATGCGTCGATACGGCCGCAAACTTCAGAGTCTGTTGCAAAAAGGTTGGGTAGGTCCGCACCAAACCGGGGGGAAATGGAATTTTGAGCGGATGGCATTTTTGGACGTAGATCACGTCATTTTATGACACTCATTTTGTCGTGTCGGGTAGCTGGATCAACTCGTTGATGCGGTGACGATCGGGGAGATTATCCCCCCGATCGCCTGTCGGTTACGGATTGACGTTCAGATCAGCCCCCGTCGTCATGCTGGCAACAAAGGTGCAATTGTTGCCGATCGTCGGGTAGTTGAACTGGAAGGTGGACGGTGCAGTCCCGTTGTTGATGACCGTGAACGGCACATCGGCGAGAGTGGAGCAATAATTGCCGCCACTCAGCAGGAATTGCAGGCCGTGGATCACGCCAGTCCCGCCCGTCGCGTTGCTCGACGTGATGGAATAGGTGGTGCTGGGGAACGAGAAATTGGTGCAATTTCCGGTTGAGGCACTACCGCCTGTCAACGTGCCCCCGGCGGCCTGCTCCGGGTTGCCGCCGATCGATGGACCGGACACCATGTTGAATTGCCAAGTGCAACCGTAAGAGTCGGAACCTCCGTTCTTGATGATGTTGCCGGGACCGCTGATGAGGAACGAGTAGTTGGGGGGTGAGATACCCGCCGCGAACGAGGTGCTGGACAAGACGAGTGCCGCAGCCAGACCAAGACCGACGCGGGTGATGAAGGCCATCTTCATGGCATTTCTCCTATGATGTTGAAAAGTTTGCCGGATAAGCATTGATCCGGCGCTTTGCCGATGCTCTTGCATCGACAGACACATCATAACCCAAGTGCAGCAGTCTAGTTATACTTTTTTGTAATAGCAGGTCTGCATCTAATGCATGGTTTATCTATGGTTAAGGTTTGGGGTGCAAGGCCAGACCTTGAACAAAGCCATTCGATCACTATTGTAGGGAATGCTATGGCGCATGTAACATCAAAGACGCTCGCCGCACTTGCGACCACATTGGCACTCTTCGCTGCCTCGCCGCTTGCTGCCCAATCATCTTCGGGACAACCCGCAGCCCGCGCGCCTTCGCAGGCGGCGACCATGCAGCAGCGACCGCAACGGCCCCAAGGACAGGTCTTCAATGCGCCTGTCTATCCCAACGGTGCTTATGTCGTGCCGGTCCAGCCTAAGGACACGCGCACGCAAAAAGAGCGTTGCTATGACGATGAAATCGCCCGAGAAGGCGGTTCACCTTCACAACTGGCTATGGCGGCGATCGACCTGAAATGCAGCCAACGCTAACGGCGTTCATTCGATTCATTGGAAGGCCCGACATAACCGGCGCGGCCGATTGATCGCGCAACCCAGGTATATGACTGGCAATGCACTCCGTCGCTTCGCGCGCGCGCCCATGAGAGATCAATGACCAGATCACCCCAGCGTCGCGCGATGGCCGATACGGCTCCCGCAGCCTGTCGATTATAAGGTAGCAACCACACAACCTTGCCGACGTGGAGCTTGGCCCGGATCGCGTCGAGATTGCTGGCAAGGCGCGGGTTGGTAGCATCGTTCGCGCCCGCCGAGATGATTGCGGCCCTAAATGCGGACCTTGGCGTGCGGGAAAGGATGACGGATGAGGATATCCCATCCGTCGCTTCTACCGCGCAGCGATTGCCTAGAGCAGCGCGCACCGCGTTGGCGGTGGCATGTGCATGGCTATCGCCAAGGATCAGGCATACCGCAGCAAGGATCATCTAAAACGCCCCGGCAACGTCATTCGTCCACCGAGATAGCGCGAGGGACGTATGCAGGGGGCTGGAAGCCCACCCGGATCGGAGCCGTATATGGCGACGGATGCGAAGCCTTTGCAGAGCCTCGATAGGCAGGCCGAGGCCCGGCGCTGGCGACAACCACCGGAGCGGCTGATTGGGCCGGTGCGGCAATAGGCGCTTGCGAGACAGGAGAGGCGTTGACCGCCTCCATCATGCGAGGCGTGACCGTCAGCGTTTCGTAAGTGTGGAAGCGCGCTGACAGCCAATCTCCCCATTGGCGAGCAAAGATCATGATCGCCGCTCGATAGGGGGCATTATAGACAGGCGTGTGCGAGTGATAGTTCGCTACCCGAGTCCAGATATCGCCACGGTCCTTTTTGATGTGGCCGCGCAGCCGCCAAGCCGCGAGATCGTAGGAATAACAGCCAGCTTTCTCTACGTCCGCCGTCCCAATGCCGTAGCGGGCGAGGGTGCGAATATAGGCCGTGTTGAACTGCATGGCCCCCACGTCATAGGTGTCATTGCGATTGCGAACCCATTGGCCGGGCTTGCCACCTTCCTTCTGGGCCACTGCGAGGATGATGTTAGCTGGCACCCCGTATTTGGCCGCAGCGGCGATCGAGCAGACAACACGTTCCTGAATGGCAGGAGGAATGTCGGCCGCGATCATTGGCCTGTCCCCTTGTTCACGAACTCAGAAACCTCGCTACTGGCGTCCACACCTGTAGAGGGGTTCGCGCCTCGCTTGCTCCCGGAGATCGAGTCCCCGCCGAAACCGCCTGCGTCGGCCCCCAGCGCTTCGGAAGGTCCGCCATCGCCGTCGAGCGCGCCGCCGTCAGAGCCGCCGCCGGCAAAGGAGGCACCTGCCCCCCCGGCTCCCGTGGCAGGCGAGAGCGCTTCCCCCCCTCCCCTATTCGCAGAGCCGGAGCCGGGGTTGCGAATTTCCGCCGCGATTTGTCCACCGACCGTTGAGGCAACCCGCGCCCGCGCCGCGTCCGCAACACTCGCCATCTTGTTTTGGGCAGTGCGGGCGATCCCACCGCCAAGGTTTGCGGCCATATCGGCAGCGAAGAGGCCGGCTGTTGCTGCCATGCCGCGCCCAGAACTACCGCCGCGACCTCCGGCCCCGGTCGAAGAACCGCCCCCCGAGGAGGAGCCCGTTGCCGCACTGGAACCGCCGTCCTGCCCCGCCGTCGCCATAGCGACCGATCCAGCTTCCGCAGTAGCGGCAACGACTTCTTCCGCTGATCCAGCGGCAGCGCCGTCCGGTTCCCCAACGGCTCCGGCAATGTCGCCGCCGGGCGAGCCGGCGGGCGACCCAGCGCCGGACGTAGCGACTTCGCCTTGCCCTCCTCCGCTGTTGTCATTTGCCGAGCTACTGCCCCCGCCGCCACTATCGCCCATGGCGGAAGCCAAGGGGGAGCCGCCGCCACCGGATGAGCCGCCGCCACCCCCCCCGCCGCCGCCATCTGGGCCGAGTTCGCCGCCACCCGAGGAGGAGCCACCCCCAGAGCCGGAGAACATGCCGCCGCCGCTTGCCATATTGTCTTGAGCCGATTTGAAAGCGGCGCTGATGGCGCTCGCACCGCCCGCAGCATTGGCGGCCCCGGCCGCCATGGCAGCGCCGCCGGTTGCAGCCGCCGCAGCGGCCATACCGGCCGCCGTCATAGCCGCGCCAGCGCCCAATGACCCTACATTTGCCGCGCCGCCGACACTTGCTCCGGTAATGATGCCGGCCACAATTCCGGGAATCTTATTGACCAACGCCAGCAGAATCACCGAGGCGACCATCATCCCGGCCAAATCCTTGATCGTCGTCGTGGCCTGCATACTGCTATGATATTGGTCCACAAACGACTTACCGATGCCGACCAGCAGCACCATCGCCATAAGCGAGGCAGCGACGCCCAGCACTGTCTTGAAGTAGTTGATCGCCATATCCGAGGTCCAACGGGAGCCGCCGAAGCCAAGGAAGAAGATGCCGCCGTATGCCAGAATCCACGCGGAGACGAGCAGGAGCAGCATATTGACGGCAACGAGCGCCAGCACGACGAGGATCACGCACGCGATCAAGATACCGACTGCCGAGTCAACCGGCTCCCAAACGGAGGACTGATCTACCGTGGTCGAGACGATATCAAAGCCGATATCTACGATACTGCCCGGTGTGACATTGCCGATGCTTGCCGCATTTGAACCAAGCTGTTGAAGCGATCGAATGATAGCATCAGCAATGACGGGGCCGTTGCGGAGCAGGAACAGGAAGAAGCCGAAGAAGATAACGAAACGGATGAACTCGGAGAAAAATTCCCCGAGATCGGCGCGACGTAGAGCCATAAGCCCCATCGTCCACACGAGGCTGATCGTTGCCAGACCCATAAATAGGACGGTTGCAGCGCTTGTCATCGCAGAGGACCAGCCACGGGCCGCCGCTGCATATCGGCTCTGGATATCGTCAAACATGCCCCCGCCGGCTGTCTGAGCCAATGCCGGAGAAGCGACCGTTAGAGTCACGAGCGCACAGAGCCCGAGGAGGGCCAGCCTATTGCGTGTTACAACCATTTTACTGACCCTCACTGTCCTCGCCGCGCCTTACTTTGGCGTTGTGTATCCGTAGGAACCCGGCTTGGATTTCTTGTAATAGCCGCCCCGTGGGTTGGGCTTGGGCTGCTCGGGTGCGGGTGGTGGCGCTTGCACAGTAACAGGAGCCGGCGCTGGGGCCGGCTTATTGGTAAGAAGCGCGATCGTCAGACCAAGGAGGGCAACCACCACCGCGATCAATAGAGCAATGAGCTTATAGGACATTCCGTTACCCTCCTTCCTCTCAGATCAATTCGGCGACGTGTAGCCATAAGTCCCGCTCGCGCCCTTCGCATAGGTGCCGGAACGGGCCTGCTGCGATGCCGCCGTTCGCATCGCCTTTTCGTCGTCTGCTGCTTGCTGGACGGCAAGTTCGGCCGCCTGCTGCGCCATTAGCTGTTGGCGAAGCGCGATGAGTTGGTTGGCCTGATTTGCCGCGAACTGGTTGGCATAGCCGAGGGACTGAGCCTGCCCATTCGCCCCTTGGGCGTTCGCCTGCATCGTTTCGAGCTTGGCAGCTTCAGCTTGCAGTTGTGCCTGCTGCGTAGCGATGCCGCGAATGGTGGCATCGTTGGACGCCATCATAAGCTGTTGCTTAGCGTTTTGTGCGCTTTGGAGCGCGGCTCGATCAGTGGCCGAGCAACCCGTCGCGGTAAAGCAGGGCGAGCTACGGTAGTAGTTCGGATTCTGGAATTGGTTGAGATACCTGTCTATCCCGCCCGATTGGGTGGTTAGCTGTGTCAGCATGTTCGATGTGTTTTGCAGGCCGTTGATAGTGGACTGCGCTTGGCTCCACACATAGGCCGCCGGAGCCAACGTGTTTTGCAGCATGTTTTGATATTGCTGAAGCTGCGTCTGGTATTGCTGGACCTGCTTTGCGACCTGCGCGACGCTCTGCAAAGCCGTGATGGTGTTCTGTTTTACGCTCGCTACGTCGATAACGGCGAATTGAGCGTAGGCCGGGGTGGCAAACGGAGCCGCCGCCGCAACAAGGCCGAGGCCAATTTTAGCGGCTAAAATTACCTTTCGCATTGGTCAGTCCTCCTTGGCGTTAGTAGTCAAAGGCACGATAGGGCTTTGAAAATGCTAGGTCTTTTGTCACCACGACGTTGAACCGAAAGCCCGGCCGGATCATCAGCGTTGGCGAAACATTGAGGTTCTTTTGCATCAGCATGGCCGTAGCCTGTCCAAGCTGCTGCCCGAGAGCTTCGCTAAGGGCGGAGCCCGCGCTTTGACGGCTGCTGCCATTATAATCGAAATTTGATTGAGGTTGGCTCAGCGTCGCACCGGCAGTCACGCCAGACAGGAACAGAGCCGATCCGAAGATACGGAGATAATGGTTGTTCACTTGGTCTTTGAAACCGCCATAGCCGGCGCTGTCCGAGCCCGGCATCGCGCCGATATCCATGGCCTTTCCGTCAGGAAAAACGATCCTCTGCCATGCAATCAGCACCCGCGATTGGCCATATTGAACAGTGGCGGAATATTGACCGACGAGGCGTGCCCCTTGAGGGATGAGCAGATATTTGCCCGTCGCACTATCATAGACGTTTTGCGCGACCTGAGCGACAATCTGGCCCGGTAGTTCCGAGTTGATGCCAGAGATCAGCGTTCCCGGAATGACGAAGCCAGCGGTAAGCTGATATGGCGAGCGCGGCTTCTCGGGCTGGGAGTCCAGCTTCCAGCGATCGCCGCCCTTCCCCGCAAATTCATTGATATCGCGTCCCGCAGCCTGTTGCCCCGTGGCGTTCCCACCGCCAGCATTGGCGGCCATCTGGCCTTGCAATGCCGCAAGCTGGGCGAGGTTTTGGGCGTTGCCGGCATCCCCGGCCGCCGCCGCGATTTGTTGGCGCAGTGCTTCGAGCTTGGAGGCGGTATCGCCGTTTTGGCCCCCCATTGATGGCGAGCCCGCGCTACGCGCCGCCGCCATCTTGACGTTTGTGGGAGCGCGAACCGCGTCAGTAAACATTTGATCGCGGGCGTTGCGGATCGATTCCGCGCGCTGACGGCGCGCCTGCAACTCGGGCGATACCGGGGGAGGCCCAGAGTTGCCCGCAGAGCCGCCGGGAGGGACCGGCGGGGCGTCAGGGTTCACAGGTGCGATCGGGACGCCGTTGGCGTCCACAGGCACCGGGCCGGGCACGGTGGGAGGCGTGGGCGCGGTCGAGGGAGAGCCAGCCCCGGCAGGCACTTCGCCCCCTTCAGCCGATCCTGCCACTTGCCTCGCCATGTCCATTGAGGATTTGCCGGGCTTGGGCTTTTGCAGTTCGTCGGTTGTGACGCGCTGTTGATTGCCGCGCTCGATAACGACCGTGATGACGACGAGCAGGAAGACAACGATCAGCGCGCCGACGATGAAGATCGGCCAGTTGTTCACCCGGCGAACGCCGGTAATCAGGCGGCCCCCGGCTGTAGCTCCACCCGGCGAAGCCTCGGGCGACATTGGATCAGAAGTTGCCATTGATTTATCTCCAATCCGCCCGTCAGGCTTTGACCACGATGCAGGCATTGGCATTCAGACCGCCGCACACCCGCTTGGCGAAAGCCACGGTTCGATAGGGACCGGCCTGCACAAACGTCAGGCCATGTGAGGAGCGGGGAAAGCGGGGGTTCAGGCCCGCAAGTGCCGGCTTTTTCTGGACGAGCGTGCGCCAGTATGAGCGCGCCACCTTTTCGGTGCGGAACGCGGCAAACTGGACGCGCCAGCCCGTGGAGGCGGACGCCGATCGGTGTGCAGGCGATACCTTTGCAGGGAGAGCCACTGACACCCGTGACGAGGCGGCGGTAGGATATTGCGCGGGGGGCGTGTCATCCACCATGGAGACAGGCGTGGAGCCAGCCACGCCAGCATTGACCGCTGCCACTTCCGCTTGAACCTGCTCGGCGTCCTCGGGCAGATCGGGACGGGTAGCACGTTCGACCAATGCCGGGGACGCCCCCGACAAGTCCAGCGCCCAACCGGCAGTCGGGCCAAAGCCCCCCTGCCCCGCTGAAAACCCGCGCGTGAGTGACTGTTGTCCGACATGGATTGTCACGCGGTAGAAGCCCTGCATAGGCTGATCCACGACGTAGCTAAGCGGTAGCGCCAGCGGATCGGCCTTATCCTTCCTTGAGGCTTCTACAACCGCGTAGCCGCGCTTGCGGAGGCCATCGGCAAGCGCCTGCCCGAACACGTCACCCGACGATGACGGATCAATCGACACGCGCGAGATCGCGGGCGGATAGAGCTTGACCAGCTCGCCCAATGAATCGGCCGCCATCGCTTGCGTGTCGGGAGCCGCAACTCCGATTGCATAGCTACCATGGCGTGACGCCGTATAGGCGCAGCCCGTGAGGGCCAGCGCCACGGCAGCGATCGGGACCGCGCGCACCTTAGTTCTCCCGAACGATCGTGACGCGATCTTGGCGCTTGCCGACACCCGCGATCAGCACCGCCTCATCAAAAATTTGATCGACCACATAGCGGTTCTCTTGGAGGCGGTAATTGACGATCGAGGTATCCTTGGCCTGCTTGACCGAGCCGCCAGCGCGGACCACCAGCAGCGAGGGCGCTTCGGTCTGGGCCATCGCCTTGGGCATTTCGATAATCGTCTTGGTGCCGTCGTTATAGACGCGGACAGGCTTCCACCTGGCTTTGCCCTTCACGGCGTAATTGAAGTTCAGGTTGGACAGATACTCGCCCGCAGGCCGGCCATTCCCGCCGCCGCCTGAGCCGCCCGAGCCGGCGATCGTCTGTTCATTGCGAACGACTTCATTGTGCGCCTTGAGGGCCGCCCATTTGGCCGTCACGTCGTCGGGATACTGGAATGCGACGTGAGCCATGAACTCAGTGCGGTGCGAGATCAGCCGCATGTAATAGGTGCGCCGATCCGTCGTCACGACCAGCGAAGTCGAGAGCCCCACGTCCATCGGCTTGATGATGAGGTGTTGTGTCTCTGTCGTGCCAGACCCAGACACTGCCGGTTCGATCAACCAGCGGGCGCTATCGCCCACGTTGATCGAATTGACTTGCTCGCCGGGCTGCAACTGCACGTCGCAGATTTGCAGAACCGCGCACACAAGCGAAGGCTGGGTTGCGCCAAACAGAAAGACAACCGCACCTTCCGCGCCGGCCACGGGCTTCATGCCCGTAGCGCTGCGAGCCTGCCAATCCTGCGAGATCGCCAGCCCCTCCCGCTGCGTTTCGGTCAGGGTCGGGTTGTTAGGATTGAAGACAGTGGGTGCCTCCGATTGTGCGGAAGCGACGGCCGGGATCGAGCAGAGCATACCGGCGAGAATGAGGTTCCGTTTCATGTTGCTAATCCCTCCTTTAAAGCGTGCGCGACCACGAATAATCGCTGACATAGACGCCAAGCGGATTGTCGTGGATTTGCTGTTCAGTGGTTCCGGTTGATGGCGGGGTGACACGAACTGTCACTAGAGCGCGCATCTTCATGGGCTGCTGTAGAAGCTGGCCTTGCCGATCGCGCTCCGTCTCGATCCAATCGACCTGCCACGTTTGGTTGGTCTGGGGGATCACGGACGCAATCTCGACAGTGACGGTTTTCTCGGCTGCACGGGCAAAGGGCGTGCTTGCCGGGTTCCCATTCAACCAGTCATTCATTTTGCCCGTCGCCGGATCGTTCGGTAGGAGCATGGAATAGACGCGGAAGATCGCTTGGCGCTGTAGCGCGATATCCGATGTAACCATGCGCGCGCTTTGGATGAAGGAGCCAAGTTGCGCCTGCACCACTCGACCATCGACAGGAGCAGCGCGATCGGCGCGGGTGGCGGCAACCGCGTCCCCCAGCGTATCGACCTTCACCACATAGGGGATGAACTTCGATTGGCTCCCGATCGAGATAATCCCGCCCACCGCCGTAAGGACGATCAACAGGGAGAGGATCGCTACCAACTGCCACATGCGCCGTGAGGCAGCGAGGCCGCCAACGTGGTCGTTCCATGTGCGTTGCGCATTGAGGTAAGGGTTAGTTTCGTCCACCGGACGGGGCGCGGCGTCACGACGCCGGAACAGGTCCATGAAGCTCACGCTGCTTCTCCAAGTTGGGGGGTGACGCCACGGATGGCGAGCCATTCATTGACCCACCGAGGGCCAAGGCGGGCTTCCAGCCCCTTGATCGTCTCAATGGATTCCTTGTCGGTCGCGCCGACGAATGCCAGCGCCACGGGGCCGAGGGCCAATTCAAACAGACGCCGCCCGTTTTCGGAGACGTAGTAATATTGGCGCTTGGGGATCGCGGTTGCGAGGATTTCAATCTGGCGTTGATTGAGGCCCATGCGGCGATAGAGAAGCGACGTATCTTCGTCCCGAGCATAGATATTCGGGAGAAAGATTTTCGTGGCGGTCGATTCAACGATCACGTCCAGAATGCCGGAATTGGCCGCGTCCGAGAGGCTTTGCGTCGCCATGAAGACGAGGCAGTTGGCCTTACGAAGCACCTTGAGCCATTCCCTGATCTTGGCGCGGAATGCTGGGTGACCCAGCATGATCCAAGCCTCATCGAGAATGATCGCCGCCGGTTGGCCCCGGAGCGCTCGTTCGATCCGCCGGAACAGATAGAGCAGGACAGGCAGGGCGTATTTCTCGCCGAGATTCAGAAGCTCCTCAATCTCAAAGACCGTGAAGTCCGACAGAGAGAGCCCGTCCTGTTCCGCGTCGAGAAGATGCCCCATCGCGCCGTCAACTGTGTATTGGCGCATCGCGTCGCGGATTGCTTCATCCTGAATGATGATCGTGAACTCGGAGAGCGTGCGCCCGCCGCTTTCGTGCATGTTGACTATGGCGTTGCCAATCTCATTGCGCTGCGCGGGCGTTGTAATGACGCCGTTGAGTGCGAGGATGGTATCGATCCACTCCATTGCCCAAGCCCGATCGCCTTTGGTTTCAAGGAAGGCCAGCGGGCAGAAGGCCAGCTTTTCCTCATCCCCGGCGACGGTGAAGTGCTTGCCACCCACCGCCTTTGCGAGCGGGTAGAGCGACATACCCTTGTCGAAGGCGAAAATGGACATGCCTTGGTAACGACGTAGCTGGGCGGCGATGAGGCCGAGCGCAGTGGACTTACCCGCGCCCGTGGGGCCAAACATGAAGCTATGGCCTACGTCTCGCACATGGAGGTTCAGGCGGAACGGCGTGGAGCCGTTCGTAACGCCCTGCATCAACGGAGGCGACAGGGGCGGATACATCGGGCACGGGGCGAAATCCTGCCCCGTCCATATCGTGCTAGTGGGCATGAGATCGGCAAGGTTCATCGTGTTGATGATAGGTCGGCGCACATTCTCGACCCCGTGGCCGGGAAGGCTTCCCATGAAGGCTTCCAGATTGTTGATCGTCTCAATCCGGGCACCGAAGCCGATCGCGATAATCGCCTTTTCCAACTGGCGAGCGGCGTTCTCAACCACGGCGCGATCTTCGTCCATCAGCACGACCACGGAGGTATAGTAGCCTTGCGCGACCATGCCGCTGTTGACTTCCGCCATGGCGTTATCAGCATCCGCGACCATCGAGAGCGCGTCCTGATCGAGCTTGCCGCTATTCGTCTGGAAAACCTGATCGAAGAAGCCGCGAACCCGCTGCCTCCATTTTTTGCGGAATTTTTCGAGGTGCTTGATCGCCTCGTGCGTGTCCATGAAGATGAACCGCGTTGACCAGCGATATTCTGTCGGAAGCTCCGACAGGGCAGACAGCACGCCGGGCGTGCTTTCCATGGGAAATCCGTCGATCGCAACCGTCTGCACGAACTTGCGGCCGATGCGCGGGATAACGCCGGTCCACATTTCTTGGCCGCCGATGATGGAATCCAGATACATCGGGTTGGAGGGCAAGATGACAGGTTGATTGACGCCAGTGGCGCAGAATTGCAGCCAGCGCAGGAGGTCGCAATGCGTGACGCTGGACCCGTCCTCGTTCATCACGGAATGGCCTTTGAGCCGCGTGAGCTTCAATGCCGCGCCGATACGGCTTTCAAAGCTGACCAGATCGCGTTTGAACTTCTCGATGAGATCGGCCGTCCGAGCCTTTTGCGACGGAGCGGCGCGATCATCATCAAACATCAGTTCCACGAACTTCTGCTCCGCCAGCATGGGCGGGAAGAACGTAGCGGTGATGACGAAATAACCTTCATACATCGTCCCCAGACCTTCAAAAAGCTGGCGACGTTCTTCATCGATCATTTCGGTGATAGGATCAGGAAAGTGGGACAGACCCCGTTCCGAATAGTTTGGTGCGGGCCGTCGCGGCGCATCCACATGGATCATCCAACCATTGCCCAGACCGGCGAGAGCCTGATTGATGCGAAACGACACCATTTCGCGCTGTTGATCGGTGCTGCTGGCATTATCGTCGCCAGAATACAGCCACGCGGCCATGAAGGAGCCGTTTTTGCCGACGATCACGCCGTCATCGACCATCGCGGCATAATTGAGCAGATCGGCAAGGCCGGCGTCTTTGGAGCGATGGCGGTCCAGCTTGCTCTTGCTGGCGTTTTTCGTGACCATCAGGAACAGCGTGAGGATCAGAAGCGCCCCCAAGAGCGCGATGATTATGGCGATTGTCTGGATCATTTGGACTTCCCCGGATCGCCGTAGCGCTTCTGCTGACTTCTCTGATTGGTGCGGAAGGGCGTGGAGCGGGCTGGATAGTAGGGGCGATATCTACGGTGCCGCAGATAGACCCCGCGAAGCAGGGGATCGGCCTTCGCCATCAGGCGCGTGGCCCAGAGCGCTCCGAACCAGATGAATAGGCCGGCGATCCACGCTTTGGGTTCGTTGATCGCCGGCCCGATCAGGCCGGCCGACGCCACCCCCGCGAGCATGACAAGCTCCCGGTCCCCGCCCATGAACAAATTCGGACGGACACCGGAGCGGCGGATGGGGACAGACCGGAGGGGCATGTCAGGCGAGCCCCACGGCACTGCCACCCAAGGAATCGAGGGCGGCCACCGTGGCGCCACCACCCGAGATCGAGGACAGCACCGCATTGGCGCCGACGAGGAGGGAAGCGACAAGAACGAGGAGCAGAAGGGCGCGGGCGAAACCGTTGAGATCGCCGCCCATGACAAGCGCGCCACCAGCCACAACGATGCCGACAACGGCGAAGGCGTAAGCGATTGGACCCGTCGCGGACTCGCGGATGTTCGTCAGATAGCTTTCATAGGGAAGGCCGCCGCCGCTGGTGGAGGCAAATGCGGCGTGGGGCCACATGAGAAGCGCCACGAGTGCCAGTGCGAGCAAAGCGAAATGGGCTCGCCGCCTTGAAAAATCGTTCCAATAAAGCTGCACGTCAGTTCTCCTTACAGTGAACGAAGCCGGTATTTGCCGTCCACAAAGCCCCCGACTTCAAGGATGCTTTCGATCCGACGCCCTTCCGGCGTGCGGGCGATGTGGACGATCAGATGCACCGCATCCCCAATCAGGGGTTCGATGGGACGAGGAGAGTCCGGGTGCATACTGATGAGGAGGGCAAGCCGGCTAAGCCCGGCTTCCGCGTTATTGGCGTGCAGCGTTGCCGCACCGCCTTCATGGCCGGTGTTCCACGCCATGAGAAGATCGAGGGCTTCGGGTCCACGGACCTCGCCCACAAGGATGCGGTCGGGTCGCATCCGCAGCGTCGTTTTAAGCAGCGCTGTCATCGTGACTTGCGGCGATGTGTGAAACTGAACGTAGTTCTCAGCCGCGCATTGAATCTCGCCCGTATCCTCGATGATGACCAACCTTTCAGTTGGATCAAGGCGGACCATGCCGTTGATGATGGCGTTGACGAGCGTGGTTTTGCCGGAGCCCGTGCCGCCAATGACGAGGATGTTGCGATGGCGCTCGATCGCGTCGGTTATCAGCGCGCATTGTTCAGCCGACATGATGCCGGCAGCGACATATTGTTCGAGCGTGAAGATCGCGACGGCACGCTTACGGATCGCGAAAGTAGGAGCAGGCACTACCGGGGGCATCTGCCCGGCGAAGCGCGAGCCATCGATAGGAAACTCGCCCTCTAGTGTGGGCTGTAATCGGGTTGTTTCTTTGCCGTGATACCCGGCAACCGCCTTAACGATTGTTTCTGCACGGTTGGCGGACACCGTGCCAATGCAGACCATTTTTTCGCCAAGCCGCTCCTGCCAGAGCTTACCATCGGCGTTCAAAATCAGCTCGACCGTCTTCGGATCGGCCAGAGCATCGATCATAAGCGAACCCATGGCACGCCTTAGCGTCTCACGGGCTCGCTCTTTGACGGTTGCGGTTTCCGCTTCCCCGGTCATTATCGCTCCTGTCACGCCACACTACTGCGTGGCGCAATGGATATACCGGAAGAATCAGCGGGACAAGCGCATAACGTCGATTATATGCGAATTACTCTCAAAATTCCGTTTGCGGAACGGAAGGGCTTTATCGCTTGTGGTTCAGGCGCTCGTGGGCGGCCTTGTGCCATTTGCTGATTTGAAACGCCTGATGGTCGGTTACAATGGCCGAGACACGCCTAAATCCGGCGGGGAGGCCGAGCTTGGCATCGTCGCGCAGTAACGATTCTGTCAAATTGCCCGACCAATCATCGACGCCAACAGGGGGAGTTTCCAAAAGTGCCGTTAAGGGCACTTCGAGAGCTTGGGCAATTGCAACCATCGTCTCAAGCGACGGGTTCCCCTTGGCGTTCGTTACGTCCGATATGTATGAAATAGAGAGCCCAGCTTTGGCCGCAAGGTCTTGCTTCTGGAGTCCACGGAGCGCCAGATATCGCATGATATTCAGGCAAAGAATTTTCTTATGCACCAGTAGCGTCCTCCCCCCCAAGAGCCCCCAAAATTTTAGCGGCTAAAATTCGCAAGCCGACTGTTGCTAGATTGTTGCTGATATCCGACGCATACCCGTAAGCTACCATGGGCTTCCAACTTATCCAATATTGTGCACGCGACCCTCTGCCATTGAGCAGGGATTCCATCTTGAATGGATAACCACATATACGCCGATTTGGCTATTAACGGTGAGAGAAATGATGGTGCCCCACGGAAATTCCTGATTGCTAATTTGAATGCCGAAGGAAATTGCAGGGGAATGTCAGGTTGTGTCTTTCGACAAGAAAGATGACATAACCGGCAAAGCGTTTGCGGCCACTTGTTGAGAAATCAGGTTCTACAACACTGTTGGCTTTTCAATCGCACTGCATAGCCAACCACATGAACAATCCGAAATGAAGCTCGCGATTATCGTCGCAATCTTGATCCAGCTTCTTCAAATCCATACCGTTACTTTAAATCACCTAAGCAGCAATCTCGCGCACTTAGCGAAGAAATTTGCTAAGTGCGCGAATCTCGCATACACCGCCCATTATGGGACAGAATAACCCACATGATTCGGCCGCTCGTGCCCGGTTGGCGATGCGTAAGCGCGCCAAGCAGGAGGATGCTGCCGGCTTTAAGCGGGTGACGCTAGCCCTGTCACCGGAGGCTGTCCGACTCTTGGAGGGATTCATGGAAGTGAGCGGGCATACGTCCCGCCAAGCCGCCTTGAATGCCATGTTGGAGAGGATCGCCGACGATATGTTCATGCGACAGGAGTTTTTGACCGTGAGCACATAAACGAATGCCCGGCACGAAGGCCGGGCACCCTGAAATTGTTATATGGCAGCGTCGCCAAACGCTGACAGGTCAATCGAGACACCCTCCATATAACCGTTTCTGAGCTTAGGTTCAAGGGAGCGCGCTTCGCGCCACGCATAAGTTTTGCCTGCTGAACGGTCCTTCACACCAAGAGGGACGAATTTCATGCTTACGCAAACACATGGACGGTTGCCGACGATCGGCGAAATCGCCGAGCAATTGCTCGGCCGAGCCCGTGGCGCTGTGCGCCGCCGGGGGGGGCTACACATCACAAACGCGCCGGTGCACGGCGGCAGCAAAGAGGCCGGGAGCTTCCACGAGGAGGCTTTCATGGTCAGGTTGGACGAGGCGACCCGGCGGGCTTGCCGGCGTGCGGTCAATGAGGCGTTTGAGCGTGGGCGCAAGGCGAAGGTCGCGGCGCGCCGCGAGGGCCGCGAGCTAACTCAGTTGGAGGCGCTTTGCACCCGGATAACCGGGGGTGCGATTCGGGTGTATGAAGCCCTCCTCCGCATGGAGAAGCTGTTTCGCGGCCGGGTCTATCCCTCCTATGAAATGATTGCCGATTGGGCTGTTGTGTCGCGGGCGACTGCGCACAGGGCGCTTGAGGCCCTTGAAGCGATTGGGCTGCTCGCGCGGCTACGCCGATATATTTACACCAAGGATGAGAAGGTAGGGGCACGCTCAGAGCAAACCTCGAACGCCTATCGAATGCAGCTTCCCCAGATGCTTCGTGATTTTATCGAGAAGCGTCACCGCCCTGCTCCCATTCCTGATGATGAAGCCTATCGGCAGCACCAGCGGCTTGCGGATCATGCCTACATTTTGTCGAGGCTTCCGCGTGCTGATTATGTTCGCGCCACGGTATCGGATCAAGCTTTGGCGGCGGTCCTCATCAGCCTTGGAGAGAGCATAGATCGCAAGGATGAAACCTTGTTGTAGCCGTGAGTCTCATAATGCGACTGAAACTCCCCCTGAGTCTTATATTCTATAGATGATGATGAGTTGCCCTAGTCGGGCAACGCGACTTGAAGACTGTTTAAACGCCATAAGGGGGTCGGCCTTGGTTCCCCAGATCGAACGGCAGCGCTTGCGGTTGACGTAGCGATGAACCGTGCTTCCAAACTGCGGCATAGACGTAAATGTCTATATTGCCGGCGACCCCGATTTTAGCCGCTAAAAAAGTGGATCAATTGTTTGTAACTTCCCGACAGCGCTGCATATTTTAATAGGTAATTTACCCGAAACGGCTTTACAGAGCTTGACAAACTCGCGCCAACAACCGATATATCCGTTGTGGCCGGGCGATTATGCCATGGTCCGAACCGGAGAACTCCGATGAACACCCCGACCAATGCCATTACCGCCACGCGCGTAATCGAGGACAAGCGCTTGTCCGTGCTACCTCGCTTCTTTGGCGTCGGGCAGATGCTTCAAGCCGAGGCGGTCGTTTTCGGCTACATGAGCAAGCTGTCTATCGACTACACTGGCGGCCATTGGGAATACTACCTCTTGTCCAACGGCGGATTCTACATGGCCCCGTCTATGGACATTCCGATGCGGATCGAATGGATTGGGAACGGGTACAGGGGCGCGATGAGCGCAGATGCCGCCGGGATCGTCGCAACCCTCTTCGCAGTGGGCCAGATGGTTTATGAGCAACAGACGAACGCCATGGCAGACCTATATCATCAAATTCGCGATTTTGCCCTCGGCCACCCCGAAGCGCAGAAGATCCTTGCCGCGATAGACTGATAATCAGAGCCGGGGCATGTCCCCGGCTCCTTCGACGAAGGAGGCAGGCGATGGCGCGCCATGCCGTTCGGGAACCCTGCTACATTCCCACCCCCAAAATCATTGGTCATCAACCCGATCTTTTCGGAGGTCCGACCGTCACCCATGAGGTTGCACGCCGGCCGTTCAACCGCGCAGCCGAACGCCAGATTAGGGCATGGGCGGTATGCGACACGTTTGCCGACCTGGACTCCTTTCAATGATCCGTTTGGACGCCAACCGGCCCCCTGAACTGCGCGACGTGGAGCCGATTGAGCGATGATACGGCCGGTCTATCTTGTTGCCTGCGTCGGCCAAAAATTGGACAAGCCTGCGCGCGCCCGTGACTTATATCGATCCGATTGGTTCAGGAAGGCGCGCGCATATGTCGCCGAGCAAGGCGGCAGGTGGTTCATACTTTCCGCTCTTCATGGTGTCGTCAGCCCCACTCAAATAATTGAACCCTATAACGTCACCCTTGGCGATCTATCAGCCAGTGAGCGGCGGGCGTGGGGCCAGCGCGTGAGCGGCCAGCTTTCCCAAAAGATTGGATTACGAACCCCCGTCGTCGTTCTGGCGGGGCGGTTGTATCGTGACCCGCTAAGCGAATGGCTTGGATCGCGAGCAACGGTTCCTATGGCGGGCATGGGGATAGGCCAGCAAAAGGCATGGCTTGCTGGCGAGATCATCGGGGCACGCGATCGGCGCGCCCGCGCGTCCCAGCTCGATCATTTTCACGATTACGCCAACCGCGAGACAAAGGAGGAAAGGTTATGAGGAAAACGCGAGATATCACCCCTCCCCCTCTACGCAGAGCCCGCTTGTTGGCGGCCCGAGGTTACGGAGCCGGATCAATTCCGCGAAATGCGATCCTTAATGGGCACTGGGATGCCGGGACAAAAGTGCGAGATCATCTTACAAGCGAAACCGCGCGCCTTTGGGCCGCGCACAAGGGATTCGCTGGGGAGTAAGACGCCATGGAGAATTTGCGTGGAAGCAAGCAGCGTTAGGCCGGAGTGCCTATGCCCTGCCGATGATGGTTGGGAACCTCCAACAGCCGCCGAGGTGCGGACTGTCATCAACCAAACCGGGATGACCGGCAGCGAGGTAGCGCGGTTCCTTGGGATCAGTAGCAAGGGATCGCGGGTGATCCGGCGATGGGCGGGCGGCGAAGATCAAATCCCGTTTTCCGCTTGGGCGCTGCTATGCGACAGGGCCGGATATCGCAGGATATGGGAGCGCCAAACAGGAGAAGATTTTAGCGGCTAAAATCGCTAGAGGGGCTTGACACGACTTGACAAAAGCAGCTTCACAACCGATATATTAGATGTGGCCGGGCATGTTGCCATGGTCCAAGACCGGAGTTTCCGATGACCAATGTTGTCCCCTTCCCGATCCGTCATAGGATCAATCGGATTGACGACCCTCCCCCGCTCGCAATCCTGTCGAGCATTGAGGCATCCGCCATGGATAAGATCATCGCTGTAGTGTGGAGCATCACGGCTTTTTGCTGGGGCTTCCTGCGGTTTATCATTCCGCTCGTAGTGTTCTGGCAGTTCCTTCGTATGCTTTGGTTCTGGAACACCCCCGACGTTCACGCCGGTTGGAATTTCATCGCCTATTTCGTTGGCTATGCCGCCCTCTATTACTTCGTGGCGTTCTATCGTCCGAAGGCGTTGCAGAGCTTGGAGCCGACCAAGGGAGGCCGCAATGCCCGCAAATAAGCGCATGTCTGTCGATGATTTCACACGCGCAATCGAGGCAATCACCATCGCAGAACGTCCCGCCGCTATGGCCCGAGCCGTGCTAGTTGATGGTCAGAGCCAGTCCGATTGTGCCCGTGCTCTTGGCGTGTCGCGCAATGCCGTTTCTCTCGCGGTCAGCCGCGTGCGTGCGGCGCATGAAGCTGTCCCCGCCGGTTTTGAGCGGGTGATCGCCATTCTCCCGTCGCATCAAGCGTCAGTCGTCAAAGGCTGGCACGAACGCGCGCCCAAAACGGAGGCCGCACGATGAAAACCCTTGTTATCGCAAACCAGAAGGGCGGCGTTGGCAAGACTTCTACCCTTGTTCATCTGGCCTTTGACCTCGCTGAGCGGGGGCTAAAGGTGGCCGTAATCGATCTGGACACGCAGGGTAATGCCAGCTTCACCCTTGCCGTTCATAAGAGCGGGATCGACGCCAGCGGCTTGTTCACCAAGGCGGCAGAGTTTGACCTGGCTCCCATCGACAACATAGCCTTGATCGGCGCCGATGGGCGTCTGGCCGATCTTGAGAAGTTGGACTTGCAGGAGGCCGCAACCGCCTTCCGTAGTAGCGTCGCCGCGATCGAAGCGCAGGGCTTTGACGTTTGCCTGATCGATACAGCCCCTTCTCTTGGCAACGCCATGGCGTCGGCTCTGCTGGCGGCGGATTTTGTCGCCTCGCCGATTGAGCTTGAAGCCTACGCTTTGCAGGGCATCCAGAAGATGAACGCGACGATTGCGGCAATCCGCAAGGCCAATACCAAGCTGCAATTTCTTGGCATGATTCCGAGTAAAGTGGACGGGCGCAACCCGCGCCACACCCGGCATCTCGCCGAGCTAACTGCTGCCTATCCGGCGCTGATTATGCCGACCCCGATCGGCTATCGGAGTAGCATTGCAGACGCCCTTGCCTCGCATTGCCCCGTCTGGGAAATCCGCAAAACGTCAGCCCGCGCCGCTGCCAAGGAAGTGCGCGCTATGACCCAATATATTCACGATAAGATGGAGATCGCGTGATGGCTGAACCGACCGACGAGAAGAAGCCGGCGGCTAAGCCCGTCAAACCTGCCCGCAGGATGCCCGATGACGCCTTGCAGAGTTCAGGGGGTGGGTTTGGTGCCATAGGCGACCTTTCGGGCCTCCTTGCTGATCCTAGCGCCTCTGACGGCAAAACTGGAAGCGGCGGGCAGGCGGCCGAGATCGCGATGGAGTTGATCGAGGAAGACCCTCACCAGCCCCGCACCCATTTCGATCAAGCATCGCTTGAGGAGATGGCCGGCACGATTGCCCTGCGTGGCGTAAAAACCCCTATCTCGGTTCGTCCTCACCCGGAGCATGATGGCCGGTTCATCATCAACCACGGGGCGCGGCGCTTCCGCGCCTCCGGCCTTGCGGGCAAGACGACGATCCCGGCATTCGTGGACGCCGACTATACCGAGGCGGATCAGGTCATCGAGAACCTACAGCGCGACGCGCTCACGGCTCGCGAGATCGCTGATTTCATTGGCCGCGAACTGGCCAAGAAGGTGAAGAAGCAGGACATTGCCAAGGCGATCGGCAAGTCCAATGCGTATGTTACCCAACATGCCGCTTTGCTCGACCTGCCCGACCCGATCAGCGAGATTTTCCAGTCTGAGCGGTGCCGGGACGTAACGCTTATCAACGAGCTTGTCGGCCTTCACAAGAAGCACCCGGACGGCGTTAAGGAATGGTTGGACGACCCGGAGCAGGAGATCACGCGCGGGACGGTTCGCTTGCTCAAAGAATTTCTTAACTCGGGTGCGGGCGACGAAGGCGGCGAAGGGGAGGGGGGTGGACAACCCGAGCCTGCTCCGACCAAGGAAAAACCAGAGAAAGAGGTTGATCCCGACAAGCTGAAAAAGGCGATCGTCACCGTCGAGCATGATGGACGGCCCGGCCGCTTGTTGCTGAATCGACGCCCAAGTCGTGAAGGTTTGTCGTGGGTGAAATACGACGACGACGGGAGCGAGTTCGAGGCAGAGCTTGCCGATGTGAGGCTAGTTTCAATCATCGAAGGATGAGCCGACAGGCCCCGCGAAAGCGGGGCCTTTTTTCTTTTGTTACTTCGCATATACTCGACCCGGAATTTTAGCCGCTAAAATCCGAGGAGGCGTCGATGGTCGCAGTTTCGACCGAGGGGAACAGGCAGCCGCTTTCAAATGGGTCCGGCGATCCGGTCGCGGATGCTAATGGGCTGTTAGGGCTCGCCCGCAACATCGAAGACCAGCAAGAGGCCGAGATTGCGGCCCCGGGGGCGTCGGAGGAATATTCTACTGCCCTCGCTCAGATCATTGAGGAAAAGCAGGATCAAGCCAATAACATCGAGGATCGGCTTGAGAATATGATTGAGGCGCAAAGCGCCCGACTCCAACAGGTTCAAGGCAATCCGCCGGGCATCTTGGCAAGCGCTTCGACCCGCGCGAAATGGCAAGCGCAGGTCGCACAGGCGCAAGCGACTGTGCAGCTTCTACAGGCCCGGCTTGAGACAGTGCGAGAGATCAGGGACGGTATGACCGTCCACGGATCGAAAATCGAAGCCGTCGCGGCCGAGAAGCTGGAATATCGCGACCCAAAACTCGCAGAGGAGTTTGCCGAGCTACAGGAAGCCCGCCGGCTGCACGAAATCCATATGCGGCAGCAGCAGGGGAGGAAACAGGAAGAGCGGCAAGGCCTAATACATGAGGCGGCCCCATCGACCGGGCTCAGCTTGTCGCGTAGCTTGGGCCGAGTTGAAAAATAATTTGCCGCACCGGGGGGCATCATGCGACGTTATGCGATGATTGTGGGGGCCTTAGCCCTGTCCGGATGCGGCATCCCGTCAGACCCTACTAAAGGGCCAGTGGTGCTGCTGTGTGACGGCGAAGAGGTCGCAAAGGGGGCGAATGGGGATCAAGAGAAGGAGCGCAAGCGCGAGTTTTACCGGATCGACGGAGTTGCGCGGACGGCTGACACTTGGAACGACCAAGCGCAGAGCTTCAACACCGTGAGTAACGCTTTGGAGGTGAGCGCGACGGAGGCGCACTATTCGAGCAGTGGGCCAATCATCGCCGGGATGGGCTCCACCACCACGTTCGCGTTCGATCGCGTGACAGGACGCATGAAGCGGGAGTTTCTAGCGACTAATGGTGGCAGTGTGACGTTCACGGCTCAATGTAAAGCCGTGAAAGACCCGGCCAGCGCCACCAAGTTCTAGCAACCCTCAGAATTTCAGGATCGCCACCACGGCGAGGATGATCGCCGCGCCGATCGTCAGGCAGGAAGCAAGGAGGTTGCGGTTCGCAATAGCTCGCCCATCTGCCAATGGCTTCCCGAGCCCCTTGGAAACTTCGGCCGCTACGTCAGTCACCAGCTTCTTTGATGCTTCGGTCATCCGTTGCTTCATAGCGCGTTCCGACGCTTCGAGCGCCGCGTTCAAGATCGCTTCGGCCTTGTCGGTGATTTCCACCGTCCACCGGCTCGATAGGGCTTCAATCTCTGACTTGAACGCTTTAAGCTGCGCCTCTTGATTATCGGCGCTTTCAGCCGCCAACAGGGTGTTGATCGTTTGCAGGATGATTAGCGGATCATCTGGCGAGAGGGCGACACCGTGCCTTGCTGCTATTTCAGCGATCAAAGCACGGATGCGATCATGGTCGGCCATTAGATGATCGCCGCCTTGGTAAGTTCGCCGAAAACGGCATCCCGGAACCGGCCGAGGCGATGACGCTGCATAAGGGGGAGGGCCGCGTCATCCTTCGCCTCCTCGAAGGTCTTTCGATCGGCCAGCATATCGCGAATGTCAGCGCCAAAGGTTTCCCGCTTGAGATCGGGAAGCGTGACGATCGCTGCAACGCGATCCTTCAACTCGCGATATGCCTTCATTTGCTCGAACGACTTGCCCTCATGTTCGATCGGGCCGTGATAGGGGTTGAGCCAAACGACAATCGCAACACCGGGGAAGGCTTCCGCGATCGAGGCGAAGCCGGCGACGGTATCAACGAGCGATTGCCCCCCCACCACCAGAACATGCAGCACGAGCGTATGTCCGAGGTCAGCGATCACCGCTGGCACGGTATTGTCAAACATATAAGACGACAGCGGCGTGTAGGTGCTGGCCCCGCTATCGATGACAACGGAATCCTTTGTGCCCGCAACCAGCTCCATCATCGCGTCAAAATTCCGTGAGTTGATGTCGCCATTTTCGAGCAGCGCGATCTTCTTCGCGTTGAACGCTTTGAAGCCGGCAAACGTGGCGTTGGTTGGGTCCGTGTCGATGCAGAGAGGCGTTTCCCCGCGCGAGAGCAGGAATTGGGCGAGGAACGAAGCCGCAAGCGACTTGCCTACGCCGCCCTTACCTTGAAGGACGATATGGACGTTGCTCATAGGTAGTCTTCCTTCTTTGGGGAGTCGGGATGAGAGAACCGGGAGGGTTTCGGCCGAGGCGCTGGCTCGGGCTCATCGGGCTTAAGTGGGGCAGGGGGCGGCGGAGTCATGGGGGTAGCTTCTGGGGTCGCAACCAATGGACCAGCGGAAGCGCCCGGCGTGCGGATCAGGTCGCGGACATACTTGGCGAACCACTGGTAGCTGAAATCAATCCGGCCTTCCTCGACCAGCGCCTCCCAAATCTGCGTGACGGGCCACCCTTCGGCCATGGCTTCCGTCACGTCAGATTTGACCGCAAGGAACTTGGCCCGGTTGCGTCCCCCAGCGCCTCCGCTTGATCGAGCCGCGCGCTCCCGAAGACGCTCAACGAACGGCTTTGGGGGAGTGTCCTTCATCCGGTGCCAGCCTTTACCCAGAGTTTCAGAAGCGTTTCAGAACCGGCTCTTTGCAAAGCGGAACCGACGCGAAAACCTTTATCCGAAGCGAAGATCGCACATATCGGTTCCGCTTGCTAGGCTAAACAGCGGATAAAGTCGTTGTAAACGGTCCCTATCGGGTTCATATCTGGCGTCTAAACGTCGAAGACGGGGCAAGATAGGTGATGGAGGCATCCACGCAAGCGCGGACACCACCATCACAGTCCCTTATTCGCAGCGGGGCTGCTCAACGGGAATCTTGCTCTGCGAGGCCGTCGCTACCGCGACGAAGGGAGGTGAAGTTGGACGCCACGCCACCAAAGCGCCGCGAGCGGCACCACGTCAAAATCTGGTGCAGCCAAGAGGACAAAGCCCAGATCGAAACGCTCGCTCGCGAAGTCGGGATGAGCGCATCGAGCTACCTTCGCCTTGTGGGGATGGGGCACCAACCCCGAAGCATCATCGACGTTGAGCAGGCGCAGGAGCTTGTTCGCGTCAACGGCGACCTTGGCCGCCTTGGCGGGTTGTTGAAGCTATGGCTTACCGACGACACGAAGTTGGACGCGCTCAAGCCTGAAAACACCCCCGCTATCATCAGGGGCGTTCTCAAGCGGATCGAGGCGAACCAAGCGCAGATGGACGGCATCATAAAAGCCGTCCTGCGATCCCGTCAGAATTTTAGCGGCTAAAATTTGGACGCGGCATGATCGCCAAGCACAGCCCCATGAAGGTGACGCGAAAAAGCGATTTCGCCGGTTTGGTCCGCTACATCACTAGCGCGCAAGGTCGCGATGAGCGGGTTGGCGAGATCACCCTTACCAATTGCCACGCCAACGACCCCGAACGCGCCGCGCACGAGGTCATGCTTGTTCAGTCCGCGAACCAGCGATCCGCAGCGGACAAAACCTATCACCTGATCGTCTCCTTTCCGCCGGGGGAGCATCCTGACGGGGCCACGTTGCGGGACATAGAGGAGAGGATTTGCGCCGGGCTTGGCTATGGCGATCATCAGCGCGTCAGCGCCGTTCATCACGACACCGACCACACCCATATTCATATTGCGATCAACAAGGTTCACCCGCAGCGGCACACGATCCATTCCCCGTTGCGAGACTATCGGACGCTTGCCGAGATTTGCGAGCGGTTAGAGATCGAGCATGGCCTTGAGCGCGTCAATCATACCGCCCGGAAGCGGGGAGGTGAAACCCGAGCCGCTGATATGGAGCAGATCGCAGGAATAGAGAGCCTGATTGGATGGGTGCGGCGCACTTGCGCCGACCAGATGAAAGCGGCCGATAGCTGGCAGGCGCTTCATGCCACCTTGGCCGCGAACGGGCTGTCCATGCAGGCCCGTGGCAACGGCCTTGTAGTGATAGCCGGCGACGGGACCGCGATTAAGGCAAGCTCAATCGCCCGCGACCTGTCCAAGAAGGCACTGGAAACCCGGCTAGGGGCATTTGTCGCCGCAGACGGCACCCAACCCGCCCACACGCCCGAACGGCGCTATGAGGCCCGCCCAATGGCATCCCGTGCCGATACAGCGGCCCTATTCGCGGCCTATCAGGAACAGCAGGCAAGACGGCGCGACATTCGTAGCGCCGAACTCGCAGCCGCAGCGGCAAAGCGCACCGCCGCATTTGAGGCGGTGAAGCGCTCCGGCGACTTGAGACGCAGCGCGATCAAGCTCGCCGGGGGAACGGGCCTCACGCGGCGCATGTCCTATGCTTTGACTTCGCGCGCCACCAAGCAGGCGTTTGAGAAGATCGGCACCGCTTACCAGCGAGAGCGTGCGAAGATCGCCGAACGGAACGAGCGGAAGGGCTGGCACGAATGGTTGCAGGCTGAAGCCAAGGCCGGAAATGTCGAGGCGCTGGCGGCCCTTCGCGCGCGAGAAGGGCGCAAGCACAAGCCTGCTAACGCCGTGCAGGCAAGCGCGGGCGTCTCGCATGGGATCAGCTCGACCGAGCGTGCCGACCACATCACCAAGCGCGGGACCATTATCTATCGCACCCCCGGCGCAGCCGTTCGCGATGACGGCGACAGCCTTCATGTCTCACGAGGCGCGGAGGTGGAGGGCATCACTGCCGCGCTTCGGATTGCGCGCGAGCGCTACGGCGAAGAATTGTCGATCGCCGGAAGCGCAGAATTTAAGGAGCGCGTCGCACAAGCCGCAGCGCGCGCCGCACTCCCAATCCGGTTTGACGATCCCGAGCTTGAGCGCCGTCGCTTGGCGCTTGTTGCCAACCCAGCACCGCAGGAGGCCGACCATGGCAGAGAAGACGTTGGACGAGGAAATAGAGGAGGCAATGCGTCTGGTGGACGGGAGCGGCACGCAGGAGCCGCCCGAACCGCCACCAGCGCCAGCGCAGCCGGCGACGGCACTGGACAGCCAGGTATCGCCCGAGGCGACACCCGAGGAGCCGTCCCCGGCCGCCGAGCAGGCCGAGGAACCCGAGGAGCCCGAGGGTCTACAGGTGGCAAGCCGAACATTGGTCGCGTTGGACGAAGCCCGCCGCCCGAGGCCCGAGATCGCGTGCGGAACTTGTCCGAACTCGGTGTGGTTCGCCACGCCGAACGACCTTCGCTGCTATTGCCGCGTAATGTTCGTGCAGACGTGGACGGCCGAGAAGCCGGGCGAGATCGTCTCTTGCGATGGGATGTTTCTGGGTCAGGAATGACGCCAAAGGCGAGCAGCCCCGCAGAGAAATACATAGCGGAGAGAGAGGGCAAACGCCTCGCCGGAATGGATATACCGAAACATCGGGCTTTCGAGCAGACTAACGATCCGCTATTCTATGCCGGAACAAGAGACGTGGAGGGCCAGAAGTTGGCCCTTCTACGGCGCGGCGATGAAATCATGGTTCAGCCGATCGATGCCACCAGCGCGGCGCGAGCCGCCAGATTGGCGATCGGCGACAAGATTGAAATCGCAACAGATGGAACCGTGAAGCGCAGAGGACGGACCCGATGACCACCCCCCGCCGACAGGAGAAGGCCGCATGAGGAGCAAGCGCAACAATGCAGTCGGCCCGCAGGTCCGCACCCGAGGGCGCAAAGGCGGACAGTCGCAGGGGAGGGCGCTGCTCGCCTTCATAGTGGTGGCGTTTATTGTCGGAGGCTTGTGGACGGCCACACAGATTTTCGCGCACGCGATGGCCTATCAGGCAACCTTGGGGCCGAACACGAACCATATCTATGCGCCATGGCGGATCATCACATGGTTCACGCGCTGGCAGGCTGTTCCCAATCTCAAACAGGCTTTCGGGAAGTCCATCGGGATCGGGATGGTGGTGGCTGTCTCTGGCCTGATCGTGGCAGCGGTCGCAAAAGCGGCCATGTCCAAGCGAGGGAAGGGCAACGAGTTTCTACACGGCTCCGCACGATGGGCCGACATGAAAGACATTCGTGAGGCCAGCCTGATCGAAAACGATGGCGTCTATGTCGGGGCCTACGAGGACAAGAGTGGGAACGTCACCTACCTTCGCCACGCCGGCCCAGAGCATGTTTTAACCTACGCACCGACCAGATCGGGCAAGGGCGTCGGGCTTGTCATCCCCACGCTGCTATCGTGGAAACACAGCACCGTCGTAGCCGATTTGAAAGGCGAGTTATGGGCGCTGACGGCAGGATGGCGGAAGCAACACGCCAATCAGATCGTCATGCGGTTTGAACCCGCATCATCGCGGGGGAGCGCCCGTTGGAACCCGCTGGACGAAATCCGCGTCGGCACCGATTACGAGGTTGGCGACGTTCAGAACATTGCGACCCTGATAGTCGATCCAGACGGCAAAGGGCTGGAAGGCCATTGGCCCAAGGTGGCGCGTGCCCTGCTAGTCGGCGTCATCCTTCATGCCATCTACAAGGCGAAGCAAGGCGGCCCAGCGGCGACGCTTGCCGAGGTTGACCGGCTGCTATCCGATCCGAGCCGGCCCCTTAGCGCCCTCTGGCAAGAGATGATGAGCTTTAGCCATTTACCGGGCGGGAAGGTGCATCATGTCGTCGCACAGTCCGCGCAGGATATTATGACCAAGCCGGAGGAGGAGGCGGGCTCGACAATCTCGACCGCAAAATCCTACATCGAGCTTTATCGCGATCCGGTTGTGGCGACCAACACGTCAGCGTCAGACTTCGCGATCCGCGACCTGATGAATCACGACACGCCGGTCAGCCTCTATATCATCACCCAGCCCACCGATAAGAACCGGCTCCGGCCCCTTGTCCGCCTCATGCTGAATATGATGGTCCGCGTACTCGCCCCCAAACAGGAGTTCGAGGACGGGCGCGTGAAGGCCAATTACAAGCACCGGCTGCTATTTATGATCGATGAGTTTCCCAGCTTGGGGAAGCTAGAGATCATTCAGGAGAGCTTGGCGTTCGCCGCAGGCTATGGCCTCAAATTCTACCTCATTTGTCAGGACATCAACCAGCTACGCAGCCGCGAAACCGGCTATGGGCATGACGAGCTAGTCACGTCCAACTGCCACGTTCAGAACGCCTATCCGCCGAACCGGCTTGAGACGGCCGAACACCTGTCCAAGATGACCGGGCAAACCACCATCCTCAAAGAGCAGATTACGACCAGCAAGAACCGAGGGGGCGGTTGGTTTTCCGGTTCGGAATCCCGAACCGTTCAGGAAACCCAGAGACCGCTTCTCACCCCCGACGAGTGCTTGCGGATGCCGGGGCCGAAAAAGGACGCCGAGGGTAACATTGTGAAGCCCGGCGATATGCTCCTCTATATGGCCGGTTTTCCGATGATCTATGGGAAGCAGCCGCTTTACTTCAAAGACCCGACCTTCCTTGCCCGCGCTAAAGTCCCGGCACCGATCAAGAGCGACCTGATCCGCACCGGCAAGGGCGCGCCCAGCGCGAACCCCGGAAACGATGAAGGGGACGAGCCGCTTGCGCCCGTTCGGGTGAAGCTGTGAAGCGCCCCAGCTTCAAAACCGTGGGCCGTTATGCGGCCATCACCGTCTTCGCAGCGTCGATCGTCAGTGTTGGGGGAGCCGCCGGGGGCGTGCGCGTCAACATGACGCCGAGCATTCCCCTTGGAATTTACCGGACGAGTAGCGAACCGATCCACAAGGGGGCCTATGTGATGTTCTGCCCGCCCGAAAAGGACGTTTTCCGCCTCGCCTTGAAGCGCCGCTATATCGACCCCGGCAACTGCCCGGTTGGCAGCTATCCGATGATGAAGCGGATTTTAGCGGCTAAAAATGACCGGGTTGAGATTGGCCCCAAAGGCGTCTCCATCAATGGCGTTTTAGTCCCCGACAGCAAGCCCCGAGCCAAGGACGGAGCGGGCCGACCGCTTCCCCGCTATGTCGCATCCGGTTTTGTAAGGCCGGGCAGCTTCATCGTTTTGGGGGAGAACCCGGTTTCATTCGACAGCCGCTATTATGGGCCAATCGCGGGCGAGCAGATTACCACCGTCATCCATCCGATTGTGACATGGTGAGGGGCTGACGATGAGTGGAGAGATAGTCGTCATCGCCGAGAAGCCGGAGCTTGCCCGCGCCATCGCCGAGGGTTTGGGAGGGGGAAGCCGCAAAGACGGCTTCATTGATTGCGGACAGCATTACGTCACATGGGCGATCGGCCACATGCTTGAGCTTGTGGACCCGGAAGACCCGTGGACGATGGCGGGATTGCCGATCAGCTTCATCCCATGGGAGAAGCGGCCTGTTCCAAAAACGGCCGCCCAGCTTCGCGTAATCCGCACTCTGTTGAAGGGAGCGCGCAGCGTCATCCATGCCGGCGATCCCGACGACGAAGGCCAGCTTATCGTTGACGAGATTTTGGAGCACGCCGGTAGCCGGCTCCCGGTCAAACGGCTGTTGGTCAACGACTACAACTTGAAAATTGTACAGCGCGCGCTTGCTACGATGAAGGACAACCGGGAGTTCGCCGGAATGTCCGCAGCGGCCGAGGCCCGCAGCGTCGGCGACCTTCTCTATGGCGTGAACATGACCCGCGCTTACACGCTGGCAGCGCAGGCGAAGGGCTATCAGGGGGTTCTTAGCGTCGGGCGCGTGCAAACCCCGATCCTTGGCCTTGTGGTTCGCCGGGACCGAGAGTTCGCCGCTCACACCAAGGGCTATTATTACACCGTCACCGGCCAGTTTGAGTTTGGGGCACACGCCTTTCCAGCGCGCTACCAGATCGTTGACGGCGATCCGGTCGATGACAAGGGCCGGCTTTCCGATGAGGCGCACGCGCGCGCTATCGCCGCAGCGGTGACAGGCAAGCCGGCGCGGATTGTCAGCGCCACCACGACGGCCAAAGAGGCGGCCCCGCCGCTCCCCTATAATCTGTTGAAGCTGCAAACCGATGCGTCCCGCAAATTCGGTTTCAAGCCGGATCAGGTGAAGGACATTACGCAGGCCCTTCGCGAGAAATACCGGCTGATTACCTACAACCGGAGCGACAGCGAATATCTTAGCGACGAGCAGCATGGGGATGCAGCCAGCGTCCTCGCTGCGATCGGGGCGACGGCCCCCGTGCTGGCGGCTCCGGTCCAGCGAGCCGACCCGGCTATCAAGAGCCGAGCATTTAACAGCGCCAAGGTATCGGCCCACCACGCGATCATTCCGACCGAGGCAACGGCCGACCTTTCGGCGTTGTCCGACGCGGAGCAGAAAATCTATCTCTTGATCGCGCGCGCCTACGTCGCGCAGTTCTGGCCGAGCCACCAATACGATCAGACCGAAATTGTAGTGGAGGCCGAGGGGCGGCGGTTCGCGGCCAAGGGCAAGATCACAACGCGACCGGGCTGGACCGTCCTCTATAAGAACGACGTCGGCAACGAAGACCTTGCCGACGATGAGGAGGCGCTTGCGCTTGACCTTCGTGCGATCGGCACCGGGCAGGCTGGCACATGCGCCAGCGCCAGCGCCGACCAGCAGGAGACGAAACCGAGGCCGCTCTACACCATGGCGACCTTGCTTTCGGACCTTACGCGCGTCGCGAAATATGTCCGCGACGATCGGTTGCGGAAGCTCTTGATCGAGAAGGACAAGGGAAAGGCCGGCGAGCATGGCGGGATCGGCACCCCAGCAACGCGGGATAGCATCATCGCAACCTTGTTCGACCGGGGTTTCTTGATCGAAAAGGGGAAGAACGTCATCAGCACGCCACAGGCGCGCGACTTCTACGACGCCCTCCCAGACCAAGCCAAATACCCCGATATGACGGCCATCTGGCACGAGCAGCAGCGCGCCATTGCCGCAGGAACGAAAGACACCCTTTCGTTCGTCCAAACCCTTTCGGAATATGTCGCGCGCGAGGTTGCGTCGGTCAAAGAGCATGGGCTGGCGATCAAGACCGACGCCCCGCCTTGCCCGACGTGCAGCCGGCCCCTTCGCCGCATGAAGGGCAGAAACGGGCACTTTTGGTCCTGCACAGGCTACGCCGAAGGCTGTAAATTCACGGCCAACGATAAGGCTGGCAAGCCCGTGTTGACCAAGGCCGAACCGCCGACCGTCTCCGTCAAGCACAAGTGCATGACATGCGGCAAAGGGCTGGTTCGCCGTCCATCCCGCAAAAAGAAGAACAGCTTTTGGTGGAGTTGCAGCGGATATCCCGACTGCAAACAGACCTATTTCGACGCCAATGGGAAGCCTGATTACAGCAAAGGAAACGCAGCATGAGCGAGGATATCAAGCCGATCGAGGCGGTAAGCGCCGATGAGATTATCCGCCGCAAGCTCCTAGATGCCGAGGTGCCGGGAGCCGTCGTCTATTTCGATCCCGAGGAGGCCGACCGAGCCGGCGCATTTGTCGAGGATGCCTTGAGCGAGGCCGACGCACGCGAGGCCGAGGAGGGTTTGGACCTTCCCGCGCCCCAGCAGCCCGAACGCAGCAAGCTCAGCTTGTTCGCCGCAGCCCGCAACGACTAAACGCCGGAGGCACGCATGGCCGAGGAAAAGAAGCCGTTTCACGAGCGCGTCGCAGAGAAGATCATCGACCAGCTAAAGGCGGGGACAGCCCCTTGGCAGCGACCTTGGAACCCGGCCGAGGCGGGCGAAGGAGGTTCGATCCTCCCGATGAACCCGACCACCGGGAAGCGCTATCGCGGCGTCAACATCGTGAACCTCATGGCCGAAGGGCACGAGGATAACCGCTGGATGACATACAAGCAGGCCGCCGCAACCGGCGCACAGGTGCGGAAAGGCGAGAAGGGAACGCTGGTCCAATACTGGAAATTCGATGACGAGCAGACGCTAAAGGACGAGCAAGGCCGCCCGGTAAAAGACGCCGAGGGCAAGACGATGACGGTTCGCGTGGAGCTTGAGCGACCGCGCCCATTCTACGCCGTCGTGTTCAATGCCGAGCAGATCGATGGCCTTCCTCCGCGCACACCGCCCAAACCCCCAGAATGGAACCCGATCGAACGGGCCGACGCCCTCTTGCGCGCTTCGCGGGCCGACATTCAGGAGCGCCCCGGCAACCGCGCGTTTTATTCCCCGGCGCTGGACACCATCGTTGTGCCGGAGCGCTCGCAGTTCGAGAGCGCAGACCGATTTTACGCCACGGCACTTCACGAGGCAGGCCATTGGAGCGGCCACCCGACCCGGCTTGACCGCGATTTGTCCCACCCATTCGGGTCTGAGGGGTATGCCAAGGAGGAGCTTCGGGCCGAGATCGCCAGCATGATTTTAGGGGACGAGCTACAGATCGGGCACGATCCCGAGCAGCACGTCGCCTATGTTGGGTCATGGATCAAAGTGCTTGAAGACGATCCAATGGAGATCGTCCGCGCCTGTGCCGACGCGGAGAAAATTAACACCTATATGCTCGCATTCGAGCAGAAGCGGGTTCAGGAGCAATCCGTTCAGACGGTAGAGCCCGCGTCGATCGACGCCCCGGCCGATCAGGACGAGGCGAACCGGCGCGCTGCGATGGCGATGCCGATCGCGGCGGTGCTGCACGCCCCCGACCATGATTTCAGCCACTATCACAGCTATAATCACAGCTACGATCCGACCATTGGCGCGCCGTTCGCCAGCTTGGACGAGGCCCTTGCGAAAGCCGGCATGGGCCGGATCGGCGATATAGTTGGCGACCAGAGCCGCGATTATGGGGCGATGCTGGAAACGGCGATAGAGCGCCT
Source organism: Novosphingobium sp. BAM6 (assembly GCF_057784955.1). NCBI lineage: Bacteria > Pseudomonadati > Pseudomonadota > Alphaproteobacteria > Sphingomonadales > Sphingomonadaceae > Novosphingobium > Novosphingobium sp. BAM6. The sequence continues at coordinate 185 of NZ_JBYNTR010000013.1, read as the reverse complement.
TTCCACGGTGTTTGGGATCGCGGTTGACGACGAAACCATGAGCAATGCCTATCTTGAGCGGAAGGGGTTGGCCGGTGCGTTCGCCGAGGCGGGCGAGCGCCTGATCCAGTCCCCGGCCCCGGCGATTGAGCCGGCGTCTGTCACCAGCGGCCAGATCGCCGAGGTGCCGACGCCTATCAACGTCT
>NZ_JBYNTR010000012.1:0-44590 GCF_057784955.1 Novosphingobium sp. BAM6 | reverse complement strand
ATACCAAAAGCCAACGGCAAACTCAGGCCGCTGGGCATCTCCACCGTGCGGGATCGGGTCTGCATGACGGCAGCGATACTGGTGCTGGAACCGATCTTTGAAGCCGACCTCCCACCCGAGATCTACGCCTATCGAGCCGGGCGCAACGCCCAGTAGGCCGTGGTCGAGGTGGAAGAGCAACTGTTCTACGGCCGACCGGATGTCGTGGACGCCGACCTTGCCGACTACTTCGGCAGCATCCCCCACCTTGAGCTGATGAAATCGGTATCGCGCCGGATCGTGGATCCGCGCGTGCTGCATCTAATCAAATCCTGGCTGGAATGCGCTGTCGAAGAAACGGATGACAAGGGCAGGAAGACACGAACGACGCAGGCCCGCGATCAGCGGCGCGGCATCCCGCAAGGATCACCCATCTCACCACTGCTGGCAAATCTCTACATGCGCCGGTTCGTGTTGGGCTGGCGGAAGCTCGGTCTTGGGCAACGTCTAGGCGCGCGGCTCGTCACCTATGCTGATGACCTCGTGATCCTCTGTGAGAAGGGCAATGCGGAAGCTGCGCTCGATCACATGCGCAGGCTCATGGAAAAGCTGAAGCTGACAGTGAATGAGGAAAAGACACGTATCTGTACGGTGCCGGACGAAACGTTCGACTTTTTGGGATACACGTTCGGTCGGATGTACTCCCCGATTACCGGCAGAGCCCGCATAGGCTACCGGCCGTCGAAGAAAAGCATCCAGCGCGTGGTCGCAACGATCCACGAACTGACAGACCGAGCGCGTACATGGCAGGATACCACATATCTGGTGGCTAAGATGACCGGGTGCTGCGCGGATGGGCCAATTACTTCTCGGTAGGGACCACGAGCAACGCATACCGCGCCATCGACAGCTACACAGCGGTGCGGTTGCGCCGGTGGCTACGCGCCAAGCACAAGACCAGACGAAAGCGAGCGGGAGCCTATCACACCCCCGAGCTGTACGAGCGCTTCGGCCTCGTGCGTCTGGCCGACTTGGCCGCAGCCCGCCGTGGGTGAAGGCGTGATGTCTTGTCCGAGAGCCGGATGCGGGAGATCTGCATGTCCGGTTCGATGAGCAGGGAGTGGAAACGGACCGTCTGGCAAGCCCCACAGGCGCGCCGCACGACACCGCGCCACTTCCTGACTCTACCGGGAGCCGAAGCCACTCTCGAGACTCTGCCGAAGTGTAGGTTCTAGAAGTTGATCTGCAACTCGTGGCTTCAATCGGGATCATCCATGGGACGAAGCTCCCGGATCAAATCCACGAGAAGCCGCAGGGCGGTAGGAACTTGCCGTCGGCCGGAATAATAGGCGTGAAAGCCTTCCCCCATTGATGCCCAGTCGCCCAGTACAACCTTCAGGGCGCCACGTTGCAGATAAGGGCGCAGAATAGGTTCCGCGCCGTAAATAATGCCGACGCCGCCAAGGCCGAAGCTTATCGCCGGATGGCTACTGTCCACCGTCAACGGCCCCGGCGTCGCAATCGCGACCGCTTCTTCTCCCCGTTCAAACTCCCACTGATACACCTGATCGTTGCCGAGGCGGATACGGATGCAGCGATGGCGTTGCAGATCGTGCGGCACCATCGGCGTGCCGAAGCGCTCGAGATAAGCGGGTGATGCCGCCGCGACCCAGCGAATATCGGGTGAGAGGCGCTGCGCGATCATGTCCTCTGGGACAGTGCCGCCGTAGCGTACACCGGCATCGAAGCCGCCCGCTGTGACGTCGATCAACCGGTTGCTCACGCTGATATCAACCTCGACCTCGGGGTAACGGTCGATGAAGATCGGCATGACGGGTTCGAGCAGGAGCGGCACGGCGTCCTCGAGGATGCTGATCCGGACGCGTCCCGTCGGCGCATCGCGGAACCTATTGAGGTTTTCCGCGGCCTCGCTGACCGTCCGCAACGGATCTTCAATCGAAGTCCGAAGTTCCTCTCCTGCGGCGGTAAGCGTGACGCTTCGCGTGGTTCTGTTCAACAATCGCACGCCTCGCCGCGCTTCCAGTCCGGAAATGGCGTGGCTGATCGCTGAAGTGGTGACGCCCATCTCCATAGCCGCGCGCCGGAAATTGGCGTGCCGCGCGACAGCGAGGAAGTAGAGAAAATCCGCTAGGTCCGACCGACTGATCTGCATCGCGCCTCCTTATCAGACTGTTGATCTATATTCATCAGTTCATTGCGTGCGAGGGCGCTAATCCTGACCGCGTGAACGTCCTAAATTCCTGACACGTTGACCGTCTCCGAACGGACATTTCGAAGGAAAGCTGGCCATCATGATCAAAGCCGCAATCGCCGTTGCCGCGCTCATGTCGATCAACAGCTTTGCCATGGCGCAAGAAGGAACGACCAACATGGAAATCACCCGCAAAGCCGACCAGCAGACCATCGATGGGCCGGCCGAATTCTTCACGGGCAACGTTACGGTCTCGGGGCAGTTCCAGCGCCCGGCTCCGTCGCGCGTGACCGGCGGCATCGTCCATTTCGAGCCCGGCGCGCGCAGCGCCTGGCATACCCATCCTGCTGGCCAGACGTTGATTGTTACCGAAGGCGTGGGCTGGACCCAGATCGAGGGCGGCGGAAAATACGAGTTTCATGCCGGTGACATCCTGTGGTGCCCGGCAGACAAAAAGCATTGGCATGGCGCCACGGCGCACGAGAGCATGACCCACATCGCCATCCAGGACATGGTCGACGGCAAGAATGTCGTCTGGATGGAGAAGGTGACCGATGAAGAGTATCTCGCCCCGTTGGCGAGCGAATGAGCCGTGCCGCATATCGTCGTCAAGCTGTGGCCGGGTAAATCCGAGGCGCAAATCCGTGCATTGACCGATGCCATTGTCCTCGAGACGTGCCGCGTCCTGAATTACGGCGAAGCGGCGGTGTCCGTCGGCATCGAGGAGGTTGGTCCCGACGACTGGACTGCCCGCGTCTACGAACCCGAGATCCGGGGCAAGTGGACCACGCTTACCAAGGCGCCGGGTTACGGCGCAGGTGCAGAAATTGAACCATGAAGGTGCATGACATGATCTTGAACGATACGGTCACGCTGGCCAACGGCGTCGAGATTCCGAAGCTGGGTCTAGGCACCTGGCGCATCTCTGACGCTGATACCGCAGGGGTAGTGCGCGAGGCCATCGGGATCGGCTATCGCCACATCGATACCGCGCAGGCCTATGGGAACGAGCATGGGGTTGGCGAAGGCATCCGCTCCGTCGATACGGCGCGCGACGATATCTTCGTGACCACGAAACTCGCTGCAGAGAGCAAGACCTTTGCCGAGGCGAAGGCCCGCATCGACGGATCACTCCAGGCGCTCGGGCTGGATCATATTGACCTGCTGCTGATCCATAGTCCGCAGCCATGGGCGGAATTCCGCGAGGGCGAGCATTTCTTCGAGGGCAACCTCGAAGCGTGGCGCGCGCTGGAAGATGCCTATGCGGCAGGCAAGGTCCGTGCGATCGGCGTCTCGAACTTCGAGCGGGCGGATCTCGACAATCTGCTCGACAACGGCAGCGTTGCGCCGATGGTCAACCAGATCCTCGCCCATGTCGGCAACACGCCGTTCGATCTGATCGACTATTCGCGATCGAAGGGTATGCTCGTCGAAGCCTATTCACCCGTGGCGCATGGCGCGGCGCTCAAGGACGCACGACTTGGCCTGCTTGCGGAGGGCTATGGAGTGAGCATTGCGCAGCTCTGCATCCGATATTGTCTCCAGCTTGGCCTGCTCCCGCTGCCCAAGACGGCAACGGCGGGGCATCTGCGGGACAATGCAGCGGTCGATTTCGTCATTTCCGACGCGGACATGGCCATCCTCAAGGGTTTCGACGCCGACACGGATTATGGCGAAGCGAGCGCATTCCCGGTGTTTGGCAAGAAGCGGCACGTTGCCGATGCGGAGCGGAAGGGCTGAGCCATGAACCCCGTATATGATTTCAAAGGCCAGGTTGCGCTGGTGACCGGCGCGGCCAAGGGAATGGGGCTGGCCACCGCGCAGGCCTTCGCGGCGAACGACGCGTCTGTCGTGCTGGCGGATATGGACGGTGAGCTCGCCAAGCGCGAAGCGGAGCGGATCGTCAGCAAGGGCGGTGTCGCGATGGGCATCGCGTGCGACGTCGCCGACGAAACCCAGGTGGCCGCAATGATCGATCTGGCGGTCGCTCGCTACGGCAGGCTGGACATGGCGTTCAACAATGCGGGCATCCAGGTGCCGCCATCCGACGCCGCCGATGAGCCAATCGAAAATTTCGAGCGCGTGACCGCCGTCAACCAACTCGGCGTCTGGGCATGCATGAAGCACGAACTGCGGATCATGCGCGCACAGGGATCGGGAGCGATCGTGAACTGTTCGTCGCTCGGCGGCCTCGTCGGCCTGCCGCAGCGCGCGGCCTATCACGGCACAAAGCACGCCGTGATCGGGATGACCAAAAGCGCTGGTGTCGAGTATGCGCCGCGCGGCGTACGGATCAACGCCATCTGTCCAGGCACGATCGACACACCGATGGTGCAGGACATGCTGGCCGGTCAGCCGGACGCTATGGCCGGGATCATGAAGGAACAGCCGATCGGTCGCCTCGGCCGCGCCGAGGAGATCGCCGCTGCCGTTTTGTGGCTTTGCAGCCCGGCGGCGAGTTTCGTGATCGGCGCGGCACTGCCTGTCGATGGCGGGTTTACGGCGCACTGATCGCAATGGACGCAGGTTTCACCCGTCGAACCACCATCACGATGGCCATGGCCGCAGTAACACCATGGTCCATCGCTGCAGGAGTAATGAAGATGCCGACTGAACCGACCAATGCCCGCAAATCCTTCGGCGACATCGCGCCGCACCTCGCCGAAATCACGGACAAGGTGTTGTTCGGCGAGGTCTGGGAGAACCCTGCACTCAAGCCCCGTGACCGCAGCCTGGTCACGATCACCTGCCTGATCGCGATGTACCGGATCAATGAGATACCTTTTCACATCAAGAAGGCGCTCGAAAACGGCGTGACGAAGGATGAGATTGTCGAGGCCGTCACCCATATCGCCTTCTACGCCGGATGGCCGCCCGCGATGACCGCATTGCCGATCCTGAAGCAGGCCTTCGAAGAAGCTGGCGTCTGACGGATGAAAGCACGAATTGCTGGCGTCGGCGCAGTATTGGTGGGCGCCATTGCGCTGACCCTATCAGGAGGCCACGCCATGGCTGAACCCGAAAATCATCCCATCGTCCGGATTGCAGAATTGGACATCGATCCAGCTCGGATCGATGCCTACAAATCCTATCTGATGGAAGAGATTGAAGCGTCGGTTCGCATGGAGCCGGGCGTATTGTCGCTGAATGCCGTGTCCGTAAGGGGCGATCCGGCGCAGATCCGCATATTGGAGGGCTATGCCGATCAGGCAGCCTATGAGGCGCATCTGAAGACGCCGCATTTCCTCAAATACAAGAACGGCACCGCCACGATGGTACGCTCGCTCAGGTTGATCGAGACCGACCCGATCATGCTTCGCGCCAAAGGCACCGGGTCCCGCTCGTGGTGACCAGCCCGTGTAGCGCGACGCCGTTCGTTTAGCCCGTGCTTACCAGCGCGGGGCTCGGGCCGGCTATCCGGTGATGGCGGCGTTCGTATTGCGTTTCCAAGCGGAAGAAAGCGGGTTGAAGCATCCGTCAGGCAAAGCCCCGCTGAAAATCGGTGTAAAGGGCTCGGCAACTGGCGAGCCAAACAACTGACCGGCTCCGACGGTAGCCGTCGTTCTAGTAATCGCACCGGAGCGGCGCGAAGTATTTGATAACTGCTCCGATAGCAGACCGTCAGAAGCCGCGGGCCAAAAATTGCATGCTGGAAGTCTGTGGTGGGTCGACGGCAGAAGGGGTCGTTCTGTGCCCATGCAAGCCGTTCTGATTGTTAACGTACCCTTTAGAATCTGCCTGTCAGATCCGTATCCGCCCCAGCCATCCGGTAATCTCGTCGAGCGTTCGCCGTTCCTGATCGGCCTCCATGACGAAGGCAGGCTCTATGCGGGATCGGGGCGCGTGGCTGGCGATAACGTCCGTCGCACTTCCGACACCATAGCCGCCGTGAGTGATGAACGGGCGGAGCCGTTTGCCAGCCAGGTCATGTGCTTTGAGAAACGAACGTATCGGTGCTGGTACGGTGGTTCCCCAGATCGGCAGCCCGAGGAAAATCTCGTCATATGTCGCGATATCCTCGACTTTCGCCGCAAGCGGGGGCTCGAAGCCGGCCTGTCGTTCGCGCTCCGCTTGAGCGACATGCTCTTCGTAATCGGCGGGATAAGCGCGCGCCGGCCTTATCTCGAACAGTGTCGCTCCCAGCTTACGCTGCAGCGTCTCGGCGATCACCCGCGTGTTTCCCGACCGCGTCAGGTAGGCGACAAGCGTCCTGCTTCCCGTCATCTTAGTTGTTCCTCCTTCCTGTGCGCAGGCGACGGTACTGGCAAAAGCCAGCACTGCGGGCGCGGCCAGCAGCGTGCGACGCGAGAAATCACTGAACGCGCCCATGACAGTGTTGGTGGTCTGTAAACGACTGCGTTCTTCAATGCTCATTGCGACCGGATTCTGTCTTCACCGGCCGGAGCAGATGCGAGAATGTGAGCTGGGCCAGGCGCCATTCGTCAGACTTCTTGGTGTAGACCTCGGTCACCATGAAGGCGTTAGTAACGGTGCGGGCACCGACTACGGCCTCAAGGTCCATATCCTCAAGGACGATCGCGGTATCGCCGAACACACGCACGTCGATCGCGTGGATCGACGCCTTCTTGTACCAGATGCCGCCGCTTTTGATCGTCGCGAGTTCCTGGGTCTTGCCCCAGGTTCCGCCCATATGTGTGAACATGGCCCGATCATCGAAAAGTGTCGCCAAGGCGTTGACGTTCTTGTCCGCCATCCAGTCCCACTTGCTGTTCGACAGGTCGATGATTTGCTGCTCGGTCGGCGTGTGGGAGGCGGCGGTCTTGATCGTCTCCGTCGGGGGCGCCGGCGTTTGTTGCGCCAGCAAGGGCTGCATAGGCAGCATCGACAATGTGAGACCGATAGCCAGCTTTCGCATGTAACTCTCCTTTTGAATGCTCGACGTTCGAACGGACCGATCGGTTCGAGCCTCCTTGATGGCTACGACCCTCGGCTTGGCGCCTCGACGCCAGAGAAGGACAGGACCGGCGGGGGGAGCCGAGCGCCCTGCACCTCGATGGCCCGCACTGCCGCGTTCAACTCTACGATCTCCTCCGGCGAGAAGCGCACCTGAGCTGCGGCGCTGTTCTCGGTCAGGTGCGCCATCTGGGTCGTGCCCGGGATCGGCACGATCCACGGGCGCTGCGCGAGGAGCCAGGCAAGCGCTATCTGGCCGGGCGCCGCATTTTTTCGGACCGCCCACCGCTTCACCAGTTCGACCAGAGCGAGATTATGCGGCAGATTCTCAGGGGCGAACCGCCCTTCGCCACCCCTGATATCGCCCTGGGCGAACCGGGTCTGCGCATCGATCGCGCCATTCAGGAAGCCTACCCCGAGCGGGCTCCAGCATACGAAGCCGATACCGAGTTGTTCGCATAGCGGCAGCACCTCGGCCTCAGCGCCGCGCCACAGCATCGAATATTCGTTCTGAACAGCGCTCACCGGCAGCGTAGCGTGGGCGCGACGCAACGTGCCGAGCCCCATTTCGCAAAGCCCCCAATGCCGGACCTTACCCTCCCGCATGAGATCGCCCACCGCACCGGCAACGTCCTCGATCGGCACCGCAGGATCCACGCGGTGCTGATAGACGAGATCGAGGTAGTCGGTGCGTAGCCGCTTGAGTGACCCTTCCACTGCCCGCTTGATGTGATCGGGGCGGCTGTTGAGCGGGGCGACCGTGATGCGCTTGCCGTCGGGGTCGATGTTCCACCCGAATTTGGAGGTGATCACCACATCCTTGCGGAAGGGCTGCACGGCTTCGCCCAGGATGCGTTCGTCCTCGAACGGGCCGTAAGCCTCCGCCGTATCGAACAGGGTGACGCCGCGCTCATAAGCCGCGCGTATGATGCGGATCATCTCCGCGCGGTCTGGAATGGTCGTCTGATAGGTCCGGTGCATATTCTGGACACCGAGGCCGACCGCCGACACTTCCAGCGTTCCCAGTTTGCGGCGGGTAGGGGGCTGCTTCGCGTCGCCTGCCCACGGCGCCGCTGCATTCGCGACCCCACTTGCACTTGTGCCCAGCGCGGCGATGGCCATCCCGGTTCCGGCCATGCCAAGCAGCCCACGCCGGCTGACCTGCCCTGATACTGCTTGATCTGACATGGTTTCGCCTTTCGATTACAGCTTGCGAGTGCCGAGCCATTTCACCATCGCCGGATCGCGATGGTCGAAGAAACTGCTGGCCTTCTGGTCGAGGGTGGCGATCGCGGCGATGTCCTCGTCGTCGAGGGCAAAGTCGAAGATCGCGAAGTTCTCGGCCATGCGCTCCTTGCGCACCGACTTGGGGATCGCGACGATACCACGCTGGTTCAGCCAGCGCAGGACGACCTGGGCGATGCTCTTGCCGTGCTTGGCCCCGATGGAGGCGAGCAGTTCGTTGCTGAAGAGCCCGTTCTTGCCTTCGGCAAAAGGCCCCCAGGCCTCCGCCTGAACCTTGTATTCCTCGAGCAGCGCCTGGGCATCATCCTGTTGGTGGAACGGGTGGATCTCGATCTGGTTTACGGCAGGCGTGATCTCGTTGTGCAGTACGAAATCGAGCAGACGGTCGGGATAGAAGTTGCTCACGCCGATGGCCCGGATGCGGCCTTCGCGGTGCAGCTCCTGCATGGCTCGCCATGCGCCGTAGACGTCGCCATAGGGCTGATGGATCAGCCAGAGGTCGAGATAATCCAGTTGCAGCTTGTTGAGCGATCGCTCGAAGGCCGCCTTCGCGCCTTCGTAGCTGGCGTCCTCGATCCACAGCTTGGTGGTGACAAACAGTTCGCTGCGGTCGATGCCGTGGTTGCGAATCGCGTGGCCGACGGCTTCCTCGTTTCCGTAAGAGGTCGCGGTATCGAGCAGGCGGTAGCCGACATCGATCGCGTCACGCACGCTGCGCTCGCATTCGGCCGAGTCGGGAACCTGGAAGACGCCAAAGCCGAGGCTGGGCATTTCCACGCCGTTGTTCAGCGTGACGTTGGGAACGGACTGGGACATGGGAGATCCTTCGATTTAGATCAGCGGTTGACGAGGCTCTGGTTGGCGGCGGAATAGCGCTCGCCCACCAGTTCGATGGCGGTCAGTGCGTCGCGAATGCGGGTCAGGTCCGGCTCGCTCAGTTCGACCGCCACAGCGCCGAGGTTTTCTTCAAGACGGTGCAGCTTGGTTGTGCCGGGGATCGGCACGATCGATGGGTGCTGGGCCAGCAACCAAGCCAGAGCTACCTGCGCGGGAGTTGCGTTCTTCTCGGCCGCGAGGCTCGTGACCAGTTCGACGAGAGCCTGGTTGGCCTCAAGAGCATCGGTCTGGAAGCGCGGAACCGTGCTGCGGAAGTCATCCTTGGCGAACACCGTATCGGCGCTCATCTTGCCCGTCAGGAAACCTTTGCCCAGCGGGGCGAACGGGACGAAGCCGATACCGAGTTCATCGAGCACCGGCAGAAGGGCGTTTTCCGGCTCGCGCCAGAACATCGAGTATTCGCTCTGCAGCGCTGCCACCGGCTGCACGGCATGGGCACGGCGGATCGTATCGATCCCAGCCTCGGACATGCCGAAATGCTTGACCTTGCCCGCTGCGATCAGGTCTTTGACGGTGCCTGCCACATCCTCGATTGGCACGTTGGGGTCCACCCGGTGCTGGTAGAACAGATCGATGCTGTCGGTGCGCAGGCGGGTCAGCGCTTCGTCGGCAACCTGGCGGATGCGCTCCGGGCGGCTGTCGAGACCCTGCGCCGGAACGCCGTTCACGAAGCCGAACTTTGTGGCGATCACGACCTCGTCGCGGATGGGTTCGAGTGCTTCGCCCACTACTTCTTCATTCAGACCGGGGCCATAGGCCTCTGCCGTGTCGAAGAATGTCACACCTCGCTCATGGGCATCGCGGATCAGCGTTACTGCTGCGCTGCGCTCCATCGGAGGGCCATATCCGAAGCTGAGGCCCATGCAGCCGAAACCGATTTCCGAAACTTCGAGGCCAGTACGGCCGAGCTCGCGTGTGTTCATGGGACTGTCCTTTGTTCAAGCAGCGCCGGTGGCGCCCAAGGGTCTGGTTTGCGAAACTTTGTCTGCGGCGACGATCGTGGTGAGCACCACCAGCAAGGCGAGAACCAGCATTACCGTGCCGGTGTCGAACGCGGCGCCGATGCGCCTGACGGTGCAAGCCTGTCCCTGAAGCCCAGAGCTTGCGATGCCCGCGACCGCGACGAGGACGCTGAGGCCAACCGAACTGCCGATCTGGTGCGCGACGTTGACGGCTCCCGAAGCATCCCCGGCATGAGCGTGGGCCACTCCCGCAACACCAGCGGACGTCAGCGGGCTGAGCGTCAGGCCCTGGCTCACGCCGATCAGAAGCATCGGCAGCGCGACGGCAGTCATGTAGGGCGAACCGGCGTTGGCAAAGCTCAGCCACGCCATGCCCGCGATACCAATGACGATACCCGCAACCATCAGGCGGTTGGCACTGAACGTCTTGACCAGTCGAGGGAATGCGATGGCGAATGGTACATGGAGGATGGTCGCCGGGATGAACGCGAGACCGCTTTTTGCCGGGCCGTAGCCCTTTACATCCTGCAGGTAGAGGGTCGTGAAGAAGAAGAACCCGACCATGGCGGCGAGATAGAGTATCCGGGCCGCATAGGCGCCCGAACGCACCCGGCTGGAAAACAGATTCAGCGGCAGGATCGGTTGGGCAGCGCGCCGCTCGATCATGACGAATACGGCGATGAGCACGACCGCTGAGGCAATCGACACGATCGTGATCGGATCACTCCATCCGCTTTGCGCAGACCGGATGAAGCCGAAGACCAAGCCGCCGATGCCTAGCGTGGAAGTGAGAGCTCCGAGCAGATCGAAGCGGCCCGTGTGCTTTGGGGTCTCTTGGATATAGCGATAGGAAGCTATGACCAGGCCGATGCCGACCGGCAGGTTGACGTAGAACCCTGCACGCCAGGACACCCATTCAGCGAGCACACCGCCGAGGACCAGCCCGACCGTGGCTGACGCACCGGCCGCAGCTGCATAGTAGGAAACCGCGCGGGTGCGTTCATGTCCTTCGGCGAAATTGGTCTGCAGCAAGGCCAGCGTCGATGGCGCCAGCACGGCCGCGCCAAAGCCCTGGATCGCCCGCCAAGACAGCATCCATGTGGCCGAAGGCGACGCTCCGATCGCGAGCGAAGCCAGTGTGAATATAGCAAGGCCCGTCACGAACATCCGCCGACGCCCGAGAATGTCTCCGGCACGCGCGCCCAACAGCATGAAGCCCCCGAACGTTAGCGTGTAGGCGCTTTGGACCCAGGCAAGGTTGGCCTCGCTGAAGCCGAGCTGCTTATCGATCTTCGGAAGCCCTGTCAGCACGACCGAAATGTCGAGGACGATCATCACGTAGCTCACAAGGATGATCGCCAGAATGGCGCTCTTGTGCGGTTCGCCGATAGGTTGAAGACGCTGGGTCATCGCGAGGTGGGTCCGAAGCTCTCATCAGGCTGTCCGGCAATCGGGCACAGGCTGCACAGGGAATTGTCGGATTGAATGTAGCCCGCGCGCCGGAATGCGATTAGACGCCATAATCAGCATGTCGCTATAAGGTGGTCTAATCAATGGCAGGCGAGAACTACAACGAGCTGGCGGCCTTCGTAATGGTGGCTCGTGAGAGGAGCTTCACTCGCGCGGCGGCTCAGTTGGGTGTTTCGCAGTCAGCGCTCAGTCAGACAATTAGGGGGCTCGAGGAACGCCTCGGCCTGCGCCTGCTGACCCGAACGACCCGCAGCGTCTCGCCAACCGAGGCGGGGCACCGCTTGTTCGACACTGTGGCGCCGCGCTTTGAGGAGATCGCACAGGAACTGGCCTCGCTGAGCCAACTGCGCGACAAGCCTTCGGGCAAGATCCGCATCAATGCGGGCGAGCATCCCGCCGTATCCGTACTGCAGCCGGCTCTGCGCAAACTGTTGCCCGACAATCCCGATATCAGCGTCGAGATCGTCGTCGATTACGGCCTGACGGATATCGTCGCCGGAGGCTTCGATGCCGGGGTGCGCTTGGGCGACCAGGTGGCCAAGGACATGATAGCAGTGCGCATCGGGCCGGATCTGCGCATGGCTGTCGTCGGTTCGCCCGATTATTTCAGTCGCTATCCCGCGCCGCGTTCGCCGCAGGATCTGACCGCGCATAACTGTATCGGCATTCGCCTGCCGACCTATGGCGGCATCTTCCCCTGGGATCTCGACAAGGACGGCCATGAGGTCAATGTCCGGATCGAGGGGCAGCTGGTCTTCAACAACATCAGCCTGCGACTGAACTCGGCACTCGACGGGCTGGGACTGGCCTATCTCCCGGAGGATCAGGTGATGCCCTACATCGAGCGTGGAGAGCTGATCCGGGTGATGGAAGACTGGTGCGAACCCTTTCCCGGCTATCACCTCTATTATCCCAGCCGTCGCCACGCATCGCCGGCTTTCGCGCTGTTCGTGGAGACTTTGCGCTATCGCGGCTGATCACGAATATTCGCATCGCCACGGAAAGCTGGCGCCATTTCATAGCTGAATATAGCGTACGTTAGTTTAAAGCGGTTGGAAAAGCAGACCGTCAGCACTTGGCGATCAGAAACTTAATTCTGCGGGTCCAGAATGGTTCAGGCCAGGCCAAGGTGTCTTCGTTGAAGCACGAGAACCTGTTCAATTATCTAGTTGCAAAGCTTTAGCGCGGGCATTTTCTCGTGCCATCGCAATGAACTTGTGCAGAGCTTCGGGTTGCTGGCGTCGGCTCGGATAATAGATGTGGAACGCTTCGCCTGGCGATGACCAGTGCGGCAGGACTTCGCGCAGTTGCCCCGCTTCGATCAGTTCCACGACCCGTTCGCGCAGGCAATATGCAACGCCGCCATGACTCAGGGCGATGTCGATGGCCAGTGCGCTTTCATCGACGATCACGGACCAGGCGAGTTTGGGCGTGCAGGCCGTTTTTCCGGTGCCGAGCTCCCAGTGGTACATGGCGCCGGTTCCAGTACGCATGCCGATGCAGCGGTGCCTTGCCAGATCGTCCGGGTTTTCCGGTTCCCCTGCGGCTTCAAGATAGGCTGGCGAGGCAACCATGATCCACAGTAACGGGGCACCGAGTGGCATGGCGATCATGTCTTCAGGTACGCGATCGCCGAAGCGAATGCCGGCGTCAAATCCCTCGCCAACGATATCGACCATGGCGTCCTGTACTACGATTTCGAGGTCCACATCGGGATGCTCTGCGGTGTAGCGCGCGATCACCGGCCCAAGCAGCAACCTTGCCGCATCGCTCAGGACATTGATCCGCAGGCGACCGGCAGGGCTTGCGCGGTAGCGATTAAGCGCCTCGACACCCGCCCCAATGGCTCCGAAGCCGGTTTCGAGTTGAACAAGAAGCTCCTCGCCAGCCTGCGTCAATGTCACGCTGCGGGCGTTGCGGTTGATCAGGCGAACGCCGAGTCGGGTTTCCAGGGCACGCAAGGAATGGCTGAGGGCGGAGGCCGACACGTCCATCTCCAGCGCTGCCTTGCGAAAGCCTCCATGACGCGCAAGTTCCATAAAGACCTTGAGATCGCCCAGATCGGATCGGGAGAGGTTTATCAGTGCAAATCCCCGAGCAGGTTCGATGGACGCCGAGCACGCCCAATCATGAGAAAAATAGAACGTTGCGTTGAACTCTATCAGGGCATCCCTGGACTTTCCAGCCCGTTACAGAGGGTCAATCCAAGCCAAGAAGGCGCCAACCAGAAAGAGCCGCCGTAGCGGGGCGAACCTCCTATCGCGAAAATCCATGAGCCAAATGTCCAGACCATTCCCGCCCCACGGGCTAGCCTTTGCCCAGATCGCGCTTGGCTTCGGCGGCCTGTTCATCGGCACCGGTGAATTCGCCGCAATGGGCCTGCTTCCGGGCATGGCCAAGACTGCGCAGGTCTCCATCCCCGAGGCCGGCCACTTCATCAGCGCCTATGCGCTGGGCGTCGTCATCGGATCGCCGGCCCTTGCCGTCGTGACGGCCCGGATGGAAAGGCGCAAATTGCTGATGCTGCTGGCGGTCATTGTCGTCGCCGGCAATGCCCTCAGTGCGGTCGCCTCGACCTTCTGGGGACTGGCCACAGCGCGCTTCGTCGCGGGCCTGCCTCATGGCGCCTATTATGGCACAGCCTCGATCGTTGCAGCCGCGCTCGTTCCCAGTGAGCAGCGCGCTCAAGCCATTGGACGGGTCATGCTGGGACTGGCGGCTGCGAACCTGATCGGCGTACCACTGACCACCTGGCTCGGGCAGGCTTTTGGCTGGCAAGGCACTTTTGCTCTGGTTGCGCTTGGCGGGCTAGCCCTTGCGGGTTTCCTCTACGTGGGGCTTCCCCGTGTTCCTGCGCAGAATGGCGCCAGCCCGCTGGGCGAACTCTCGGCTTTCACGAGCACCCAAGTCTGGCTGACGCTGGCGACGGCCACCATCGGTTTCGGCGGCATGTTCGCGGTCTACAGCTATATCACGCCCACGCTTACCGAAACGACCGGCATCGCAGAAGATAGTGTGCCGCTGTTTCTTGCGCTTTGGGGTTTGGGCATGTGCCTTGGCAACGTTGCAGGCGGCTGGATGGCGGACCGTGCGCTGATCCCGGCGATCTTCGCAATCATGCTCTGGAATGCCGTCTCTCTTGCGGTCTTCTGGTTCGCGGCCTCCAGCCCGGTGATGAGCGGGGCTTCGCTGTTTCTTATCGGGATCGGGTTCGCACTCGTTCCCGCATTGCAATCGCGATTGATGGAAGTTGCACCCAAGGCCCAATCGCTTGCCGCCGCGATGAACCATTCCGCCTTCAACCTGTCCAATGCGATCGGTGCCTGGACGGGCGGCCTTGCCATCTCTGCGGGCCTGGGCTGGGCCTCAACCGGGCTGGTCGGAGCGGCTCTCGCCCTTGGCGGCCTCGTGATGATGGGCCTTTCCGCAGTGCTTGCCCTGCGATCCAGTTCAAAGGAGCAAATGGAATGACCTTGCCCCGAAGCATCCTCACACCAAACCGCACCGCCGTCATTACGGGAGCGGCAAAGGGGATCGGCGAAGCCACCGCCCGACACCTTGCCGACATTGGCATGAACCTGTGCCTGTTCGACCGCGATCATGATGCGCTTCACGCCGTTGCCGCTGCACTTGAGGCGCGCACGCGGGTGGTCGTCAAATCGGGTGATGTGACCTGCGAAAGCGACCTCACGAACTTGGCCGACACCGCCTATGAAACCTTCGGCGAGGTTGCGCTGCTGATGAACAATGCGGGGGTCAGCGCGGGCGCCGGGCCTTGGTCGGAGATTTCGGCATGGCGCCACCAGATCGAGGTAAACCTGCTGTCGATGGTCATGGCCCAGTCCCTCTTCGTCCCGCGCATGCTTGCGCAGGAAGGGGCTGGGTGCATCGTAAACCTCGGCTCGAAGGAAGGCATCACCACACCGCCGGGGAACGCGGCCTATTCGGTTGCCAAAGCAGGTGTGAAGGTGCTGACCGAGCAACTCGCCCACGAACTTCGCGTGGTAAGCAATGGGCGCCTTTCCGCCCACCTTCTCGTGACCGGCTACACATGGACACCGATGAACCAGTCCAGCAAGCCCGAGGGTACTGCAAAGCCGGATGAGGCCTGGACCAGCGATGAACTCGTCGCCTATTTTCTCCCCCGCCTCGCAGCCGGCGACTTTTACATCCTGTGCCCTGATAACGCGGTCACGCCGCAGATCGATGCC
Source organism: Novosphingobium sp. BAM6 (assembly GCF_057784955.1). Taxonomy (NCBI): domain Bacteria; kingdom Pseudomonadati; phylum Pseudomonadota; class Alphaproteobacteria; order Sphingomonadales; family Sphingomonadaceae; genus Novosphingobium; species Novosphingobium sp. BAM6. The sequence goes on along the minus strand of NZ_JBYNTR010000012.1, from coordinate 28,700 downwards.
AAGCGGATCGAATGGGCCATGCACGACATGATCGACAACCGCCCCGCGCTCTCGCGCTGGCATCCGGGCTGGGCCGATAGCTTTTCGGATTTCCTGCACGCAGACGGCTGACTACCTTGACCCTCCTTCGAGCTTCACCTAGTTCGCCCTCAGACGAGCAGCCGCTCAAGGCTTCTCGCGTAAGCGTTAACGTCAACCAACGCACCACTTGCACACGCCCCTTCAACGGAAGGGTACGTGTTGCCGTGCAGAGTTGACAGATGCCCACATCATCCCCCGCAAGCCGGCGCCTGCCGGGTTTTATTCTCGCGACCGGCGTGGTCCTGATCGGCGCCAACTTGCGCGCGCCCATCACCAGCCTTGGCCCGGTACTTCCCGATATCCAGGCAGACCTTGGCCTCGATGGTAGCGCCGCAGGGCTGTTAAACGCGCTGCCCTTGCTGCTTTTCGCGGTGCTTTCGCTGATAGCGCCCCAACTCGGCCGCCGCTTCGGTCTCGAGCGCGTGTTGGGCGCCTCGATCGCAGCCATAGTGCTGGGCACCTTGGTGCGCTCGATGTGGCTTCCGGAGGGCGTATGGCTCGGCACGGTTGTCCTGAGCTGTGGCATTGCTTTTGGCAACGTGTTGCTGCCCGGCCTCGTCAAGCGAGACTTTCCGGAACGCGCCTCAAGCCTGATCGGTCTCTACGCCGCAGCCATGGCGGGCATGGCAGGGCTTTCAGCGGGGCTTGCCGTGCCAATCGCGCGGTTGCCCTTCGCCGGCTGGCGCTGGTCGCTTGGCATCTGGACAGCACTATCTCTGCTGACGTTGCTGATCTGGCTGCCCACCATGCGAAACGGGGGCGTGGATCGCGGGCCAGGCAAAACGCAGGTGAGAGGTACGGGGTCAATCTGGCGCCATCCGGTGGCCTGGCAGGTATCGATGTTCTTCGCCTTTCACTCGCTGGTTTTCTATTCCATCGTCGACTGGCTTGCCTCCTATGTCGCCGACATCGGCGTCAGCCCGGCCACAGCGGGCGGTTACCTGCTGGTCTATCAGGTCGTGGCGGTCGCAACGAACCTGGGGAGCGCATCGCTGATCCGGCGCCTGCTTGATCAAACGTGGCTCGGCCTTGCCTGCGGCCTGAGCCTGCTGGTGGCGACCGGTGGTCTGCTGCTTGTACCGGGCCTCGCACTCGTATGGGTCATTGCCGGTGGGCTCGGGGCTGGGATCGCGATGGTCACCAGCCTGTCATTGTTCGCTTTGCGCACACGCGACCATCACCAGGCGGGCGCCCTTTCAGGCATGGCTCAGTTCATCGGCTATGCCGGTGCTGCGGCAGGCCCGCTGCTGATGGGGGTGCTGCACGATGCGACCGGCACCTGGACCGCTCCCTTCGTGCTGCTGATCGTGGCCAGCCTGCTTGTCGCACTGTTCGCCACGCTCGCCGGCCGAGACAGAGTCATCTAGCCCGTGGATTGCCACCCGCTACGCGCGGGCACGGCATCGACCGTGCATTTCCCTCAAAACATCGACAATCGCCTGAGGACACCATCACGCTAACCGACAGCCGGCCCATCGCTCGCTCGGAATTCATTGCCTGATCGCCGCGCTCATGGCGCTGAACTCGTTCGCCATCGACATCATGCTTCCGGCCTCGCCCGTCATGGGGAAGGCTGTCGACGTTACAAGCGAGAACGGACAGCAGTTCGCCAACGGTTCATCGATCGCTGCCAGAAAAGCAGAACGTCTGCTGCTGGAGACCGAAAATCGCGCGCTGAGAGTCTGCAATTGATGACGTGGACGGCTCTCCACCCCTCCCGCAGGATGATCTGCGGATTGAGTCGGAAGGAGAGCCATGATGGGGACAGTTACGACGATCGGTTTGGACCTGGCGAAGAACGTGTTTCAGGTTCACGGAGTGGATGCAGATGGTGCGGCGGTATTGCGTCAGCGATTGACGCGGGCGCGCATGCTAAAGTTTTTCGCAAAGCTACCGCCTTGCTTGATCGGGATCGAAGCCTGCGCCTCATCACACTTCTGGGCTCGTCAGCTCATTGCACTGGGGCATGATGTGAAGCTCATGCCCGCGCAGTATGTGAAGCCGTACGTGAAGCGCGGGAAGAACGATGCCGCCGATGTCGAAGCGATCTGTGAAGCGGTGACGCGCCCAACCATGCGGTTTGTCGGCATCAAGTCGCCGGAGCAGCAAAGCGCGATGATGTTGCATCGTGTTCGCTTAATTCTCAGCCGCCAGCGGACGCAGCTATCAAACGCCTTGCGAGCGCATATCGCAGAATTTGGCATTGTCGCTCCGATTGGGAGAAATGGCATCGAGCAGCTCATGGACATTGTGGCTGACGCGGATGACGCTCGTTTGCCCGCCGATGTCCGGACCTGCCTTGAAATGTTGGCCGCTCAGTTGCGCATTGTGAAGGAGCAAATCCTCGAGAATGATCGTCGGATCATGGCTAGTGCGCGGGAAACGGAGATTGGTCGCCGACTAATGGAAATCCCGGGCGTCGGGCCTTTATTGGCGAGTGCGATTGTCGCGACTGTCCCAGATCCCTCACTCTTTCGTTCAGGCCGTGACTTGGCTGCGTGGATCGGCCTCGTGCCTCGACAGAACTCCAGCGGCGGTAAGGAGCGCCTTGGTGGCATCACAAAGGCCGGGCATCGCTATTTAAGGCAAATGCTCATCGTCGGTGCCGTCGCGGTCATTCGCTTTGCTGAACGCCATAAATCAAAGCGGCCCTGGCTCGTGCAGTTGCTTGCGCGGAAGAAGGTTAAGGTTGCCGCTGTGGCGCTTGCCAATAAGAATGCTCGCATGATCTGGGCGATGATGACGAACGGCGAGCGGTATCGCGAGCCGCAGGTTGCATAAACTATAGCGCTCGGCGCTCACGTTGTTGGGAAGGGCGGACAGGAGCTAATGCACAAAGTCGGTTGAAACCGCCGGACCGGGAAAACCCATATTTCGACCCAGCACCTCGAGTGCGTGCAAATGGTAGGGACCCGAGCCACGCTGATGGCATTATGACCAGCGGTCTAATGTGCCGCACGAATAGGTCGGACACATGGCCGCACCAACCAACGACGCAAAGCTCAATATGCACTTGCCAACGGAGAGCCGTCCACACAGGGTCGTTTTGGGATTGATCGCTGGGTTATAGCCTCGATTTCGTCATCCATCGGCATGGCCATTGCCGAGCATTTTCTAGGCATTAAACAATTTCGGCCCTCCGAATGCGTCGGTTAAGCGGGCAATCGAAAAGGCAGCTGCCAAAAGAGGGAGCAAGCTCCACACCAGGGAGGCCGTGCCCAGGCCTCCAAGGATAAGTCCGCCCGCGATGCCGCCGCCTGCTATCGCAAGGTTCCATACGGTCACGATCATCGACTGCGCGACATCGGCCCCCTCGCGCGCCGCCTTGGCCGATGCTGTCTGAAATAGGGTCGCAACGCCGCCAAAGGCGCCACCCCAGATCGTGACACCGGCATAGACGGCCATGGGCTCGGATCGGCCAAGGCCCAGGATCAGCACTGCAACAGCGAACAGGATAATAGAGCCCAAAGTCAAAAGCCGTAGCCGGTGATCAATCAAGGCACCGATCACCCAGATGCCCAGCAAGGCTGCAGCGCCGAATGCCAGCAGCACCCGGTCCGTCTGCGCGACCATGCCGGACTGGGCCAGGAAGGGCGCGATGTAGGTATAGAGAATGTTGTGGGCGAGCACGAACGCGAACGTCACCATCAGGATTGGCCGAATGCCGGGCGTTGTCCATACCGTCCTCAGGGATGTTTTCTTGCCGCGGTTCGCGCCCGGGAAGTCCGGGACCTTCCAGCAGGTCCAGCCGATCAACACCAGTGTCAACGCGCTCATGATGCCGAAGCTGATCCGCCACCCCACCAGAGTGCCCAGAAACGTGCCAGTCGGCACGCCGATCGATAGCGCGAGCGGGGTGCCGACCATAGCGACAGCGATCGCCCGTCCTTCGAGATGGGGCGCAACCATGCGGGATGCATAGCCTGCGAGCAGCGCCCAGAGCAGTCCGGCGGAGATTCCGGCCAGCAGGCGCGCCACCATCACGACCGCATACGAGGATGACAGGGCCGTGATGACATTGGCGAGGGCGAAGCCGGTGATCGCCGCCAGCAGCAAGGGCCGCCGCCGCATGGCCTGGGTGGCACTTGTCAGCGGGATTGCCGCAACCAGCGAGCCGATCGCGTAAATCGTCACCAATTGGCCGGCGAGCCCATGGGAGATGTGCAGCCCGTCACTGATCTGCGGCAGCAGGCCAGCAGGGAGTGTCTCGGTGAGAATGGTGAGGAAGCCTGCGGCTGCCAGCGCCAGCAGGCTGGCGAACGGCAGGCGGTCCCGTTCCTTATCTGCCTCGCGCGCGGGAGATGTTCGTTGAGGCTGCATGATGGCTGTTCTCGCAATTCACTGATGTTTTCGGCTGGTCAGCCCTAGCCGCAGTGCAATTGCAGAAAAATCGGCTACAGTTCCGGATAGTCAGGACATTAGTGTCCGGAATGGAGGGCTTCCAATGATGGACCGGCTAGGCGCTCTCAACGCCTTTATGCGTGCTGCTGAGACACGCAGTTTTGTCGCGGCAGGTCGCGACCTCGGCATTTCCGCTTCCGCTGTGGGCAAGGCCGTCGCGCGGCTGGAAGAGCGGTTGGGCGTCCGACTGTTCCATCGCAGTACCCGCAGCATGACCTTGACGGCGGAAGGCGCAACTTTCCTCGATCACTGCCGCCGTATCTTCGATGAAGTCGACGCCGCCGAAGCGATGCTGTTCCAGGCCAGCGACAAGCCCTCTGGAGTATTACGGGTAAGCCTGCCGATCGCGGGAATGCTTTTGATGCCCGTGATCGCCGCATTCATGAAAGCATGGCCACAGATCCGGATGGATATCGATTTCACCGACCGGATGGTCGCGGTGATCGAGGAGGGTTTCGATGCGGTGATCCGTACCGGCGAAATTGCCGATACGCGCCTGATGAGCCGCCATCTGGGCGTCTTCCGGCACCGCATAGTCGCTTCCCCTGACTATCTGGCCCGGTGCGGCACGCCGCTTGTTCCGGCACACCTGTTGGATCATGCCTGCCTGCATCACCGCTACATGAACAGCGGCAGGCTGGAGCGGTGGCCACTCGTACAGAACGGTATGGATCTGGAACTCGATCTGCCACAGACGGCGGTGGTCAGCACGATAGAACCTCTCCTCTATCTCGCTGAGCAAGGCTTTGGTGTGGCGTGCCTGCCGCCCTTTGCAGTCAACCGGCAAATCGCGGATGGTACGCTGGTTCCGCTTCTCGATGACATGCTGCGCGATGCGGGGTCTTTCAGGGTATTGTGGCCGGCGAACCGTTACCTACCGCCCAAGACCCGCGTGTTCGTCGATTTTCTGGCCGACCATCTTGTGCTGGGATGAGGTCGCCTTGGGCCTTCGCACAGCGCTACGGCTTGGCTGGGCATGTTCGGTCAGATTGGGATGCTCCGGCCCCTCCGAGCAAGTACATAAGTTGCAAACAGAACCTTCTTTTGGGCCATGCAAATCTTTCAAGACTTGCGCCACGCCATCGCTATCCTGATGGAAATAGATTGTTATTTTTTGGAAAAGCTCGCGGCCATCAAACACTGAAAAGTCTGGCGCGCTGGATCGAGACGTTCCTGTAAAGCGGTGTTTGCGACGATCTTTTCCTGATGCCCGACCTATCCAACAGGGGTGATACAGACTTATGCGTTTTCGAGAGATTGGTCTGCGCTCGCTTTCCGGCATCGCTATGCTGATGCTGTCCACGGTCTGTGTGCCGGCCGTTGGCCAGACACCCGATGCAACGCCGCCACGCACCTGGATCGATCCGGATACTGGCCATCGCATCATCAGACTGACCGATGAGCCCGGATCCTCCAGCCTCTACTTCAACATCAATGCCTATACACCCGACGGCAAGCAGATGGTCTACAGCACGCCGAACAGGGGCATCGGCCTTATCGACCTGACGACATTTGTTGAACGGCAGTTGGTCGCAGGCCCTGTCGGCGGTGGTCCGGGCGCCCTTCTGGTTGGACGCCGCAACCCCCGGGTCTATTTCTTCAAGGGATCGGCAGCGGACCCCAAGGCCGCCTCGCTGTGGGTGGTCGACATTCCCACAGGCAAGCAGCGCAAGATCGCCGATCTGCCCCCGCGTGCCGGTATCTTCTCGATCAACGCCGACGAAACGCTGGGTGTCGGCAGCTATATCGTCGGCAACGGGGAGGACTATAACGGGCGCCAGGCCGGACAGGTCGCGCAGACTGCAGGCAACGAGGAGCCGGCAAACAAGGCAGAAAAGATGGCCAGGCGGCTCGCTGCGCGCCTGCCCATGGTCATCTTCACGCTCGATCTGCGTTCCGGCCGTATCAGGACCGTCTTCAAGAGCACTGACTGGATCGATCACCTCCAGTTCTCACCCACCGACCCCAAATTGCTGATGTATGCCCATCAGGGTGCCTGGCAGCAGGTGGACAAGCTCTGGACGATCCGCACCGACGGATCGCATCAGCAGCATATCGACCCGCGCATCATGAAGATGCAGGGCAGCGGGCACCAGTGGTGGGATACCAGCGGCAATATCATCTGGTACGATCTGCATATTCCTGCCGGTCTTGATTCCTATGTCGCCGGCTACAACGTGAAGAATGGTGAGCGGACCTGGTATCATTACCAGCCGCAGGAAGCGTCGATCCACTTCAACCGCTCAGCCGATGGCACCCTGTTTGCGGGTGACGGCAGCGATGCACCGGGGGCGAAATGGATTTATCTTTTCCGGCCCGAACTGATTTCCGACGACCATACGCTTGGCAAGGATTTGATCCAGCCGGGCGTGTTGCACGCCGAGCGTCTCGTGAACATGTCAAAACAGAACTATCATCTGGAACCGAACGTCAATTTCACGCCCGATGGAAAGTACGTGATTTTCCGCTCGAACATGTTCGGTCCGACCTATGCCTTCGCGGTCGAAGTCAAGCGAACTGACTTGCCGAAATAGGGCCGGCTACCAGGAAGTACGCTCGATGCGAAAGTTCACTGCGAGCTTGCTAATATCGCGTGGAGCGGGCCGCGGGAGACAGCACTTGAAGTACTGTCCGAACATGAATCATTCCGATTTGAACTGGGCCTCGATAAGCGCCGCAGCAATCAGTTTGGCCTCGCCAGCGGGCGCCGCACTGCCTGCGAAAAGCGCGTTGACGATTGCACCGTTCATGATGAGATCGAAACGATCGATAAAAGCTTCGGGGGCCGGTATTTCTGCAGCGACAGCGATGGCGCAAAGCTGCTCACGCAAGGGGCGCTTGTGGGCCATGGTGACGGCCATCAGCGCTTCGCTGCTATTGCGCACTTCCAGCACCGCATTCATCAAGGCACAGCCGAAATAATCGTCACGCTCGAACCACTCGGTAAGAATGTCGAACACCGCCAGCAAGCGCTGACGCGGCGGCAGTTGTAACGCCGCCAGACGGGAGAAGAACCAGGCGCGCCATGCCGCGCTCTCCCGCTCGAGCGCAGCGATGACCAATCCTTCTTTCGAGCCGAAATGATTGTAGATTGTCATCCGGGCCACGCCCGCTTCATGCACGATCGCGTCGATCCCGGTTGCCGCGATGCCGTCCCGACAAAACAGACGAATAGCTGCTTCTAGGACCGCCACTTGCGGCGTGGGCGCTTTGCCTCCCACCGACCCTTTGGAACGACGCAGCTCCCAAGGAGCCGCAGTGGGCAACAAACTATCCATGTCGTTTCACAACCAAATACCCTCGATCAGGGATTGCGCCCCTAGCCATGCGCGTTTGCATCGCCTGGGTCAACCGAGAGCCAAATAGACTGATCGTTCTATCTATCTTGGAGAGTAGCGACCATCAAGTGAGAGGCACTAAACAAAAGCTAATCCCAGGAACGAAAAAACTTTCTCGTTAAAGTCTACAATTTCAGTTGATATAGAACGATCGGTATAACGAAACCGGTGCCAAGTTCTGGGGACCCTTCGAAGGGAGCCAATTCCGGCCACAAGCGGAAGCGATGCCTTGGGCAAATCGCGTCCCGCTCCGGAAGATGCATGGCCAAGGCTGGCGCCCGTCCGGGTGCAGCACAAAACAGCTTCATTGGAGGAATTCCGTGTCTCTCAGACTTCGCGCATCGACGCGCGCCCATTTGTCACGCCTGGGTGCATCCGCCCCCCTAGGCCGAAGCCGCCTGCACGAAGCAGGGCGTGGCGAGCGCCGCCCGGCAATCACGATCACCAAAGCCTGCGCGCATGTGCTTGGGGGCAGTGCGCTGTTCCTGGTGATGACGTCTGCCGCTCATGCGGAAGACGATACGGATCCAAACGGCAAGGAACGGACCGAGATCACCGTGGTCGGTACCAAAAACCCGATCGCTGCCGCTGCCGAAAAATTGCAGGTCATCCCCGGCACCACAGCCGTGATCGACGCGAAGCGGATCGCTCAAGGCCGTGCTGCGACGCTGGAAGACACACTGTCCTTCCAGCCCGGCATTCTGGCTTCCGCCACCAGCGGCAGCACTGCCAACAAGATCTCGATCCGTGGGTCGGGCGCAGGCATGTTCTACGGCGGCAACAGCATCGGCCTGAAGTACCTCGTCGATGGTCTTACCATCAGTGGCGTTGCCGGCCTGCACGAAGATCGTCTCAACACCACCGGCTACCAGCGTACCGAAGTGCTGTATGGCGCGAATGCCTTCAGCTACGCGGCAACGGCGCTGGGCGGCGCCATCAATTTCGTCACCAATACCGGCATTTCGGCACCGGGTTTCATGGCGCATTTCGAAGGCGGCAGTTTCGGTACATTCAATGAGCAGATCAGCCAGGGTGGGACGTTCGACGGTGGCCGTGGCGACTATTACGTCACCTTGGCGCGAACCGACCGCAAGGGTTTTCAGGATCATACCAGAACCTGGCGCAACGATGCCGTGGCGAATGTAGGCTATCAGGTCAGCGACAAGTTCTCGGTGCGGATCATCGGCCGCTGGGATCAGGGGCAGCTGCATTACGGCGGCCTGCTGACCAAAGCCCAGATCAAGGACGATCCCTCGCAAAACCCGAATGACTGGGGCGAGCGTCGCGCCAAGGGCACGAAGATGGTCGGCATCAAGGCCACTTACGACTTCGACGACAAGTCGCAGCTCGAATATGGCGTTGCGTATAACAACTACCCGTTGTTCGTCGCCAAGGGCACGCTCCAGCCCAGCCTGTGGCGCTATACCGACATCAACAATTCACTGCGATATACCCGCGAAGACAAGCTGTTCGGTCGTCCGAGCAATTCGACCGTGGTGCTGAGCGACGTTCATCTGGTCAGCGGCGATGCGCGTTATTACACGACCACGGCTCCGGCAGACACCGGAGATCGCAGCGACTGGGATTTCCATCAGGAAACCAAGTACGGCGGTTCGCGCGATACCGTGCTCGCACTGGGCAACGATACTGAAGCGCTGGACGGCACTTGGCTGTCAACAGGGCTTTCGGTAATCTCGATCCACCGCAACGTCCGCATCACCGACCGCGCCGTCCCCGCTCCGGATCTGCAGGATGACATCGTCTACAACAAGACGTTCTTCGCCCCACGGTTTGGCGTGCGCCAGCATCTGCTGGACGGGCTGGATGCCTTTGCCAATTTCAGCCGCCTCATCGATCCGCCCGTGGTGTGGAACTACGAGGAGAAGGGCGGCAGTCCCTACAACGACACCGGCATGGTCGGACCGCAGCGTGCCCAGCGCGCGAATTCTGTCGAGTTCGGCGTCAAGGGCTCCAGCGGGCGCTTTCAGGGGAGCCTGACATTCTATCGCAGTTGGGTGAAGGACGAGATCCTGTCCGTCGTCGTCCAGGCGGCGACGTCGACGACGGCTGAAGTCGTCAACTGGTCGAACGCTAGCCCGACGATCCACCAGGGCATCGAAGCGGGCCTGACAACGAAGATCTTCGGGCTCGGACGCGACGATGGCCTGACGTTCCGCCAGGCGTTCACCGTGAACGATTTCCACTATCGCAACGACCCGACCTTCGGCGCCAACAAGCTGCCCTCGGTGCCCCGTACCGTCTATCAGGCGGACCTGCAGTACGACAGCCCGATCGGCATCTACACGAACCTGAACTACCGCGCCTCTTCCAGCTATTTCGTGGACTACGCCAATACGCTCAAGACCCCTGCCTACGGCATCTGGGGCCTGAAGGTCGGCTACGATCCGAAAGGCCAGAACTGGAGCGCCTTCCTCGACTTCCGCAACCTCACCAACCGCAAATGGGTGACCGCGGCCTACACGTCCTACGATCTGAAGGGCGTTGATTCCGCTGTGTTCTATCCCGGCGACGGCTTCAGCGTGTTCGCTGGCGCCACCATCCATCTCTGATCGCGACGTAACGGCCTGCGGCTCCACAAACCGGAGCCGCACGTCTCCTTTCCCTACCAGTTACAGGAGCCCCCCGATGTCCCGCAAGCTGATCTACAATGCCTTCCTGCACCTGACGCCAAACCACCATAGCCATGGGTACTGGCGCACCGAAGAAGGCAGCGCCCAATACGGCTACAGCAAGTTGCAGCCCTACATCGATGTCGTGAAGACGCTCGAACGCGGCAAATTCGATACGCTGTTCATCGCCGACGTCGTGGGTGTCTACGATTTGGAATATGGCGATGGCAAAGCGACCATTCGCGCAGGATCTCAGTTTCCCGAGCCTGATCCCGTCACTATCGTATCGGCGCTCGGCTATGTCACCGAGCATCTGGGCATCGCGGTAACCAGCAACATCATCCAGAGCCATCCCTTCACATTCGCCCGCCAGTTGTCCTCGCTCGACCACTTCACAGATGGCCGCATCGCCTGGAACATCGTGACCTCCTATCTGGCCAACGGCTTTCGCAACTACGGTTACGATACGATCACGCCGCACGATGATCGCTATGCCTGGGCGCAGGAATACATCGATGTGCTCTACAAGCTGTGGGAGCATTCGTGGGAAGACGGCGCCGTTCTGCACGACCCGGCCACCAACCGCTTCTTCGATCCCGACAAGATCCGCCGGATCAATCACGTGGGCGATCGCTACCGCGTCGAAGGCCCGCACATCGTCGAGCCTTCGCCGCAACGAACGCCGGTACTGTTTCAGGCCGGCAACTCGGTCGTCGGCCGCGACTTCGCGGTCCGCAACGCAGAAGTGACTTTTCTGCCTTCGGGAACGCCGGAGGCCGCACGCAAGGACATCGCCATCCTCGACGATCTTCTCCGGGCGCAAGGGAGGGATCCCAAGTCGCTCAAGAAGATCGTCATGCTCTCCACCGTCATCGGCGCCACGGAAGAGGAAGCCCGCCGTAAGCAGGCGCACCTTCGCGAGAATACCGATCTCGCTGCGCTTCAGGCCTTCTTCAGTGGCGGCATCGGCATCGACCTGTCCGCGATCGATCCGGATACGCCGCTTACCGAGCTGGCGGAAAAGGCTTCCGTCAGCGAGCACGTCCGTTCCGGCTTCCGCAACGTGCTGGATCAGGCCTCGAAAACCGGGATTTCCACCTGGCGCGAGTATCTGCTGGAGCGATCGGCACTCCCCGGCCGGTTTGCCGGAACGCCCGAACAGATCGCCGACGAGGTGGAGCGCTGGGCCGACGCCGGGGTAGACGGCTTCAACGTGGTCCCGATCAGCACCCTGGGCAACTGGTGGAACGAGTGGGTCGATCACGTCGTCCCGGTGCTGCAGAAGCGCGGCCTGCTCCAGCGTGAATACGCGCCGGGAACGCTGCGCCAGAAGCTGTTCGGCAGCGGCGATCATCTCCCCGCCGAACATCACAGCCGCAGCCTGACACTGGCCTGAGGTCGGTCCCTCCAAGGCTCGTCACCCTCTTTTCGCAATCCGAGGTGAACCTTCATGACTGTTACTGCACCAAAGTCCGCAAATGTCGCTGCGTCTGATCGCTTTGACTTTTCCGACATTCTCACCCGAATCCGGGAACAGGCCCCCAGACGCGATCGGGACCGCGAACTGCCCCGCGATGATGTGGCGGCACTCGCCGCGCGGGGCTTCGGCGCGGTCCGGCTTCCCGAAGAAGACGGCGGGGCCGGTTATTCAGTGCCGGACCTTGCCGATCTGCTGCTCGATCTGGCTGCGGCGGATTCCAATTTCCCGCAAATCTTCCGTGCCCATTTCATCTTCGTGGAATCGATCCTGCTCTCGCCCCCCACCCCGAGCAGGGCGCAGTGGATCAAGCGGATCGCGGCAGGCGCGATCATCGGCGGCGCACATACCGAGCGCAATATTGCCAACAGCGACCATTTCGAAACCCGTATCGAACACGATGCGGCACGTGGACCGCTTCTCTCCGGCGAGAAATTCTATTCGACCGGCTCGCTCTACGCCGACTGGATCGTGACCGTTGCCGAGGACGCGGGCGACGAATTGCGCAGTGTCGCGGTAGCCCACGATGCGACGGGCGTGGAGCTTCGGGACGACTGGAACGGCTTCGGCCAGCGGCTTACCGCCAGCGGGACCACACTGTTCCGGCAGGTCAGCATCAGCGAGGACGATTACCTTCCTCAGTTCGGGGCACTGGGGGCCTACGGGACATCGCTGGCACAGCTGTTCCATCTGATCGGCCTGGCCGGGATCGCCCGCTCCGCTCACCACGATGTGGTGGAATACGTGCGCGAAAGGCGCCGCTACTTCGCCCATGGCAGCGGGGTTCTGCCCAAGGACGATCCAATCGTGCAGGCGGTTGTCGGCGAGATCAGCTCTGCCGCCTACGTTGCAGCCATCGCCGTGCGCGATACGGCGGCAAAGCTGGGCGCACTCGTCGTCCTGCTGGCTGACGGCACCCCGGAAGACCACATCGTCAACCAGACCGAAGCCGACGTTTTCCGCGCCCAGTATTCGGTCATAACCACCGTGCTTGCCGCCACGACACGCCTGTTCGACGTTGGTGGTGCTTCAGCGCTTTATGCCGACCGCAACTGGGATCGATATTGGCGCAACGCCCGCACGCTTTCCAGCCACAACCCGGTGGATTTCCGGCTGAAGGCCATCGGCGATTACGAGCTGAATGACAGAACAGCCCTTCGCGCCTGGTACAGCGGCGTCGATCTCGGCAAACGTATTCCCGTCAGGCAGCCGCACGACAAGACCTCTCTTCAGGAGGTCAGCGAATGAGCGCCGAAGTCTTCTGGTATCTGCCTACGTCCGGCGATGCGCGTTATCTTGGCCGCTCGGACAGTGGCAGGCCTGCGACGCAGGACTACATGCGGCGTATCGCTGTCACGGCGGATGAACTGGGCTACGACGGGCTGCTGATCCCTACCGGCAGCAATTGCCTGGACCCTTGGGTAACCGCTGCAAGCGTCGCGTCGGCAACGCAGCGCATCAAGCTGCTGGTGGCACTGCGCACTTCGCTGGGCGGCCCCACCGCGTCGGCCCGGCAGGCGGCAACACTGGATCAGGCCAGCGGCGGACGCCTGCTGCTCAACGTCGTACCCGGAGGCGATGCGGCGGAACTGGCCGCAGACGGCGTGTTCCTCAACCATGACGAGCGCTACGCGGCTTCCGATGAATTCCTCACGGTCTGGAAGCGGCTGTTGCAAGGCGAGGTTGTCGATTTCGATGGAAATCACGTCCGCGTCCGGCAGGCGCGCAACCACTTCGAGCCCGTCACGCGCCCTTACCCTCCACTCTACTTCGGAGGGTCTTCCGAGGCTGCCCACGATCTTGCCGCACGTCACGTCGATGCTTACCTGACGTGGGGAGAGCCGCCCGCTGCCGTCGCGCAGAAGATTGCCGATGTGCGCGAACGCGCGGCACGCCATGGGCGCGTCGTAAATTTCGGTATTCGCCTGCATGTGATCGTGCGCGAGACGAATGCCGAGGCATGGGCCGCGGCAGAACGCCTCATCAGCCGTATTGATGACAACGACATCGCGCAGGCGCAGGCCAATTATGCCAAGATGGATTCGGTCGGCCAGCGGCGCATGGCCTCGCTCCATGCAGGCGATCGTTCGCGCCTCGAAGTGTCTCCCAACCTGTGGGCCGGCGTTGGACTGGTGCGCGGCGGTGCCGGCACCTCGCTGGTAGGTGATCCCGAAACGGTCGCTGCACGGCTGCAGGAATACGCCGACCTTGGTATCGGCACTTTTGTCCTCTCCGGCTATCCGCATCTGGAAGAGGCGATCCGCTTCGCTGAACTGGTCTTCCCGCTGCTGTCCGGCAAGGCGCCGGTGACCTTGCGCGAACGCTCGCTAACGGGCGGCGCTTTCGATATCCGGGCCGATGGGGTGAAGGCATGAGCGCGGCTGCCTTGCAAAACGCCGTGCCCGGGCAGATCGCCACGGCGGCGTCGGCCATCGCGATAGCCGACGCGCTAGCCGCCAGTTTCCTGCCCGGCGCCGGGGATCGGGACCAGCGCAAGCAGCTTCCCACCGCAGAACTGCAAGCCATCGCTGCCTCGGGCCTGCTGGGGGCGCCGATTGAAACCCGAGAGGGTGGTGCGGGCCTTTCCGCAGGCGTTCAGGCCGACATATTGCGACGGCTTGCCGTCGCCGATCCGGCGCTGGCGCAGACGTTGCTGCCGCATTTCGTCTTGCTCGGCGCCGTCGCCGGGCTCGCATCCCCTTCGTTGCGCCAGCGCATCTTCACCGAAGTCCTGGCCGGAGCCCGCATCGGCAACGCCCTGTCCGAGCGCGGTACGCAGCATGCCTGGAATCCGGAAACCCGTCTGGCCCGTCATGACGATATCTGGCGGTTGGACGGGCGTAAATACTACGCCACCGGGGCCCTGACCGCCGACTGGATCGGGGTCTCTGCCAAGGATCCTGAAGACCGGCTGGTGTTGGTCCTTCTCCCGCGGGAGACAGCGGGCATCACGCTTGCCGAAGACTGGACCTCGTTCGGTCAACGCGCCACCGTCAGCGGCACGGCCATATTCGAGGGTGTGCCGGTAAACGACGAGAATGTGCTTCCGTTGTGGCAGGCCTTCGAGGGGCCGTTCACAGGTGGTGCTTTCGATCAGTTGCTGCACGCTGCGATCGATCTCGGGATCGCTCGGGCCGCTCTCGATGACGCCGCCCGGTTCGTGCGAACACGCAGCCGACCGTGGTTCGAGGCGAACGTGCCGCGCGCTGCGGAAGAACCCGAACTGGTGGCACGGGCAGGGCAGATCGCCTCCCGCGTTCTGGTTCTGGAGGCGGCTTTCACGCAGACGGCGCTATTGCTTGATACCGTTCAGGCCGAACCGCTCGACAATGCTTCTGCCGCGCGTGCCTCCATCGCCGTGGCCGCGCTCAAAGTCGCCACCAGCGAAGTGGCGGTCGATACGGCCAGCGCCCTGTTCGAACTGGCTGGCACCAGCGCCACCGATGCCGCCCACGGCCTTGATCGCCATTGGCGCAATGCCCGCACGCACACGCTGCACGACCCCGTTCGCTGGAAGTACCGCCATATCGGCCGCTTCGTGCTTGATGGCATTCTGCCGCCACGACACCCCCTGATCTGACGTCGGAGCCGGAACCATGATCCACGCTATCGAATATGCGTTGTTGGGCCTGACAGCAGGTGGCGCCTACGCCCTTGTCGCGCTGGGGCTTATCGCGGTCCACCGCGGCACCGGCCTCATCAATTTCGCGCAAGGGGCTGTCGGCATGGCATCCACTTACGCTTTCTGGAAATTGTTTGCCCATGCCGGGTTACCGCTGTGGAGTGCGATCCTCCTTGGCATCACGACCGGGATCGTGATCAGCGTGCTGTTCTACGCGTTGGTCGGCCGCAAGCTGGTCAATGCGACGACGACAACCCGCATTCTGGTGACGCTTGGCCTGCTGATGTCGCTGCAGGCCGGTGTCCGCATCATCTGGACCAACACGCAGGAGCGGGTCACGCCCTTCCTGATCGACGGCGGCACCGTGATCGCCGAGGCAAGAGTGCAGTTCCTGGGGCTGCTGGTCACGGCGGTCGTCGTAATCCTGACCATCGCTTTGACGCTGCTGTTCGAGCGAACCCGCTTCGGCCGGATCACCACCGCTCTTCAGGACAGCCCGATGGGGGCACAGGCGCTGGGCTATTCTCCGCATCCCTGGGGCGTAGCGGCCTGGGCTATAGGCGGCGCCTTGGCGGCCATCGCCGGGATCCTGCTGGCCCCCATAACCGAAGTCGGGCCCACGGCCCTGAGCACCCTGATCGTCCCCGCCCTGGGCGCGGCGCTTATCGCGGGATTTCGCAAGTTCTGGCTTGCCGCGATTGTCGGGATTGCCGCGGGGATCGTGGAATCGCTGGCGATCGGCTTCAACATCGAGCCCGGTCTCGGCAAGTCGATCCCCGCTCTGGTAACGCTGGTGGCGCTGGTCATTACCGGCCGCAGTCTGCCAGGGCGCGGCACGCTGGATATCCGCAGACTGTTCCGTGTCGGCTCCGGCAAAATACAGCCCATCGGCATCGCGGTTTGCGCAGCCTTGCTGGTCGCTGCTCTTTATGGCGGGCTCGCCGACCGCTGGGCCGATGTGATCGCTGTTACCGGCATCTTTGCTCTGCTGGGGCTGTCGGTCGTGATCTCCACGGGATACGCGGGACAGATCAACCTCCTGCCGATCGGCCTTGCAGGCGCGACGACACTGCTGGCGGGCTGGATCAACCAGATCGGCGCTTCGCTGACCGAAACGCTTGTTGGCAGCATAGCCGTGGCAGCGATTTTCGGAACGGTGGTGGCGCTTCCAACGGTCCGTACGCGCGGCGTAGGGCTGACCATTGCTACGCTGGCCGTCGCGACGATATTGGAAAGCTGGGTCTTCCGGAGCGGTCTTTTCCTCAACGGTGTTGACGGCTGGGTCATCTCCAATGCCTCGATCCTGGGCGTCTCTTTCGACAATGCCCTTTATCCTGACCGTTTTGCCCTGTTGATCTGGGGCCTTGTGCTGACGGCTGCGCTGATAATCGCCAGATTGCGGAGCAGCCGTGCCGGTCGGCGTATCCTGGCAATGCGCGCGGACGAGCGCGCCGCAGCGGCCAGCGGCATTTCGGTGGGCGGTGCAAAGCTCGCCGCCTCGACGCTGGCCTCTGCTCTTGCAGGCATGGCCGGGGTTCTGCTGGCGCTGCAAAGCGGGACTGTAGGCGGCATGCGCTTCGGTGAAGGGCTGACCTATTCGGACTCGCTGGCAATCATCGCGATGACGGTACTGGGCGGTGCTGGCTACATCGTCGGCGGCATCCTTGCCGGGGTTTTCGCGCCCGGCGGTGTCATCGACCAGTTGCTGACGTTCAGTGCCTCGATCAACGACTGGCTTTCACTGGTGCTGGGCCTCAACCTGACATTCGTCCTGGTATCCGAGCCGGACGGCTTCGTCGCGCAAGTGTTGCGCGGGATCCGTCGTGTGAAGAAGCATGGCGAGGCATCAGTGCCAACGCCCGTGATCCAGCAACAGGCCGATCCGCATGTTTGGTCACCCCTTGCGCCTGTGGGCGCGCGCGCAGGTGAGACCGTGTTGCATGTCGAGAACCTGCAGGTTCGCTACGGATCAAGTCTGGCCGTCGACGGCCTCTCGCTCGACGTGCGTGCCGGTCAGGTTCTCGGCGTGCTGGGGCCGAACGGCGCGGGTAAAAGCACGCTGATCGATGCCATTTCCGGGTTCGTCCCGGCCTCTGGCAGCATACGCGTCACCGGCCATGACCTGTCACGACTGCCACCACACAAACGCGCGCGCTTCGGGCTGACCCGCACTTTTCAGGATCATCTGCTGTTCGAGGATCTCAGTGTCCGGGAGAATTTGCTGGTCGCGGCCGAACCACAGGACGCGCTCGCTTACGTGACTGGTCCGGCCCGCCCCACTGGCCGGCGTGAAATTCAGGTCGCCGAAGCCGCCGCCAGCGTCACGGGACTATCGGATCACCTCGATTCTCTGGTCGAAAGCCTCTCGCTCGGCTGGCATGCGCGTGTCACCGTGGCGCGCGCTCTGGCTGCACGTCCGCGTGTGTTGATGCTTGATGAACCTGCCGCTGCACTCAGTGCCGAGGCACGTCGGCACATGACGACGCTGATCAAGCGGGTTGCGCGCGAACTGAATATCGGGGTCTTGCTGGTCGAACATAACCTCGACGTGGTGCTCGATGCCTGTGACGAAGCCGTGGTGCTGGATGCCGGGCGCGTTTTGGCGCGGGGCACGCCGCGCGATGTGCTCGCCCGCGATGACGTGAAGCGCGCTTACCTCGGTGCCCCGCCCGATGAAGTCCCGGAGCGCGTGCCTCTGGCATCCCCTATTCCTCATTCTCAGGAAGTGAGCCCGCTATGAAGGAAACCCCACTTCTCTCGCCGGATCGTCCTGCACCTGCTTTGTCCGTGCGCGGATTATGCGCTTCCTACGGTCGCCGCCAGGTGCTTCATGGCATTGATCTCGATGTCGGGCCGGGCGAGGTACTGGCGCTGCTCGGGCGTAATGGCGCGGGCAAGTCCACTGTGCTTCTAGCCATCGCCGGTTTCCTGGCCACGACTGCCGGAGAAATCCTGCTGCACGGCCAGCCGCTATCGGGCCCGGCCTACAAGCGGGCACGAACCGATGTGGGGCTCGTGGTGAAGGGCCGCAGTCTCGCGGCTTCGCTGACCGTGCGCGCAAACCTGCAACTCGCCGCTGTCACTGCAAACGCTTTGCTGGAGCTCTTTCCCGAACTGGAGCATCGTCTCGATGTTCCGGCAGGGCAACTCAGTGGCGGGGAGCAGCAGATGGTCGCCGTGGCGCGAGCGCTGCTGCGGCGACCCAAGATCGTGCTGCTTGATGAGCTGACCTTCGGTCTCAGCCCGGCCATGGCGGTTCGTGTCGTCGATGCCGTTGTACACCAGGCGCGTCACGATGGCGTCGCCGTGCTGGCGGTGGAGCAACACCTGCACGTTGCCGAACGAATTGCCACCCACGCCGCTGTGATCGGCGATGGACTCGTTCGCCTCCACGTCCCGCGGGAGGAACTGGCTCGCCGGGGCGACGAGATTGAACGCATTTACCTGGGGCGGCCGCCAGACGTGTGAAGCCACGCCCCCTCAATCTTTCGACACCTTCCTGTTTGACTTTCCATGTTCGGAGAACACGCCATGAGCCGTGCCCGTTTTTCCGCTTCGCATACCGGTGCTCTTGCCTTGCTGGCACTTGGCACCGCCTTGACCGCCTGTTCCAATAACGGTCAGGGAACGTCTGACCACGCCGTCAAGATCGGCATGATCCTGCCGGAGACAAGCTCCCCCTTCGCCGCGACCGACCCCAGTGCAGTCGCCCGGATTGCGGTAAAAGCGGTCAACGACACCGGCGGCATCCGCGGGCGAGCCCTTGAGGTTCTGGTCTGCGATACCAAGGGTCAGGCTGCCGCCAGCCTGGCCTGCGCCCGCAAGCTGGCGGACGAAGGCGTGGTCACGTTCATCGGTGGCAGCAGTGCTAGCGGCGTCGACCGCATCAGCCGTGCAAAAGGTATCGTCAACTGGTTTCCGATGGGTAGTCTTCCGTCCGATGTGAAGAATCCGCTGTCTTTCATCACGGCACTCAACTCGGCAGGTGCGGCACAGGGCACGTACCTCGGGGCGAAGCGTTTTGGCGCGAAGTCCGGCGTTTTTGTGACCATGACGGGTAACGTCACTTATGCCGAGACGGCGAAGTTCGGATATGCGCGCGCGGGCGTGAAAAACGTCACGGTGATCGAGATCCCGCCTGCCACCACCGATTTCGCCCCTTATATCGCCCGGATCAGAAGCCTTCATCCTGATGTCTGGGGCGGCATGCTTTATCCCCCTAGTCAGCAAACGCAGCTTGTTGAAGCCGCAGTCGCGCAAGGTCTCGCTATCCCGTTTGTCGGCAGCAACAACGTCATCGAAAATGCGACGATCTCGGCGCTGAGCGCCGCGCCGTTCCCCAACTCCATCGCGCTGGAAAAGGGCGAGGATGCCGCCCGCTTCCCGATATGGAAGGAATATCTGCGCCAGCTGGCCAAGTACGATCCACAAGGCAAAGTCACCAGCCCTACCGATGGGTCAGTGACCACGGACTGGTATGCGGTGTGGTCGTTCGCCCAGATCGCGCGCAAGCTGGATAAAGTCAGCGCCGATAGCTTCCGCGATTACGTGAGCCACGCGAAGAGCTTCGGCCCGGACATCGGCTCCACGCTGCTGCATCCTATCGATTTCACCGTACCCTCTGCTGCCAGCAACATCGGACAGCCCCGGCAGGCGAATGTGTGGGCATTCCAAGGTCACATCGAGCACGGACGAGAAATCGTCGATGAGGCAACGCCCTTCAGCGTCTGGGAAAACACACCCGTCAAGCCGCTCCCTTCCTCGGCCCGTTAAGGAGATATCGGATGTCCCGTACCATCTTGATCGAAACCGTCCCCGAAATCGAAACGCTAGAGCAGATCATCGCAGATCTCGCGTCTGATGCGCCTCGGCGGGACCGGGAGCGTGAGTTGCCCGCGCTCTATGTGAAGCGCCTGCTGATTTCCGGTCTCGGTTCGTTGCGCGTGCCCCAAGAATTCGGCGGGCGCGGCAGCACCATCGGCGAACTTGCCGATGTCCTGATTTCACTGGCTGCAGCGGATTCGAACCTGGCGCAGATATTTCGCGGTCATCTTGGGTTCGTGGAGTTACTGTTAGCCTGGCCCCGGACACCCGCATCGCAGGCCTTGCTGAAAGCGGCTGGCGAGGGCCAGTTGTTTGGCCCCGCCGCGTCCGAAAAAGCCCGCCCGGATAGCGGGGCGACCACACCATTCGATATTCGTACGACGTTGAACGAAGATGCTGACGGGCTGTGGCTGTCAGGAGAAAAGTATTACACCACAGGGAGTCTCTTTGCTGACTGGATCAACGTTCTTGTCCGCACCGAAGACGGTTTCCTCGAAGTCGTCGTCGCTCGCGATGCGCCCGGAGTGTCGGTGATCGACGACTGGAACGGGTTCGGCCAGCGCCTGACCGCAAGCGGGACAGCAACCTTCGATCGCGTCGCCGTAGACCCCCAGAATGTGTTCGCGCACTCCGACCCCGACATTTTCCGGTATATACAGGCCTTCTATCAATTCGTGCATGTCGCGACCCAGGCCGGAATCGCGACCCGAGCAAGCCGTGACATTACGCAGGTCGTTCACGGGCGAACCCGATCCTATCCCTTGGCGTCGACCGCGAGCCCCAGGGAAGATCCGCAAGTGCTGGGTGTCATCGGCGAAGTGGAGAGCCGCGCCTATGCTGCGCGCGCCACGGCTCGACAACTGGCGACAGATCTGGATGCGTTCACGTCCCTTCCCACCGAACTCCCTCGGGGCGTATTGCTTGAAAATGCGGAGTTGGCAGCAGCAGCAGCGCAAGTTTCCAATACGCGTTTGGTAGGGGAAGCGGCATGGCTGCTGTTCGATGCGGGAAGCGCATCGTCGATTGAAACGGACAGCAGGCTCGACCGACATTGGCGCAATGCACGTGCGGTATCATCGCACAACCCTACGATTTACAAAGCTGCACGCATCGGGAGTATCCTCATCGATCAATATGATGCAGCGATTTCGTGATGGGTCTCGCGTACTGTTGTGATGAACCTTGGTGACGTGGAACCTTATTTGGTGCCGAGGTCGCCAAATCTGCTGGTCTTTGAGCGGACCGTCTCTTCACGGCCCGTTTTGGGTGTCCAGAAAAGGAAAGCTGCCCATCCGCACCTAGGCAACGGAAAGGCGTCTTTGAACGACCATAAAGGGTGGATAGTGTTGAAGAAGTCGATCTTCGCCGGATACTGGGATCGACGCGGGAATGGCCTGAATGACGTTTTGACCTTCAGCCCATTGCTGGTTGAGCCTTCATCGGCAGAAGCTTGGCCATCTTGCGGAGGTTCTGAGCGGTAGCGGCGAGGAGGAACTCGTCATTTGCTCCATTTGGCCCACGCAGGCGCAACCGGTCCAGCTTCAGTATGCGCTTGAGATGCGCGAACAGCATCTCGACCTTCTTTCTTTCCCGGCGTGAAGTGACATAGGCGTCGGTCAGCGCCAGATCGCGGGCCAGATCGCGAGCGCCTTCATGGACTGAACGCAGGATTTTGCGGACGGGCTGGCCCGGGCAGCAGTCCGGCTTGAGCGCGCAACCGTCACAATCGGCTTTGGACGCGCGATATCGCATGAAGCCATCCTGATCGACACCGGAACGCGCTGTGGCGAAGTTGCGATGCTGCCGCTTCAGATCCTTTTCCCCCGGGCAGACATAGACATCGCGCTTATGCTCGAAGCGTAAGGCGGATCGCTGGAAGCTGCCGGTGCGCCTGTTGCTATGATCAAAGACCGGGATATGCGGCTCGATCCCTTTCTCGTGCACCAGCCACGCTAGGTTTTCTGCAGAGCCATAGGCGGTATCCGCCGCCAGTCGCGCAGGCCAGACTTTGAACCGGTCTTGGACGCGATCGATCATCCGCCGTGCGGCAGTCAACTCAGCCTGACGCACCGCCGTGCTCGCTTCCACATCCATGATGACGGCGTTCTTCAGGTCGATCAGATAATTGGTGCAGTAGGCGAAGAACGCCTGACCGCCCTTGGCGCTGGTCCAGCGCGCGGCAGGATCGGCAGGCGACAGGAACTTCGGGACGACAGGCGTCGCGGCGCCAAACGCGGCATTGTCGAGAACGGCCAGATACTCGTTCACAGCATGGTTGGTCGCCTCCGGCGGCAAGGGCTCACCGCCGCGAACCCCGCGCTGGCGATTGGCGTCGGCTGCGATCAGGCTCGCATCGACGGCAAAGCCTTCACCGCCGACCAGTCCCTCTGTCATGCAGCGCTCTACCGTCGTCTCGAACAGCTTGCGCAACAGATCACTGTCGCGGAACCGGCCATGGCGGTTCTTGGAAAATGTCGAGTGGTTGGGCACATCGCCTTCCAGTCCCAGTCTGCAAAACCAACGATAGGCCAGATTGAGGTGTACCTCGTCGCATAACCGGCGTTCCGAGCGGATCCCCATGCAGTAGCCGATAAGCAGCATCCGGATCATCAGTTCCGGATCAATCGAAGGGCGACCTGTCTCGCTGTAATAGGGCTGCAAATGCTCGCGAATGCCGGACAGATCGACGAACCTGTCAATCGATCGCAGCAGATGTCCTGCCGGTACGTGCCGTTCTAGGTTGAAGCTGTAAAACAGCGCCTCTTGCGCCACCGTCCGCTCGCCCATCATCGGTCTGTCTCCGTCCTGCGAGAACAGTGAATCAGACCCCGAAGACTACTTCAAGCCCGAGTTTTTCAACACTATCGGTCGGCTTCAGTCAGAGCAGGACCGGGTCGCCATGCCCGACGCTCTTGTGCAGACGCCTGCAGGCCATTGTATCTAACCTCTGGTCTCTCTTTATGATCGGGGAGCCAGAAAGCGGGTCACTATCGCCATCAATAAGATGGGCAGCCCATGAAACAAACTCTGGAAAGGTGCGTTGCCCAGCGAGATCAAAGTCACGCGCTCTTGCCAGCATGACAGGAAAGGAGAGAAGCACGCATTTATAGGGGGACGGGCACGCGATTTGACGACCTCGCGTTTTGTGCCCGATCTCCGGAGATGGCAGATGGTGGGCATGGGTTTTAGGGTAGTATCGAGCGAGTTCACCGGCGCCTCAGCAGTGGCAACGGGTTGGTTGCATGACATCTGATCTGCGCCATGCCCGGATATCTCCTGCACTCCGCCCGACGATGCCGAGCGGGCCTTATCTCTTTCCCATCGGGCCAAAGCTGAAGATAGCCTATGTCATCTGCGCCATCAGCATCGCCACGCTCGCGACGTTCGGTGAGTTTCTGTTTGCGACCGATATTGCCTATCTGGCAGGCCCGCTTCATCTGACCAGCGCGCAGGCGACTTGGGCAACGGCGCTCTACTACGGCTTTGGAGCCAGCAACGCGCTCTTCGTCATTAAGGGACGGATGCAGTTCGGCACTACGCGCTTCTTCCATATTGTCATTAGCATCTATGCGGCGACGTCGCTGCTGTTTTTGTTGTATCCCACCTTCGTCACGCTGCTGCTGAACCGGGCCGCGAACGGTGCGGTCTACTCGATGGCGATTGCCATGGCTGTCTATTACATGCTGGTGGTCGTGCCGGCAGACAAGCGCTTCCGCGCGCCAATGACCGCTATCGGGGCATTGCTGGCCTCTTCCTCTTTAGTGGGCTTCGTACCGGTCGAGACGATCGCCGAAAATGGCGCGCTGGGGTTCAGGCTGATCTGCCTCGCTGCACCCTGTGCCATGCTGGCGCTGACGCTGCTGTTCCCGCTGACCCCAACGGATCGCTACAAGGTATTTTCGCCAGGCGATTTCGTGACGATTGCTATGGCGGTGCCTGGCGTTCTGTTGCTGGCAGGGGCATTGGCGCAGGGGCGCACGTACTGGTGGTCGCAGGCCCCGTGGATCGGCTGGATGCTGGCGGGCGGGATCGCTCTGGTGGCCGCAGCCATGATCCGCGAGCATCGCCGCGGCCACCCCCTACTCCAGATTGAGTGGATGACCTCGCGCCAGTTCCTGATGCTGATCTTTGTCGTTGTGTTCGAACGGATCGGCCTCGCCGAGCAGACCACCGGCATGCGCGGGTTGATGGCGGCCTTGGGTTTCGACAGTGACCAGCTTCACCTGATGTCGCTGGCCTCGCTACTGGGGCAGGTTACAGGTGTCGTCCTTCTCGCCCGCTTCTTTCAGCCTGAGCGGGCAGGATGGATCATGCTGATCTGTATGCTGGCAACAGCGGGCGCGGCATGGTTCGACGGTGGCCGCAACGGCTTCGTGACGCCGATGGACGTTTTGGTCACGCAATTCGTGATCGGCGGTGCGAGCGTGGCCTTCGTCGCGTCCGGCCTGCTGTTCATGGTCGGCAAGGTCATGAGCAGCGGCCCGCACAATCTGGTGACGATGATCCTGATGTTTGCCTTCACGCAGAACATGGGGGGGCTGATCGGCTCAGCGCTGATCGGCAGCTACCAGTTCGTGGCACAGCAGGATGCCTTGACGGTGCTGGCGTCATGGAGCCCACTTGCCAGCCCCTTCGCCGCATCGGGCGGTGATGCCGCCGCAACCGGCGCGGCCACGATAACCTCCGGCGCGGGCGTTTTCGGATATCTGGACGCCTTTCGCTTCGTAGGCGTTCTGACCGCGAGCGGAGCGGCCTGCCTGTTTGTCTACATGCTGGTGATGCGCGGCATCGCACGCTGGGAAAGAGTGGAACCTTGAGCGAAGACATGACGCCGCCGAACGATGACGCCGATGCCCCGGTCAACTGGACGCCCCCTAAGAAGCACCCGCTGACGTGGGTGATTATCGCGGTGCTGGCACTGGTCGCAGTGCTGGCCGTGCTTGCAGCTTGGGGGCTCTGGCCGTTTCGTGGGATAGGGCCGCAGACCGACAACAGCTATGTCCAGGGGCGCACGACAGTGATCGCGCCGCAGGCGACCGGCTATGTGACCAAGGTTTACGTGAGCGATTATGCCATGGTTCATAAGGGACAGGTCCTGCTGGAGATCGATCCGAGTACGTATCGCGCGCAAGCCCGGCAGGCCGCCGCGCAAGTCGAAGTAGCCCGCGCCAATCTTGCCAATAATGTGCAGCAGCAGGCCAGTGCTGCGGCGCAACTGGCAGGCCAGCAGGCAGGGCTGGAAAAGGCGCAGGCCAGCGAACGCAAGGCAGCAGCGGATTTTCAGCGGGCAAAGGCGCTCGTTGGTGATGGCAGCGTCTCGCAGGCCGATCTGGATGCAGCGGCCATGGCCTATCATGCCGCACGCTCGGCCTTGAACGAGACCCGCGCACAGATCCGCATCGCGCAGGAGAACCTTGAGACGGCGCATGTCGATCGCACCCAACTGGCAGCCCAGCTTGACGCCGCGAAGGCTGGCCAGCTTTCCAGCGATATCGACCTCTCACGTACCCGCATCGTCGCGCCCGAGGATGGCCAGTTGGGACGTGTCACCATTCACCTTGGCCAGTTGGTTGCCAGCGGAAGCCAGTTGTTCACGCTGATCCCGCGCGGCGCCTGGGTGATCGCGAACTACAAGGAATCGGATATCGCCAACGTGCGGCTGGGGCAGCGGGTGTGGTTCACCGTCGATGCGCTGGGCGGCGCGAAGCTGCGCGGGCGGGTAACGCAGATCGCCCCGGCGACGGCAGCGGAGTTTTCCGCTGTCAGTCCCAGCAATGCGGTGGGCAACTTCGTGAAGATCCCGCAACGCATTGGTATCCGCATCTCTCCCGATATCGACCAGCCGCTGGCTGCGCGGCTGCGGCCGGGCATGTCGGTAGAAACCAGGATCGACACGACCACCCCGGTTCGCCAAGCGGAGCGGGGCTCGTGAAGGCCGTATTCGCTTCACGCGGGACGGTATTGCTCTTGTCGACAGCGGTTTCGCTGGTGTTGAGTGGCTGCATGGGGCCACGGCCCCAGCCCCCTGCCGATGCGCAGGTCCGTGCTCCGCAAGCGTGGCGAGCAGACCCCGACATGGCAGGTGTCGATATCGATCCCGAGTGGTGGAAGCAGTTGGGCGACCCGGTACTGTCAGGGCTGGTCACGCAGGCCCTTGCGCACAATACCGATCTCGGACAGGCCGCTGCTCGTGTCGAGCAGGCCGCAGCGCAAGTCAAAGGCACGCGCAGCTATCAATTGCCGCAAATAAGTGCGGGTGCAACCGGCTACCCGCGTGAACGTATCCTCAGCCAGACCACGCTCGTCGGCGTCGATCTGACGCAGTATCAGGCGCAGGCCTCGGTGAATTACGAAGCCGATATCTTCGGCAAGCTGCGCAGCCAGACCGCCGCCGCGCAGGCGCAATACCTGGCCCAGCGCGCCACTCAGGACGGCGTGCGCATTGCCGTCGTCGCCTCGGTCGTCGCGGACTACTGCCAGCTTCGCGCGCTGGACGCGACGCAGCAGGTCCTGGACGATACCCATGCCAGCCTGGCGCGCGAACTGGCCATGCGCCAGCACCAGCGCGCCGTCGGCCAGATTGGGCAGGACGTGGTCCTCCAGGCAGATGCCGCACTGCATCAGGTCGAGCTGCAACAGGCGCAAATGACGCAGCAGATGGTCGAGCAGGAGAACGCGCTGGCGCTGTTGCTGGGAGAGAATCCGCAGGCGATCCCCCGCGGCGCATCGCTGATGGATCTGCCGCTCCTGCCCGCCGTCGGCCAGTTGCCATCGCGGTTGTTGCGCCGCCGTCCGGACATCGCGGCAGCGGAGGAGCAGCTGATCGCCGCCGACCATTCGCTCAGCGCGTCGCGGGCGGCGTTCCTGCCGGACTTTTCGCTGGGCGGTACATTGGGCCGCACCAATGCCGACGTCTATCCGGGACCGGTCAACCTGTGGTCGCTGTTCGGCAGCGTGCTGGCGCCGCTCTTCGAAGGCGGGCGCCTGCGCGCGAACGAGGATGCTGCAGCCGCCCGGCGTGACGAGGCAGCCTACGCCTATCGCGCCATTGCGCTCGATGCCTTCCGCGAAGTCGACGATCAGCTCAGTGCGCTCAAGCAGACCGCTCGGGAAGAGAAGGCTGCCGTAGCCTCGCGCGATGCCGACGCCGGTGTCTACGATCACGCGCGGCATCGCTTCGATGTAGGACAAGGCGACTATTTCGACGTGATCGATGCCCAGAGGACTTTACTTCAAGCGCGCCTCGGCCTGATACAAGCCCGCAGTGCGCGATTGCTAGCGACCGTGAGACTCTATCAGGCCGCAGGCGGTGGCTGGAAATAGTTTCGGCGCAACGAGAAATAACCTCGTCATAGCCTTCCCCAAGGACACATCACCGGCCTGAAACTAGGCGTTCATCCGATCTATCGTCGGCGAACAAACGGCAGGCCACGGCGAACCCGACCGTTCTTCTAGCGAATGAGGAAAAACAGTGCCTCGTCGACACCCGCCAGAATAGCTGTAAGTCCGGACCTAGGCGCCAAAAATTTGGCGCCTGAACGGCAATAATGGGTGTGCGCCGTGAAAAGGCGGCACTTTCTAGTGGGTGAGAGGCCTACCCGGCGATGCTCCAGCCGGAAGCGACCGGGGCAGGCATGGAGGTGACGAAATGTCTGAAGCCCCCGGATAACGGTCACGTAGGTGATCGTGCGAGCGTACAGGCCGTAACGTGAGTGAACGCTGAGCAATCCTCGAAAATGCCGATGTGCAGGCCGACCCGTCAACCCATACGGGGAAGGCTGATATGATGGGCGAGTCTGAGCGACGCTTGAGCCCGTCTGCTGCGCCGGGGTAGTGGCGACAGCATGTACGCAAGGAAAGTGCACGCAACACGGGAAGCCCCATGGCGTGCCGAGTGATCGGCAACCGGACGCCCGCGAGGGAGGGAAGGGCGCGATGGGGTGGCGGAGAGGTCCGTAGTACCGAGGAAGCCGGGTAATGCCGGTGGAGGGAAGGGGCCTCAGTTCAAGATGAACGCAACACGTGGTGAGGGGCAGGAGATTGGGTAACCTATCAACTCCGATAAGCGTCCAGAAACTGCAGAAGGCGTTGCACGCGAAAGCGAAGGCAGAAGTCGGCTACCGGTTTTACGCGCTGTACGACAAGATCAGCCGCGATGACATTCTGGCCCATGCCTACGCCCAGTGTCGTTCCAATAAGGGCGCGCCGGGTGTGGATGGACAGGACTTTGCGGATATCGAGGACTACGGCGTCGAGCGGTGGCTGGCGGAACTGGCGCTGTCGCTCAGGAAGGAGACGTACCGACCGGAACCGATCAGACGGGTCTA
>NZ_JBYNTR010000011.1:0-51903 GCF_057784955.1 Novosphingobium sp. BAM6 | reverse complement strand
CTAACCGGTCCTAATAACTCTGATCATGCTTGTAGAATCCCACCATCAATGACAGCCCTGCTATGCAGGACACGTCAAAGATGACGGACGATAAGCAGCCAGACACACATCTGAATACGCACGGGATACATCGATTAAAAAACCAGCACGCCAGCTCCATTGCTTGGTGACCATAGCGTCAGTGACCCACCCGATCCCTTCTCGAACTCGGCCGTGAAACCTGACAGCGCCGATGGTACTACCGCTTAAGCGTTGGAAGAGTAGGACGTCGCCAGGCATTGAAGCCGGCGTGCTGAAACCCATTCACAATCTCAAAAACAATCAAGAGGCCCCAAGTGGGCCTCTTCGCGTTCCTACAGAACGCAAAAACTACGGGCTCAACTCAAGCCCTCAGTGTCGCGGGGTGGAGCAGCCCGGTAGCTCGTCAGGCTCATAACCTGAAGGTCGCAGGTTCAAATCCTGCCCCCGCAACCAACTGAATACACACACGCCGTCCCGGTTAAGCCGAGGACGGCTTTTTTGTACTTTATTTTAACAGCTTACGCCGAAAAACAAGCGCTTCTCGCATCCCACGCAAACCCGCTGGATCCCAAGACAGCGACAATCAGCAATGGCACTGACCTGACCTAGGTGGGGCTCCATGCGATCAAGCGGAAGCGTATCGTAAAGTTCGCCCATCAGATGGTGGTGTGGTGCATCATGTCCGGGTGAAGCTGGAGGGGGAAGTTTCTTCTGCCCCGTTCGGGAAAGTCGAACGAAAAGCGCAGGATTATCCCAGTTCTGCGAAAGGGAGAGCGGGGGTACTTATCACGGAAAGGAGTATCCGTGATGAGAAACGTATATAGCCAGTTTGGAAGTTGCCGTCGTGCTTTGGCCCACCAAGCCGAACCGGTTGTTGTCGCACTGAGCGTTGCCGGCCTGACGGGCGCAGCACTAACCACACTGAGCCTGCTTATCTCAGGCATCAGAAATCATACAGCGGGATGACTTTAACAGCAGCGGCGTAGCTTAGAGCGCAGGCGGATGGCGATCAGTCGCTTGCGACAACGTGTTCGGCAGCCTGAGAGGCCAGGCTCTCCACCAGCAGCTTGTCGATCCTGAGCCCGTCCATATCGACGACTTCAAAACGCCAATCCTGTTCGGTGAAATGATCGCCCTCGCTGGGCACCTGCCTGAGAACACCCAGGACGAAGCCGGCAGCTGTGGCATATTCGCGATCTTCCGGGAGCGAAATACCCAGACGGTCTGCCATCGCGTCGGCTGCCATCGCCCCGGAGATGAGCAGAGAGCCGTCCTCACGCTCCACGACCATCGGTGAATCGCCTTCATCCTGATGGCTGACGAACGTACCGGCGATGGCTTCGAGCACGTCGTTGGGCGTCACCACGCCTTCGAGATGTCCATATTCGTCATGGACCATCGCCATCGGAACTTCTGCCTGTTGCAAGGTGCGCAGGGCGTCGGTGGCGTCGAGCTGGTCCGGGATGACTTCGGCCTTCTTCATCATGGCGGAAATATCGACCGTCTGCCCGGCCACAATGGCGGCCAGCACTTCACGTACCTTGAGGATGCCCAGAACGTTGTCGGGGGCATCGCGCTCGATGACCGGCAGAAGCGAGTGGGGCGATGCCTCGATGCGGGCGCGCAGGTCTTCCTCGGTCGCATCCGCCTCGATGGCGTAGAGCTGGTTGCGCGGGGTCATCAACTCGCGGACGGGCCGGTCGGCAAGGCGCAGGACGCCCGCCATCATCGCGCGCTCGTCTTCGGCGATGGCGCCCGAGCGGGTGGCCTCTGCGAAGATCATCTGGAGTTCTTCCGCGGTGATCCGTTCCTCTCCGCCCCGGCGTGCGCCGAGCAGCTTGAGGAGAGCGCCGGAGGAGCGATCGAGCAGCCACACAAAGGGTGCCATGACGCGCGACATGATGACCATCGGGCGCGCCGCGATCAGCGCGATCGGCTCCGCCGCGCGCAGGGCCAGCTGCTTGGGAACCAGTTCACCGATCACGAGGCTGGCGTATGTGGTCACGATGATGACCAGAGTGAAGCCGGCTTCACCGGAATAGCGGGCTGGCACGCCAAGCGCTGCAAGCCGCTCCGCCACGGGCTGGCCCAGGCTCGCCCCGGAATAGGCGCCTGCCACAATTCCGATCAGGGTGATCCCGATCTGCACAGTGGAGAGGAACTTCCCAGGGTCCGCCGCAAGCGTGAGCGCGGTCTGCGCTGCACCGCTGCCCTTGTCCGCCGATATCTTCAATCGTGCGGCCCGCGCCGAGACGATTGCCAGTTCGGACATGGAAAACAGACCGTTGAGCAGGATGAGCCCAACGATGATGAGCAGGTCGGTCCAGGGAAAGGGTGTCACAGTGCCTCCAGCGCTAGCAGAGATTTGCGCGAACGCGAAGAGGGCCTGTCATGCAGAGGGCAAATGGTTGGAGGCGGAACTGGCGAGGGGGCGGGCTCGTTACTGCCTCGCCCCCAGATCACTATCCATTTGCCATTCATGTTCATGACCGCACATAAACCATGCGAAGAACAAGACGGTATTATTCGAGAGGGAACGACAAACCATGAAGACGTCTCGCATTCTCACATCGGTGGCGGCCGTATGTGCGCTGGTGACGGTATCCGCGTGTGTGACCGATCCGAACACCGGCGAGCGCAAGGTTTCGCGAACGGCAATCGGCGGTGCCGGCGGCGCCGGCCTCGGCTATCTGCTGGGCAGCGTGATTGGTGGCAAGACCGCGCGCATCATGGGCGCGGGTATCGGCGGTGTCGCTGGGGCTGCGATCGGCTACCAGAAAGACAAGCAGATCCGCGAACTCAAGGAACAGACTGCAGGTTCCGGCGTCAATGTCAGCGATACGGGGGACGGTATTCTCCTGAACCTGCCGGATGTGACATTCGCGGTCGATTCGACGGCGATCAGCCCGTCGTTCCAGGCTACGCTGGACAAAGTTGCCGCCAGCATGAACCAGTATCCGAACAGTCTGATCGACGTCTACGGACACACGGATTCGACCGGTTCGGATCAGTACAACATGGATCTGTCGCAGCGACGTGCGGATTCTGTCGCCAGCTATCTGGCGATGCGCGGCGTGAACCGGAATCGCATCCGCACCGAAGGTCTGGGCGAGCGTTATCCGGTGGCCGACAACAACACGCCGGAAGGCCGGGCGGCCAATCGCCGCGTGGAGGTGAAGATCACCCCAGTTTCGCAGGACGATACGCGCGGCGCGCACTGAGGCGCTCGGGCAGAACGATCAAGCGAAGGGCCGCCCGGTGGGGCGGCTCTTTTCGTATGGCGCGTATTTCTGTTCCATCCCGGCAGGAGCGTCTCGACTTTGCCGGGCCGAGAAGGAATAGAAGAGCGCATGACTACCGATACGTTGCAAACCACGCTCGACATTCCCGGCTTCGATCTGGGCACCTTCGTCGCATCCACGCTGGACGAGGATCTTGGCGTTGGCCTTGCCGGGGGAGGGCGCGACGTGACGGCGCTCAGTGTCATCGGGGCGGATGACCGGTTTTCCGGCGTCATGGAATCGCGTGACGCTGTTGTCGTGGCGGGCCTGCCCATTGCCGCAGCATTTTTTCGCCATCTCGATCCGACGATGAACATCGAAATCCTTGTCGAGGAAGGTTCTGTGGTGGAACCCGGCACGGCCTTGATGCGCTTCTCCGGCCTTGCCCGCGCCATGCTGACGGCGGAGCGCAGTGCGTTGAATACGGTGCAGCACCTGACCGGCATCGCGACGATGACGCGGCTCTATGTCGAGGCGATGGAAGGCCATGCCACGCTGCTCGATACGCGCAAGACCATCCCTGGTCTGCGTCATCTGGAGAAGTATGCCACTCGCACCGGCGGCGCACGCAATCACCGTATGGGGCTGTGGGACGCGGCGATGATCAAGGACAATCACGTCCTTGTTGCGGGTAGTGTTGAAGAGGCCGTACGCCGTGCGCGTGAGGCGGGCGTGCCGCAGATCATCTGCGAGGTGGATCGCCTCGACCAGATCGAGCCCGCGCTGGCTGCGGGGGCGCATCATCTGCTGCTGGACAATATGGGGCCGGAAACGCTGCGCGCAGCTGTGGGCATGGTCGCCGGGCGCGTACCGACCGAAGCGTCGGGCGGGGTCAATCTTTCCACCATCGGCGCGATCGCGGCGAGCGGTGTCACCTATGTCTCGGTCGGGCGTCTCACCCAGAGTGCGCCGGCCGCCGACATAGGTCTGGACTTCACGCCGCTGTGAGACTCGCTGCCGCCGCTCTTGTCGCGGCGGTCGCCGCGATTTCGCCATTGCCGGTGTTCGCGCAAGCTTACCAGTGCCGCGTCCCTGCGACGATCCCGCCACCGCGCCCGGTAATGCCTGACGGGCCTGTACGCCGGGGCGTCGCGGTGGGCTACACGCTGGCGGCCAGCTGGTCGCCGGAATATTGCCATTTCGCGCACGACAAGGGCTCGATGCAGTGTTCCGGCCGACAGGGCCGGTTCGGCTTCGTCCTGCACGGGCTGTGGCCGGAAGGCGGGGCAGGCGGTGCTCCGCAGTGGTGCGGGGCAACTCCTCCCTCGGTGCAGACATTGCGCGGCGCCTTGTGCATGACGCCATCGCCCTCGCTGCTGGCGCATGAGTGGGCCAAGCATGGCAGTTGCATGGCCCGAAGCCCTGAGGGCTATTTCAGGGTCAGCGGCATTCTGTGGCGTTCGCTGCACTGGCCCGATGCGGACTTCCTTTCGCGAAAGCGCGGGCTTGTCGCCGGAGACTTGCGCGATGCCTTCCTGGCCGAGAATCCGGGCTGGCGCCGCGATGCCGTAGGGATTGTCGCCAATCGCGGCGGATGGCTGCGCGAAGTGCAGCTCTGCACCGACCGGCATTTTCGTCCTGCCCGGTGTGATTCCCAGCGTTTCGGCGCGGCAGACGGAGAGTCGTTGAAAATCTGGCGCGGGCTCTAGGGCCGATCGACATTCAGCCCTGACGGCCTGCAAATGGCGATTTTCCGAGCTTCCGGTGCTCACGTACAGAAAGTACGCTGCGCTCCGGGTCTCGAAAAATCACCATTTTCGGCTCGTCATCTTCTGAATGTCGATCAACCCTAGGGCCAGGATCCTAGTCAGCGCCGCGCGGCGAAGAAGGCTTTCAGCAGTGCCGAGGCCTCGGCAGCGGCGATGCCGGAGTAGACCTCGGGGCGATGCAGGCATTGCGGATGCTCGAACACCCGCGCGCCATGCTCCACCGCGCCGCCCTTGGGATCGGAGGCGGCATAATAGACGCGGGCGATCCGGGCATGGGCGATGGCGCCTGCGCACATGGCGCAAGGCTCCAGCGTGACCCATAGCTCGCAACCTTCGAGTCGCTCGTTACCCAATGCAAGAGCGGCGGCCCGAATCGCCTCGATCTCCGCATGGCTGGTAGGGTCGTGGCGTTCGCGCGGCGCATTGCGTCCACAGGCGATCACCTGGCCGTGCTTGACGATCACCGCGCCGATGGGCACTTCGCCCGCTTCTGCGGCTTTGTGTGCCTGTTCCAGGGCTTTCAGCATCGGTTCGGGGATCGGCCAGCGGGTCATCGCCCTATCGCTAGCGCGTGGAATTCCTGTGCGCAACTTGACCTCGCCCTATAGAATCGCTAATGGCGCGCCTTCCCGTGTAACGGCACAGAACATTTTCGAGCGAGAAACAGCATGTCCCGCATTTGCGAACTGACCGGCAAGGGCCGTCAGGTTGGCTGCAACGTCAGCCACGCCAACAACAAGACGAAGCGCGTCTACCTGCCCAACCTCCAGAACGTCACGCTGATGTCGGAGACTCTGGACCGCAGCTTCAAGTTCCGCGTTTCGACCCACGGTCTGCGCTCGGTCGAGCACAATGGCGGTCTCGACAACTGGCTGCTGAAGACCTCGGACGCCAAGCTTTCGCCGCGCGCCGTCAAGGTGAAGCGCGAGCTGAAGAAGCAGGCAGTCGCCGCCTGATTTTCCACCCTGTGATGCTCTGATTACGGAGCACGCAGCTGGAAGGCAGGTTTACGAAAGGGCGCGCAGGGCAATCCTGCGCGCCCTTTCGTGTGTCTGCGCTCCATCGCCTTATTCAAACGGCCTGTTCGGGAAGCGGCTGAAAGCGGCCTTTATTTCATCGGTCCGGTAAACAGGATCGGATCGACCCGAGACCCCTGCCACATCAGGCTCCAGTGCAGGTGCGGGCCGGTGGCGCGCCCGGTCATGCCGATCAGGCCGATGACCTGCCCCTGCTTCACATGGTCGCCCTGATGGACGAGAATCTGCGAGCAGTGCAGGAACGCACTGTTCAGCCCCATGCCGTGGTCGATCATCAGCAGGTTGCCCTCCAGCGTGAAAGGCTTGTCTGCCGCCAGAATTACCACGCCATCTGCAGGGGCGACAAACGGCGTACCGCTGCGCCCTGTCGCGATGTCGAGCCCGGAATGATAGGCCCCCGGCTCGCCGCGATAGATGCGCTGGGATCCGAACTGGCCGGAAATGCGCCCCTGTGCGGGCCAGATGAATTTCTGGCGCCAGCCTTGCGCGTCGGTCCGCAGCGCACGGGCGGCGTGGATGCGGTCGAGTTCCGGCTGACGCAAGGCCATGAAAGCGGAGCTGGGTCCGCCCGTGCCTCGCGCGATATTGATGTTTTCGATGTGCCAGGCGCGCGGGGACACCGCGATCTGCTGGGTGACGCTGCGGCCATCCGCCAGCGTCGCGACGAGCGTGGCGCTCGGCCCCGCATCCCGGTCGAACGCGGCGAACCAGTCGCCATCGGGTGCGATCGGAATGGGCGTGCCGTCGAAGGTCAGCGTGCGGGTGCCCTGCGGCACCGTGCCGCGCACCCAGCCGCCCTGTGTCAATTCACCCTTGTAGCGGATCATGCCGATGGCACGGCCCGATTGCAGGCTATCGTCCGGGCGCTGGGCCGGAAGCAGCGAGGCAGGCGCAGCCCCGACCAGCAAGGCTGCTGCTGCGCCGAGCAATCCGGCTTGCGTCAGCAGCCTCACGCCGGCGAAAGCATCCGGCGCGTCGCGATCTCGGGCGAAGCATAGGCTTCCTGCCGTTCCGCACTCCAGTAGCGCAGCTCTTCCAGCGGGATCTTCTCTGCCGTTACCGCGCACTCGACATAGGAGCCCGCGCGCAGGACGCGGAAGCTGCCGGGGCCGTACTGGAGCGTGGCGGGGCGATCTGCGGATGACATCAACATGGAAGTAATCCTAGCAGAGCCCCGGCTTCAAAACAAATCCCCCTGCCGTGCCGATGGGCTGGTCGGTCGTGTCGGACGCGGTGCCTTGGGGGGCGTGGAAGCGGGCGGCGCGGAAACGGCGCCGTCCACCTGTACCGCCAGATCGCCGTCTCGGAATTTCAGGACCAGAACCGCTTCCTGCCCGGCCGATGCGGCGCTGGTCAGCGTCTGGCCTTGCGCGCTCACCACCCGTGCGAAGCCACGCTCCAGCGGCTTGTCCGGGTTCAGCTGCGGCAGCACGCGGGCAAGTTGGGCAAGGTCGCCCTGCGCGCGCACCATCCGGCGCTCGAGCAGGCGCGGTTCCAGTCCGGTGCGGGCAAGGCGCTCGGCGCTGGTCTGCACGCGGTGGCGCAGCAGCGGCAGCGAGAGCCGCGCTGCCACCTGACCCAGACGCTCGCGCTTGCCGGTGGCCTGATCGCGCAAAGCTCGCCGCAGGCGCTCGGCCAGATCGTCGAGTCCCTGCTGGCGCTGGGCCAGAATTGCCTCGGGCCTGGGCAGGCGCTGGACACGGGCTTCGAGCCGCTCGCGCCCCAGCATGACCGGGCGACCGGCGCTGCGACGCATGCGATAGCCCATCTCGTCGAGGGTGGCCGCGAGTTCGCTGCGGACCGGCACCGCGATCTCGGCAGCGGCGGTCGGCGTCGGTGCGCGGCGGTCGGCGGCGTAGTCGCAAAGGGTCGTGTCGGTTTCGTGGCCGACGGCGGAGACCACCGGGATACGCGATTCGGCGACCGCGCGGACGACGATTTCCTCGTTGAAGCCCCACAAGTCCTCGATCGAGCCGCCGCCGCGCGCGACGATCACCAGATCGGGGCGCGGCACCGGACCATGCTCGGGCATCTCGGAGAAGCCACGCACCGCGCGGGCGACCTGTTCGGCGGAGCCTTCGCCCTGCACCAGCACCGGCCAGACGAGGACGTGGCTGGGGAAGCGGTCTGCCAGCCGGTGGAGAATATCCCGGATCACCGCGCCGGTCGGCGAGGTGACGACGCCGATGGTGCGCGGCAGAAACGGCAGGGCGCGCTTGCGTTCGGGGGCGAACAGGCCCTCTGCCGCCAGCCGGGCACGCAGCTTTTCGAGCAGCGCCAGCAGCGCGCCTTCGCCCGCGATCTCCATCGTTTCGATGACGATCTGGTACTTCGAGCGGCCCGGATAGGTGGTCAGCTTGCCGGTGGCGATCACTTCCACGCCATCTTCGGGGCGGAAGGCGAGGCGCTGGGCACCGCCGCGCCACATCACCCCGTCGATGACGGCCTTGTCGTCCTTGAGCGCGCAATAGAGGTGGCCCGAGGCCGCGCGTTTCACGCCCGAAAGCTCGCCGCGCAGGCGCACGAACCCGAAGCGGTCCTCGACCGTACGCTTGAGGATCGCGGAAATCTCGCTGATGGAAAGCGGCGCGGCGTTGTCGCCTGCGTCCTGCTTCGCTACCAGCCCTCCCGAACGACCATCTTCATATTCGTCATCGTCGAAAGGCACAGCGCATGAACATCCTTCTTCTGGGCTCGGGCGGCCGCGAACATGCGCTGGCCTGGAAGCTGGCGCAATCCCCGGCCTGCGACACCCTGTGGGCAGCGCCCGGAAATCCCGGCATTTCCGAGGTTGCAACATGCATCGCGCTGGACGCGACCGACCATGCCGCCGTGATCGCTTTCTGCGAAGCGAATGTCGTCGGCCTCGTCGTCATCGGTCCCGAGGCGCCGCTGGTCGACGGGCTTGCCGATTCGCTGCGGGCCGAGGGCTTTGCCGTATTTGGGCCGAGCAAGGCGGCGGCGCAGCTGGAAGGGTCCAAGGGCTTCACCAAGGATCTGTGCGAGCGGGCGGGGATTCCGACCGCAGGTTACGTGCGCGTGACCGACGAAGCGGCGGCGCTTACGGCGCTGGCGCAGTTCGGCGCGCCGGTGGTCATCAAGGCCGATGGTCTGGCGGCGGGCAAGGGCGTGACCGTGGCGATGACCATGGCCGAGGCAGAGGCTGCCGTGGCGGACATTTTCGCCGGGCGCTTCGGCGAAGCCGGTGCAGAGGCGGTGATCGAGGAATTCATGGAGGGCGAGGAAGCCAGCTTCTTCGCGCTGACCGACGGTTCCACCATTGTCCCCTTCGCCTCGGCGCAGGACCACAAGCGCGTGGGCGAGGGCGATACCGGCCCCAACACCGGCGGCATGGGCGCCTATAGCCCGGCCCCGGTGCTGACCCCGGCGCTGGAAGCCGAAGTGCTCGAACGCATCATCGCGCCGACCGTGCGCCAGCTTGAGGATGACGGCACGCCCTATTCTGGCGTGCTGTTCCTGGGCGTGATGCTGACGGATGAAGGCCCCAAGCTGATCGAATACAACTGCCGCTTCGGCGATCCCGAGTGTCAGGTGATGCTGCTGCGCCTCGAATCGGATCTGGTGGAGCTGCTCCATGCCTGCGCCGAGAACCGCCTTGCCGCGATCGAAGTGCCGAAGTTCAGCCACGATACCGCGCTGACGGTGGTGATGGCGGCGAAGGGCTATCCCGATACGCCCGAGAAGGGCGGCGCGATCGCAGGCCTTGTCGAGGCCGAGGCGGATGGCGCAAAAGTCTTCCACGCAGGCACCGCGCTGAAGGACGGCGCACTGGTCGCCAGCGGCGGGCGCGTGCTGAACGTCACGGCGCGCGGTGGCTCGGTGCGGGAGGCGCAGGCCCATGCCTATGCCGCGCTCGACAGGATCGATTTCGCTAGCGGCTTCTGCCGCCGCGACATCGGCTGGCGCGAGGTTGCCCGCGAAACAACCAAGGGAAGCTGATCCATCATGAAGCTCGACGTCGATGCCATCCTCAAGCTGAGCCTCGCCGCCGCCGCGCTGATGGCGGGGGCGGGCATCGGCGGGTACTACGGGCTCTACCTGCCGCTCCATACGCAGAGCGTGGAGACGCAGGCGGCGGCGCGGCAGGCCGATGCCGACAAGGCGCAGAACAAGGCCGCGCGCGATGCCGCCGTGGCCGAGGCGAAGCGCAAGGTGGCGGCACAGACCGGCTACGACGACTGCGTGAACATGGCGGGCCTTGCCTATCGCAACCGCTGGAACGCCAGCTGCCGGGCGATGCGCCAGAGCGATATCGAGGCCTATCAGGACTGTCGCGGCAAGTGGTTCTCCAGCGATGCCAGGTGCCAGCGCAAACATCCGGTGCGCCCGGCGATGGACTGCGACCTGCCCGCCGATGTCGCCGCCGCCTATGCCGACGATCTCGACAAGGCCAAGGCGCAATGTCTGGGGACGTTGCAGGGGGCCGCCCCGCAGCAGTCGGTGCCCGCCGCACAGCCATCGCTGTGACCTGCGGCCTGTGCAAGGTGACACTTGCGCGGGGCTGGTTGACACAGGTGACACGGTCCAGAGGACAAACTCGCGTTTCCGCCTCAGAAGCGTCAATTTGCGCGGAAAAGCGCGTCATCTTGCAGGTTAACGGCGTTAACATCGCCGGGAAATCTGTCACCTTGCGTGAGGGGCAAGGTGACGGGGCGGCCCGTTGCAGGAACACGCGCAGGAGAGGGTGAAGGCGGGGCGACATGGCCCGGTTTTACCGCAAGGCCGGACATGTAGGAAAATCGCGCTGCGGCGCCTGTTTACGACTGCGGCGGGATGGCGGAACACAACACCGAGTGTCTGCCCTTGTCGGTCTTACCGAATTACCAGCCGAACCGGCGCGATCTCGATGACCGGGGTTTCCCAAGGGTGCGCGGCCATGACCTGCGCCACGGCGTGGTCCAGTGCCGGATCGTCCATCGCACAGGCGGCGTGGATCACCAGCGCCACGGTGGGCGAGAGCGCGGTCTCGCCGCTGGCGCCGAGCGTCGGGGTGGCGTTCGCGCCGGGGCGGAAGCTCTCCCAGCCCGGCGAGAGTTCGACGACGCCCGAATAGAGATCGAAGTGGCCCAGCGGATTGTCGGCACGCACGATGGCGAACATCGCGGCGAGCACGGGATCGCGTTCCGCCGCCCCGGCATTGCCCGCCAGCATCGCGGCGAGGGTCTCCGCCGCCACGGGCACATGGATTTTCAGGCGGACGGCATCCCGCGTCTTCACGCAGCGGCACTCTCATCGAGCAGGCGCACCGTCAGCGCCAGGCGCTTGGCATCCTCGCGCGCCAGATGTTCGCGCGGCAGGCGC
Source organism: Novosphingobium sp. BAM6 (assembly GCF_057784955.1). Lineage (NCBI taxonomy): Bacteria > Pseudomonadati > Pseudomonadota > Alphaproteobacteria > Sphingomonadales > Sphingomonadaceae > Novosphingobium > Novosphingobium sp. BAM6. The sequence goes on along the minus strand of NZ_JBYNTR010000011.1, from coordinate 40,533 downwards.
AGCTTGGCTTCTTCCAGCGCGGCGACCACCTGCGGGCGCGAATAGCCCCGGTCGGCGAAGTATTCGCCAAGATACCGCACCGGGAAGGGGGCCGCGCGGTCCACCGCGTGGGCCAGCAGGTCGAGCCAGAACACGTCGACTTCGGCGTCGGCATAGACATCGCAGCCTTCGACGAAGGCGACGATCTGGTCGAGCACCTCCACCGGGGCCTGCCCTTCGCCTGCCAGCATCGCGCGGCTGATGCCGTGCAGGCTTTCCGCCTCGCTCGACCAGTCCCAGTGCTGCCAGGCGGGCAAGGGACGGATCAGCCACGAGGCACTGCGCCCGTCCACCCGTGCCAGCGCGACCTCGATCGGGAAGGACTGCCCGTGCTCGGGCAGGCAACTCGCTTCGAAGTCGATGAGGGCGACGGGCTTATCCGGGGCGGGCGCAGCGGTGCTCAAGGTGGTGCTCAGGCGGTCGCTTCGGAGACGAGCGCGGCGATGTCGGCCTCGGGCCGGGCGCCGTAGTGCGAGATCACTTCGGCGGCGCAGATCGCGCCCATCTTGAGGCAGGTCTCGGGGGCGAGACCGCGAACGTGGCCGAACAGGAAGCCCGCGGCGAACAGGTCGCCCGCACCGGTAGTGTCGACCACCTTGGCGATCGGCTCGGCGGGCACGGAAACCATGGCGCCATCGACGACGGCCACTGCGCCCTCTGCACCGCGCGTGACGACCAGCACCGGCACGTTGGGGGTCAGCTTGGCGATACCGGCGTCGCAATCGTCTTCGCCGGTCAGCGCGGCCAGCTCACCTTCGTTGGCGAACAGGATGTCGATCTGGCCCTGGGCGATCAGATCGCGGAAATCGTCGCCGTGGCGCGAGATCACGAAAGCGTCGGACAGCGTGAAGGCGACCTTGCGACCGGCATCGCGCGAGGCGGCGATGGCGCGGCGCATGGCGGCGCGGGGCTCTTCCGGATCCCACAGGTAGCCTTCGAGGTAAAGCACCTGCGCGCTGGCGATGGTGTCGACGTTCAGCGCGTCGGCGGGCAGGAACTGCGAGGCGCCGAGGAAGGTGTTCATCGTACGCTGGCCATCGGGCGAAACGAAGATCAGGCAGCGCGCGGTGGGCGGATTGCCTTCGCGGGCGGGGGTGTCGAAGGCGATGCCGCCGGCGCGGATGTCATGCGCGAAGACTTCGCCGAGCTGGTCTTCCGCGACCTGGCCGATGAAGGCGCACTTGGCGCCAAGCGCGGCAAGGCCGGCCAGCGTGTTCGCCGCCGAACCGCCCGAGATCTCGCGCGCGGGGCCCATGGCATCGTACAGCTCCTGGGCGCGCTCGGTATCGACCAGCGTCATGCCGCCGCGCTGGAGGCCGAGTTCGGCGATCTTGGCATCGGCACAGGGGGCCATGACATCGACGATGGCATTGCCGATGGCGACGACATCGAGGGTAGCGGGCGTGGTCATGTGGGGGAGCGTCCTTGGAAAATGGTGTGAACACCCGCGCGAAAGGCGCGCCGGGCGGAAAATGTCTGTCCTGTAACCGCGACTAGCGCGCGCTCCGCCGCTCGGCAAGGTGCGTAGGCGTTGACAGCACGTCGCAGGCGGGCAAGACGCGCAGGTTCAGCATAGTGGCGGGCATGAGACGGGCATAACGATGGAACGGGGTATTTCGGGGGGCATGAGCGTGCCGGTATGGTCGCCACGATCGTCGCCGCGATCGTCGTCACTGTGGCAGGCGGTGCGAGGGCCTGTCGTCGCCTCGCTGCTGGCACTGGGGCTGGCGGCCTGTTCGGCGACCGGCGGCGGTGTCCAGAGCACGCCGCGTCCGTCGCGCGGGCACGAAGCGCCGGTGCGCAAGCCGGTGGTCGCCCCGCCGCGCAATCCCGAATTCCAGCGCGCGCCGGGTCTCGAAGGGGTGATCGGCGCCACACAAGGGCAGCTGGAGCGCCAGTTCGGCAAACCGCGCCTCGATGTGTGGGATGGCGATGCTCGCAAGCTGCAGTTCACCGGGAACGCCTGCGTGCTCGATATCTACCTGTACCCCACCACCCAGTCGCGCGAGCCCTTGGCCAGCTATGTCGATGCACGCCGGGCCTCGGACGGCAAGGATGTCGATCGCGGGGCCTGTGTCGCAGCGCTGAGAGGCAGATAGGGAAAAGGGCGGCTGGATTTCTCCGGGGCCGCCCTTTTTATTACACCGTGAAGCTTTCGCCGCAGCCGCAGGCGCCTTTGGCGTTGGGGTTGTCGAACACGAAGCCCGCGGTGAAATCGTCCTCGCGCCAGTCCATCGTGCTGCCGATCAGGTAGAGCACCGAGGCGGCATCGATGTAGAAGGTGCCGCCGGGGGTGGCGATCTTCTCGTCCATCGGGCTTTCCGCCGTCACGTAGTCGACCGAGTAGGCAAGGCCCGAGCAGCCCCGGCGCGGGGTGGAGAGCTTGACGCCGATGGTGCCCTCGGGCGCCTGCGCCATCAGGTTGGCGATGCGCGTCTCGGCGCCGGGCGTCAGCAGGACGGCGGCGGGACGGGCGCGGGTGGTCGTGGTGGCGGTCATAACGTCTTTTCCCAGAATTGCGCCGTTCCGACTTCGGGATCGAGCGCGAAATCGCCAAAGCCCATGGCGCGGTAGAGCCCTTGCGCACGGGCATTGCCGGAGAGCACTTCGAGCGTGACCTTGCAGGCCCCACGTCGCCGTGCCTCGGTTTCCACCGCCGCCATCAGCGCCTTGCCGACGCCGTGTCCGCGCGCGCCGGGCAGCACCGAAAGGTCGTGGATGTTGACGAGCGGGCGAGCCTTGAAGGTCGAGAACCCGGTTTGGCAGTTGGCAAGGCCCACCGCCTCGTCACCGAGAAACGCCAGCAGCGAGAACGCGCCGGGATGCGCGGCGAGCGCGGGCACCAGCGTGGCGCGTACCGTATCGGGTAGGGGGTTGCCGCCGCCCATCGGATCGCGCGCATAGGCATCGAGCAGCGCGATGACGTGTGCGCCGTCATCCGCATCGCCATAGTCGGCGAGGCGTATCGTCACCGTAGGGGTGGCAACCTCGGTCACAGCATGCCCAGTTCGAGCTTCGCCTCGTCGGACATCTTGGCCATGTCCCACGGCGGATCCCAGATCAGGTTGACCTCGGCATCGCGCACACCCGGAACGGCGGCGACGCGCAGCTCCACTTCGCCGGGCATCGATTCGGCGACCGGGCAATGCGGCGTGGTGAGCGTCATCGTCACCGCGACCGAACCTTCGTCGGTGATGTCGACGCCGTAAATCAGGCCGAGATCGTAGATGTTCACCGGGATTTCCGGGTCGTAGATCTGCTTGAGCGCCTCGATCACGCCATCGTAGGTCGCCCCGCCCGGCTCGCCGGGGTTCGTGCCGTGCGGCGTTTCGGCAAGGAACCCGTCGAGATAGTCGCGGCGACGCGGCTCTTCCGAGGGTGCCGGAACCGGCGCATCGTCCACCCGCGCGCGGGGCGGCGCGGGCGCGGCTTCGACTTCCTCGACGTCGAACTTGCGGGTTTCGCCGGAAGTGGACTGGTCGGTCATCCGAAAATTCTCCTGGTGCGCTCGATCCCCTGCATCAGGGCGTCGATATCGCTCTCGTCATTGTACAGGCCGAAGCTGGCGCGGGCGGTGGCGGGCACGCCCAGATGCTCCATCAGCGGCTGCGCGCAGTGGTGGCCGGCGCGGATCGCCACGCGGGCCCCATCGGCGCCTTCTTCATCCAATATGGTGCCGAGGTCGTGCGGATGCACCCCGTCGAGCGCAAAACTGACGATCCCGGCGGATTCGTCCGGTCCGAACAGCGTCACGTCGTTGCGCGCGCGCAGCGCCTCGCGCAGCTTGGCCGCCAGCGCCTTCTCGTGCGCGTCGGCCACGTCGATGCCGACATCGCTCAGCCAGTCGACCGCAGCGGCGAAGCCGATCGCCTCGATGATCGCGGGCGTGCCCGCCTCGAAGCGCTGCGGCGGCGGAGCATAGGTGGTCTCGGCAAAGGTCACGCGGTCGATCATCGAGCCGCCGCCCTGCATCGGGGGCATGCCATCGAGGATCTCGCTGCGCGCCCACAGCACGCCGATGCCGTTGGGGCCGTAGAGCTTGTGCGCCGAGAAGGCGTAGAAGTCACAGCCGAGAGCGGCCATGTCGAGCGCGATGCGCGGCGCGGCCTGACAGCCATCGACCAGCAGCTTGGCGCCGACCTTGTGGGCAAGGGCTGCCGCACGCGGCACGTCGAGGATCGAGCCGAGCACGTTCGAGACATGCGCCAGCGCGACCAGCTTGTGACGCTCGGTCAGCATCGCCTCGGCGGCGTCGAGGTCGATCCGGCCATCGGCGGTCAGCGGACAGACGTCGATCTCGATCCCGGTGCGCTCACGCAAAATCTGCCAGGGCACGATGTTGGAGTGATGCTCCAGCAGCGAGAGCAGCACGCGGTCGCCGGGCTTCAGGTTGGTGAGGCCCCATGTCTGCGCGACGAGGTTGATCGATTCGGTGGCGCCGCGCGTGAACACGATCTCGTCTTCGCGCGCGCCGATGAACGTCGCGATGCGGCGGCGGGCCGCCTCGAAGCGCAGGGTCATCTCGGCGGAGCGCGAATAGACGCCGCGATGGACGGTGGCGTAATCCTCGCCCATCGCCTTCACGGTCGCTTCGATCACCGCCTGCGGCTTTTGCGCCGTCGCGGCAGTGTCGAGATAGTGCCAGTGCCCGGACATGCCCGGGAACTGATCGCGCAGCGACAGATGGGTGAGCGTGTCCGTTGTCATGCGTCCTCCAGATCTTCCGCCAGCGCAACGCCCAGCAGCGCGGCAAGGCGGGTCTGTGCGGCCAGGCCGAGCGCCTCTTCGCCGGGGGCACCGGCAAAGGCTTCGGCGACGAAAGCCTGCAACATCAGCTGCTTGGCGCGCTGCGGATCGAGCCCGCGCGAGGTCAGGTAGAACAACCCCTGCGCGTCCAGTTCACCGATGGCGCAGCCATGCGCGGCCTTCACGTCGTCGGCGAAGATTTCCAGCTCGGGCCGGGCATTGGCGGTCGCCGTGCGGTCGAGCAGCATGGCGCGCACCGACTGTTCGGCATCGGTGCCATCGGCCCCGCGCGCCACGGCAATGCGGCCAAGGTACGTGCCGGTCGCGTGCTCGGCCAGGACCGAGCGCACGATCTGGCTCGACGTGGCATTGAGTGCGGTATGCGTGACTTGCGTGACGATCTCGACCGTGTGCGAGGAGCCGCCCAGCTGCGCGGCGCCGATGGTGAAGTCTGCCGCTTCGCCCAGCGTCACGTCCACGGCGATGCGGCCATAGCTTGGCCCCGCGACCAGCACGCGCAGGTCCAGCTTCGCGCCCTTGCCCAGCGTGATCGCGAAGTGGCGGGCCACGGCGCCCTCGCCGGTCTCGACGATCTCGAACGACTGCTCGTCACCGTCGGCGACGGTCAGCGTCTCGACCGGGATCGGCCAGACGGTCTCCAGCGCGGCGATGTCCGAATAGCGGAAATCCTCGTCGCGCCGGGAAGGGAGAGCGAGTGCGCTGCTCATGCCGCCTGCTCTTGCACCACGGCTTCGTAGCCCTCTTCCTCCAACTGGAGCGCGAGGTCGGCGCCGCCCGACTTGACGATGCGGCCGGCGGCCAGAACGTGGACGAAGTCCGGCTTCACGTAGTCCAGCAGGCGCTGGTAGTGGGTGATCAGCAGCACCGACTTGTCCGGCGTGCGCATGATCGCGTTGATGCCTTCGCCGCAGATGCGCAGGGCGTCGATGTCGAGGCCGGAATCGGTCTCGTCGAGGATCGCCAGCTTGGGATCGAGGATGCCCATCTGCACCATCTCGGCGCGCTTCTTCTCGCCGCCCGAGAAGCCGACGTTCACCGGGCGCTTCAGCATGTCCATGTCCATGCGCAGCAGCGCGGCCTTTTCCTTGGCGAGCTTCAGGAAGGCGCCGCCCGACAGCGGTTCCTCACCACGCACCCGGCGCTGGGCATTGGCCGCTTCGCGCAGGAACTGGACGTAGGAGACGCCGGGGATCTCGACCGGATACTGGAAGCCCAGGAACAGGCCAGCCGCAGCGCGCTCGTGCGGCTCCATCTCCAGCAGATCCTCACCGCCGAAATCGACGCTGCCGCCGGTCACCTCGTAGCCGGGACGGCCGCCGAGCGTGTAGCCCAGCGTCGACTTGCCCGCGCCGTTCGGGCCCATGATCGCATGGACCTCGCCCGGATTGATCGTCAGCGACAGGCCCTTCAGGATCGGCTTTTCGGCTACGGTGGCGTGGAGGTTGTCGATCGTAAGCATGGTCATCCTTCGTCGCCCTCGAAGCTGGAGGCGAAATTGGGGGCGAATGTTGTGGCCGGGCGGGCGCCCGCCTTCTTGCGCGCAGAGCGCTTGTCGAACGGCACCGCGAGTTCGGCGGTGATCTCGCGCAGCACGCTCTCGACGTTGCCGAGCACTTCCTCTTCCGAGAAGCGCAGCACGCGGATGCCGACGTCGGTCAGCTTGCGGTCCTGCAACTCGCTGACGTCGGGGTTGGAATCCTCGGGGCTGAGCTGGACGACGATCCAGCGCGAGGGGCAGGCGAAATCGACCACGGTCGAGCCGACAACGCTGTAGCGGATGAACTTCACGCCGCCCTGCTTCGAGCCCGAAAGCTGCGCCCACAGCGCCTTCTGCGCCTCGCTGGGATGGCGGCGCATGTCCTTGGCCCGCTCCTTGAGCGTTTCGAGGCGCGCGCCGGTGACATTGAAGCTGGCCTTGGCATCCGCCTTGGGCGCTGTCGCCGTGCTGATGCCCAGGGTCTTGCGGGCGGTCATGGTGTAAGTCCTTTATCGTTCATTCTGGTTGGAGCGGGCTTAGCCCACGCTCCCCTCAAGGCTGATGCCGAGCAGCTTCTGTGCTTCGACCGCGAATTCCATCGGCAGCTGCTGGAGCACTTCCTTGGCGAAGCCGTTGACGATCAGGCCGACCGCCGCTTCGGTGTCGAGGCCGCGCTGCATCGCGTAGAACAGCTGGTCGTCGCTGATCTTGCTGGTGGTGGCCTCGTGCTCGATCTGGGCCGAGGGGTTCTTTACCTCGATATAAGGCACGGTGTGGGCGCCGCATTCCTTGCCGAGCAGCAGCGAATCGCACTGGGTGAAGTTGCGCACGCCCTCGGCATTGGCGGCCACGCGCACCAGCCCGCGATAGGTGTTGTTGCTCTTGCCCGCCGAAATGCCCTTCGAGATGATCGTCGAGCGGCTGCCCTTGCCGTTGTGGATCATCTTGGTGCCGGTATCGGCCTGCTGGAAGTTGTTGGTGACGGCGACCGAGTAGAACTCGCCCACCGAATCCTCGCCGTTGAGCACGCACGAGGGGTACTTCCAGGTGATCGCCGAGCCGGTTTCGACCTGCGTCCACGAGATCTTCGAGCGCGCACCCTGGCACAGGCCGCGCTTGGTCACGAAGTTGTAGATGCCGCCCTTGCCCTCGGCATTGCCGGGATACCAGTTCTGCACCGTGGAGTACTTGATCTCGGCATCGTCCAGCGCGACGAGTTCGACGACGGCGGCGTGCAGCTGGTTCTCGTCGCGCATCGGCGCGGTGCAGCCTTCGAGGTACGAGACGTAGGAGCCCTTTTCGGCGACGATCAGCGTGCGCTCGAACTGGCCGGTATTCTCGGCATTGATGCGGAAATAGGTGCTCAGCTCCATCGGGCAGCGCACGCCTTCGGGGATATAGACGAAGGTGCCGTCGGAGAAGACCGCGCAGTTCAGCGCCGCGAAGTAGTTGTCCTGCACCGGCACGACGCGGCCCAGCCACTTCTTCACCAGCTCGGGATATTCGCGGATCGCCTCGGAGATCGAGCGGAAGATCACGCCCGCCTGCTCCAGCTCCTTGCGGAAGGTGGTGGCGACGGAGACCGAATCGAACACCGCATCGACGGCGACCTTGCGCGCGCCCTCGACACCGGCGAGCACTTTCTGCTCCTCCAGCGAGATGCCGAGCTTCTCATAGACGCGCAGGATCTCGGGATCGACCTCGTCAAGGCTGGCCGGGCCGTCCTTCTTCTTGGGCGCGGCCCAGTAATAGGCCTCCTGATAGTCGATCGGCGGGACGTTCAGCTTGGCCCAGTCCGGCGGGGTCATCTCCAGCCAGCGGCGATAGGCCTTGAGGCGCCATTCGAGCATCCACTCCGGCTCGTCCTTCTTGGCCGAGATGAAGCGCACGGTGTCCTCGGACAGGCCCTTGGGGCCGTATTCCTGCTCGATGTCGGAAACCCAGCCGTGCTCGTATTCGGCAGCGCGGGCGGCGGCATCGCGCGCGGCCTGATCGCGCACGGGTTCCTGCGGGGTGGTGTCGGGCGAGAGGGCGGTTGTGTTCATGGTCTTCTCGGTCATCTCGGTTGCTCGACCAGGGCGGTCAGAGTGACGCCCGCAAGGGCGCCGCGTACCGCCGCGTTGACCTGGGGCCAGTGCGGGCGGACATGGCAGGCCTCGTGCAGCGTGCAGTCGGTCTTGTGCGTTTCGAGGCAGGCGGTGAGCGCGATCGGCCCTTCCACCGCCTCGACGATATCGGCCAGCGAGATCGTCGCTGGCGGGCGGGCGAGGCGAAGGCCGCCGCCGACCCCGCGCGAGGAGCGCATGAGGCCGGCCGCGCTCAGCTTGCTGACCAGCTTCTGCACCGTGGGAACGGGCAGGCCGGTTTCCTCGGCCAGTTGTGCGGCGGAAATCCGCCCGCGCAGGGCAGCGGTGTTCTCGCCCGTTTGGTGTGCCTGCCCTCGGTTAACCTGTGCGGCGGACACCATCGCGCATGTTCCGCAATGCCTTGCGGCAGCGGACATGATCACAACGGCATAGTCGGCCATGCTGGACAGGCGCATCGATTCGAAACTCTGAAAACGTGTTTCCGGAAGCGCTCCCGACAAATCGGAGCGATTCCTTCCGATTTGCACCTAGTGCAGGTCCGTCGAGGTTTCAATGGGGTAAAAGGCGCAGAATTCAGCCAGTTTTTGCGAGTCTTTCGCAACTGCAAAGGCCGGTGCGAGGGCGTGGCGCAGGCGCGCCGTTCCGGCCAAACGAAAAAAGGGCGGCCCCTCCGAGGAAGGACCGCCGCTTAGTTAATAAGGAACTCGTGCACAAACCGGCTACGAGCCCTTCGGGTCGCAGGGCCGGTGTAGGAGGAGAATTGTCCGATTTATTGTAGAAACGCGACACGGTGTGCCGGGGGAGGGGTGAAACTTCGCAACTTTCCGCAAGTGAAGCTCCCGCTGTGCTGTTCATGCAACACATTGCCACCATGCAACCGTTGGCGTTATGCGCGTTTTGTGAACTACGCCCTTCTTCGCCCGCTGCTCTTCCGACTCGATGCCGAAACGGCACACGGATTGGCCTTCCGCGCCCTGCGTCTGCAGAACCCCAAGGCCGAAATCCGCCATGACGGGCCGCTCGCCTGTACGGTGGCCGGGCTGCAATTCCCCAACCCCGTGGGCATGGCGGCCGGATTCGACAAGAACGCCGAGGCCCCGGATGCTATTCTGGGCATGGGCTTCGGCTATGCCGAGGTCGGTTCGGTGACGCCGCGCCCGCAGGCGGGCAACGTGCGCCCGCGCCTGTTCCGGCTGGTCGAGGACCGCGCGGTGATCAACCGCATGGGCTTCAACAACCATGGCGGCGATGCGGCGGCGGCCCGGCTCAAGGCGCGCGCTGGACGCCCCGGCGTGATCGGCATGAACATCGGTGCGAACAAGGATTCGCAGGACCGCGTGGCGGACTACACGCACCTTGTCCGGCTGATGGCGCCGCTGTGCAGCTATATCGTCGTCAACGTTTCCAGCCCCAACACGCCGGGCCTGCGCGCGCTGCAGGACGAATCGGCACTGACCAGCCTGCTCGACGCCGTGATCGCCGAACGCGATGCGACCTGCGGACAGGGCAGCGGCCCGCCGATCTTCCTCAAGGTCGCCCCCGACCTTGAGCCTGCCGATATCGATTCGATCGCGCGCATCGCCATCGACAAGACGCTGGGCGCGCTGATCGTCACCAACACCACGATCTCGCGTCCGGCGCTGGCCTCGCCCCATGGCGGCGAGAGCGGCGGGCTTTCCGGGGCCCCGCTCAAGGACATGGCGCATCGCCGTCTGGTGGAATTCCGCAAGGCGACCGGCGGCGCGGTGCCGCTCATCGGCGTGGGTGGCATCGCCAATGCCGATGACGCCTGGGCGCGCATCCGCGCGGGTGCCAGCCTGATCCAGCTCTACAGCGCGATGGTCTATGAAGGACCGGGCATCGCGAAGACAATCTGCGCCGGACTGGAGCAGTTGATGAAGCGCGATGGCTTCTCGTCCATCGCCGAGGCGGTAGGCACCGCCTGACAGCGCTTCGCGGGCGGCGGGAACTTCTCCCGCCCGGAAAGCGTGTCTCTTTATGCAGACTGTCTCACCGTAACATTACCAGGGCACTGTTCGCCCAACCGGCCCTGCTTGTGGGCCGCCTCTCCCGCGCCTAGAGCGGTGCGTGGAGAGGATGCCGATAAAAGGATAACGGGATCGCCATGAAGATTGCCGACTTGGACGAGTGCCCCAACCTCGTCTCGCTGTTCCTGTCGCGCGCCGATGCGCTGGACGAGGAGCCGATGCTGTGGACCAAACAGGATGGCGAATGGCACGCGCTGAGCTGGCGCGAGGCCGCGCGGCGCGTCTGCACGATGGCGGCGGCGATCCGGCGGCTGGGCATCGCGCCCGGCGAGCGCGTGGTGATCGTTTCCGAAAACCGGCCCGAATGGTGTCTGGCAGACCTCGCGATCATGGCGGCGGGCTGCATCACCGTGCCCACCTACACCACCAATACGGTGCGCGATCACGTCCATATCCTCGAAAACTCAGGGGCCAGCGCGGCGATCTGCTCGACCGCGAAGCTCGCCAAGACGCTGCGCGCGGCGATCGACCAGACCGACCTGTGCCGCCACCTGATCGGCATGGAGACGCTGGCGCCCGCACAGGGCGGTTCGGTCATGGTGCATGACTGGCAGGAACTGCTGGAGGGCGATTACCAGCCTGCCCGCGCCGAAGTGGAGGCGACGATCGCCGGGATCGGGCGCAAGGATCTGGCCTGCATCATCTATACCAGCGGCACCGGCGGAGCGCCGCGCGGGGTGTGCCAGCACCACGGCATGATTCTGGCCAACGTCGCCGGAGCAGGCGCCATCATCGACGAGGACTTCGGCCTCTCGCAGCCGGAAATCTTCCTCTCGTTCCTGCCGCTCAGCCATGCCTACGAGCATACCGGCGGGCAGTTCCTGCCGATCGCGGTGGGCGGCCAGATCTATTACTGCGAAGGGCTCGACAAGCTGGCGGCCAATCTGGAGGAGGTCGGCCCGACGGTGATGGTCGTGGTGCCGCGCCTGTTCGAGGTGCTGCGCGCGCGGATCATCAAGCAGATCGACAAGCAGGGCGGGCTCGCCAAGAAGCTGATGCAGGCTGCCGTGGGCGCGGCACTGCGCCGCGAACAGGGCCGCACCACGCTCGCCGACCGACTGCTCGATCCGATCATCGAGCGCACGCTGCGCCCCAAGGTGCGCAAGCGCTTCGGCGGGCGGAACAAGGCGCTGGTTTCGGGCGGCGCGCCGCTCAACCCCGAGATCGGCGCCTTCTTCGGCGGCATGGGGCTGACGCTGCTGCAGGGCTATGGCCAGACCGAGGCGGGGCCGGTGATCTCGTGCAACCGTCCGAAAGCGGGCGTGAAGTTCGATACGGTAGGCCCGGCGCTGCGCGGCGTGGACGTGAAGATCGCCGAGGACGGCGAGATTCTCGTGCGCGGCGAACTGGTGATGTTCGGCTACTGGCAGAACAGTGCGGCAACGGCGGCGGCGCTGAAAGATGGCTGGCTCCAGACCGGCGACATCGGCCACATCGACGAGCGCGGGCGCATCGTCATCACCGATCGCAAGAAGGACATGATCGTCAACGACAAGGGCGACAATGTCTCTCCGCAGAAGGTCGAATCGATGCTGACGCTCCAGCCCGAAATCGCGCAGGCGATGGTCAGCGGCGACCGGCGGCCGTACGTGGTGGGCCTGATCGTGCCCGATGCCGAATGGGCCGAGGCCTGGGCTGCGGAGCATGGCGAGAGCGGAACTGTCGCGCAGTTGCAGGAGCTTGCGACATTCCGTGCGGCAGTGCGCACCGCCATCGACCGGGTCAACGCCGATCTCTCGGTGATCGAGAAGGTGCGCCAGTTCACCTTCGCGGACGAGGCGTTCTCGATCGAGAACGAGGAGATGACCCCCAGCCTCAAGATCCGCCGCCACAAGCTGCGCGAACGCTATGGCGACCGGGTGGATGCGCTCTATCGAAGCTGACCGAGGCCGGGCGTCTTTGTTTCGGCACCGGCCCTCTCCCCCACCCGGCCTCCCAACAGGGTACATTCGTGGGAGGCCGGGTGGGGGAGAGGGCCGGTGCCGCCCAAATTCGGCGGCGCCGAATTTCAACATATGCCCCTGAAAGGAACGCAGCGGGCCTTTCCGCGTTGAGCGAAGCGCTAGTTCGTCACTCGACAGGAAGGCCCGTTTCGATGCGCTCGTTCGCTTGCCCCAACTGCCAGCGCCTCAACCATTTCGAAGTCCGCGTCTGCCCCGGCTGCAACGCGACGCTGGGCTATGACCCTGCGATCGACGCCTTCCGTTTCCTGGCGGACGAGGCTACCGTCTGGCGCGATGGGCAGGGGGCCGTGGGCGAGGTCGTCGTCTGCGCCAACAACAATGCCTATGCGATCTGCAACTGGCTGGTCACCCAGCATGACGAGACGCAGATGTGCCTCGCCTGCCGCCACAATCGCACGATCCCCGACCTGTCGCAGCCCTCGGTCCCGCCGCGCTGGGCGAAGATCGAGGAGGCCAAGCGGCGGATGTTCCATACGCTGATCAAGCTCGGCCTGCCGCTGGAGACCAAGCTGGACGAAACCTCGGGCCGCACGGTGCAGGGGCTGGCCTTCGATTTCCTCTACGATCCGGCAGCGGAGGCCGCAGGCACCCCGCAGGTGATGACCGGCCACGATGGCGGGCTTGTCACGCTGAACCTGATCGAGGCCGACGATGCCGAGCGCGAGCGTATCCGCCACGCCATGGGCGAGCCCTACCGCACGCTGCTGGGCCATTTCCGGCACGAGGTGGGCCACCATTACTGGTCGCGGCTGGTCGAGCACGACCCGGAGGAACTGGCGGCCTTCCGCGCGCTGTTCGGCGACGAGACGGTCGATTACGAATCGAGCCTTAATTCGCACTATGGGGATGGCGGCACGGTATGGACCACCGATTACGTCAGCGCCTATGCGACGATGCATCCGTGGGAGGATTTTGCCGAGACCTTCGCGCATTACCTGCACATCGTCGACGTGCTGGCGACGGCGGAAGGCTTCCACCTGCACCTGAGCGGACTGGCAGGCGAAGGTGCTGCAGGCGATGGCGAAGTGGAGGTCGATTTCGATCCCTACACCGCGCCCACGGCGGCGCTCGCCGGGCAGATGGCGCCGCTGTCGTTCGCGATGAATGCGATCAACCGCTCGATGGGACAGCCGGATCTCTATCCGTTCCACCTGTCGGACGCGATCGTGGCGAAGCTGGATTACGTCAACCGTCTGGTGGCCAGGGCGCGGGCGAGCGAGAGTGCGCAGGCGCTTCCGGAGCCGGTGTGAAGATGGGCCGGTTTGAAGAGGTGAGAGGAGAGGGGCGCGCGGCGCGTCAGCGGATGCGCGCCCCCGATATTTCCTAGATCAGGCGACTTCCTTCTCGATCCATTCGGGATAGAACTTCGGTTCGCGGCCCGACCAGCCCTGCGCCATCGCGGCGGCTTCGCTGATCGAGTGGAGCAGCAGGCGACGGCGTTCCGGGCGGATCAGTGGCAGCGCGGCGGCGCCGCAGAACGCGCTGGGCAGCCAAGGGCGCGACCAGGCACCGAGCAGCCGCTCGTAGAGGAAGCGAAACGCGCTGAACGAATCGAGCCGTTCCTGCGCCAGATCGAAGGCAGCCATGCGGATCAGCGGGCCGAGGAAATCCTCGACGCCATCGAGCCCCGCCTCTTCGGGATGGAGCGCGCGCAGCGCGTCGATGCTGCGATAGATTTCGTACTGTTCGCGGATGGAGACCATTTCTCCGGCATCGCGGGCCCAGCGCTTGTAGGTGTCCGGCTTGCCGAGCGCCACGTCGAGGCTGCGCCGGATATAGCGCTGCTCTGCAGGCGCGAAGCTGGCGAACTCGCGCAGTTCGCTGATGGTGACGGTTGCCGTGCCCTTGGTGGCCATGGTCGTATCTCCCTGCGACTCGAAAGGCTGATGCGCTTTCGCATAGAGAGAAAAGCACTTTTCCGCTTTCTGTTCCATTAACTATGCAATGCTTTGTTTCCCGATTTGCGACGAACGGGAAATTAAGAAATCAGAAAGGATGTGGGTCGGGTTGGATTCGTGCGCGCCGGAGAGGCGGTGCCTCCTGACGCGCGCAGAAGCTTGACCCCCGCCTGCGCGGGGGTGACGAAACAGGGATATGATAGGGGGAGGGGGAAGAGTCCCCCTCAGATAAGCCCGGCCAGCGGGCTCGACGGATCGGCGTACTTGCGCGTGGGCATGCGGCCTGCGAGGTAGGCGTCGCGCCCGCCCTGCACCGCCAGCTTCATCGCGCGGGCCATGCGGATCGGGTCTTTCGCCTCGGCGATGGCGGTGTTCATCAGCACGCCGTCGCAGCCCAGTTCCATCGCGACCGCCGCTTCGGAAGCCGTGCCCACGCCCGCATCGACCAGCACCGGCACCCTGGCGCCCTCGACGATCAGGCGCACCGTCACCTTGTTCTGGATGCCGAGGCCTGAGCCGATCGGCGCGCCCAGCGGCATCACCGCGACAGCGCCGCACTCTTCCAGCTGCTTGGCCGCAATCGGATCGTCGACGCAGTAGACCATCGGCAGGAAGCCTTCCTTCGCCAGGATCTCGGTGGCCTTCAGCGTCTCGCGCATGTCGGGATAGAGCGTGCGCGCCTCGCCCAGCACTTCCAGCTTCACCAGATCCCAGCCGCCCGCCTCGCGCGCGAGGCGCAGCGTGCGGATGGCATCGTCGGCGGTGAAGCAACCGGCGGTGTTGGGCAGGTAGGTGATCTTCTTCGGGTCGATGAAGTCGGTCAGCATCGGCGCCTTGGGGTCCGACACATTGACGCGGCGCACGGCGACCGTGACGATCTCCGCGCCCGAGGCTTCCACCGCCGCCGCATTCTGCGCGAAGTCCTTGTACTTGCCGGTGCCCACGATCAGGCGCGAGGTGAAGGTACGACCGGCGACAGTCCAGGTGTCCGGGGTCCAGGTATCAGCAGCAGTATCGGTCACGGGGGCGCATCCTTTCGGGGGGAGCGAGGCTTTCGGGGAAAGCGTAAGTCAGGGAGGTCATCGAGGCCGGGGCTGCCGTTGCGTCAGCCGCCGCCGACGAAGTGGACGATCTCCAGCACGTCGCCGTCGGTCAGCGCGATCTCACCGAGCAGCGAGCGAGGGGCGATCTCGGCATTGCGTTCCACCGCGACCTTGGCGGGATCGAGGCCGATCTCGGCCACGAGGTCGGCGATGGTCGATCCGGCGGCGATGCGGCGCGGTTCGCCATTGACGGTCAGCGAAAGCGAAACGGGAGTATTCTCGGCCATGCAGGCCAGATAGCGGTCCCTGCGGGTTTGAGAATACCCTGCGCGGGGATTTTTAAGGAGAAGTGCGCGCGCGTCCAGCTTGTCTTCCCCGGTATCTCTATCAATGCCCGGCGTGGAGGTTGCGGATATGCGCGAAGGCGACGAGGACGACGCCTGCGACGGTGAATGCGCCTTCCTCCAGCCCGTGGCGGACGAACAGCGCCGTGGTCATCAGCGCAAGGCCTGCCGCGCCGATCGCCAGTGGCAGACGCTGGCCGTGGCGATACGCGCCGAAACCAAGCCCGATCCCGGCGATCACGACTGCCAGCGCCAGGCCCACATGGTGGATCTCGGGCGAGAGCAGCACGCTGCCGCCGATCCCCAGCACACCCACCAGCAGCGCGGTCAGCATGCAGTGCACCGCACACAGGCCGCTGAGCACAATGCCGAGGCGGTCGAAGCGGTGGCGGCCAAAATGGAGGATGACAGAGGCGATGGCGTTACGCATGAGACGGCTAATATGTTACGTTGTAACATCATGCAAGAGCGGCTGCTCGTCTGGCGTGCGCATGTCGTACCCGGCCTGTCCCGACCTTGGGACGGGCACGTCCGGTCGCATCCCCGGTCAATGTGTCTCTTGCACAACAGGTCGTAAACTATCAGGGATGACCGGCATGAAGGCACCTTCCCGCAAAGCCCGGCCGAGTCACGCGCTGATCGGCACTGTCGACGATACCCGGCCGATGGCCCGCTGGCTGCTGATCGTGGCCTGCCTCGTCATCATGATCGTGTGTGTGGGCGGTATCACCCGCCTGACCGAATCGGGCCTGTCGATCACCGAGTGGAAGCCGGTGACGGGCGCGCTCCCGCCGCTGACCGATGCGCAGTGGCAGATCGAGTTCGCGCGCTACAAGCACATCCCGCAGTATATCGACGTCAACGGCCCGGCGGGCATGACGCTGTCGCAGTACAAGGGCATCTATTTCTGGGAGTGGTTCCACCGCCTGCTCGGCCGTGTGATCGGCATGGCGATGGTGCTGCCGCTGGCGTGGTTCTGGATTCGCCGCACGATCCCGCTGGGCTATCGCCCGCGCCTGATCGCGCTGACCGCACTGATCGGCCTGCAGGGCACGATCGGCTGGCTGATGGTGCATTCGGGCCTGACGCCTGACGCGCAGGACCGGGTGAGCCACTACTGGCTCGCCGCCCACCTGATCACCGCGCTGTTCACGCTGGGCGGCCTAGTGTGGACCGCGCTCGATCTGCGGGCGCTGGGGGCGGAGGGCGATCCGCCGGCCAGACTGACGCGCTTCGGTGCGCTGGCGCTGGTCGCGCTGGCGATGCAGATCTTCATGGGCGCGATGGTGGCGGGGCTACGTGCAGGCTATGTCGCCGGTTCCGGCTGGTTCCATGTCGATGCCTGGCCGCTGATGCAGGGCAGCTTCTTCCCCGATGGCGTCGACTGGACGGGCGGCTTGTTCCACGCGCTGTTCGACGATCTCTATCTCACCCACTTCGTCCACCGCTGGTGGGCCTGGGTGGTGGTGGCCATCCTGATCGCGATGGGGCGCCGCCTGAAGGCCGCTCGCCGCCGTGAGGTGAGCTTCGCGCTGCACTGCGCCTTCGGATTGCAGGTGGTGCTGGGGATCAGCACGGTGTGGTCGGGCGTGTCGATCCCGATCGCGGTCGCGCATCAGGTCTGCGCCGCGCTGCTGGTCTGCGCCACCACCTGGGGCGCGCATGCGCTGGGGCGCCGCCGTTGATTGACGAGGCCGATGCTTCCGAGAACGGCGCGCTGATCTGGTGCCCCTTCCCGGACGAGGCCTCGGCGCTGGCGGTGATCGATACGCTGCTCTACGAAGGCCTCGTCGCCTGCGGCAACGTGCTTCCGGCGATGACCTCGCGCTTCGTGTGGAACGGCGTGAAGGACGAAGCCTTAGAACACGGCGTGCTGTTCAAGACCCGCGCGGCCCTGCTGGAGCGCGCGGTGGCGCGGATTTCCGCACTCCACCCTTACGAGACGCCCGCCGTGCTCGGCTGGCGCTGTGACGCCGCGGCGCCCGCGACTCTGGCGTGGCTGAATGGCCTCGGATAACGCAGAGGTATCATTTTACCTCTCTGGAAACCCGCACTTGCCTTGACTTGGGGGGGGATTTCGACGATTGGGCGCGCCTTCCCACGCGCCGCTCGGGAGATTCGCCTTTTGATGGTCGATCGTTCAGCAGCGCGCTCGAACAAGGATTGACCTGCCATGAAGGCGCTCACGAAGGTCACCCGGTCGATCAAGCCGGCCGAGGTGGAAAAGAAGTGGCATCTGATCGATGCCGAAAATCTGGTGGTTGGCCGTCTGGCCGTCATCGTTGCCGACCTGCTGCGCGGCAAGCACAAGCCCAGCTTCACCCCGCACGTTGATTGCGGCGACCACGTCGTCATCATCAACGCCGAGAAGGTGCGCTTCACGGGCAACAAGCTCAAGCAGCAGACCTACTACAAGCACACCGGTTATGCCGGCGGCATCAAGGAAATCACCGCGGACAAGGTTCTCGCCGGTCGTTTCCCCGAGCGCGTGCTCGAGAAGGCTGTCGAGCGTATGATCCCGCGTGGTCCGCTTGGCCGTGACCAGATGCGCGCTCTGCACATCTACGCCGGCACCGAGCACCCGCACGGTGGCACCCAGCCCGAAGCGCTCGACGTCGCTTCGATGAACCGCAAGAACAAGGTGGGCGCATAATGTCTGAGACCGAAACCGTTCAGAGCCTGTCGGACCTCGCAGACATCGCCGGCACCGTTGCCGTCGAGTCGACCGAGACCCCCGTGTTCGTTTCCAACGCGCCGCTGCGCGAGCAGGAAATCGACGCGCAGGGCCGCGCCTACGCCACCGGCCGCCGCAAGGACGCCGTGGCTCGCGTGTGGCTGAAGCCCGGCACCGGCAAGATCATCGTCAATGGCCGTGATCAGGAAGTCTACTTCGCCCGTCCGACCCTGCGTCTGGTCATCAACCAGACCTTCCAGGTCGCTGGCCGCGAAGACCAGTACGACGTCGTCGCCACCGTCAAGGGTGGTGGTCTCTCGGGCCAGGCCGGCGCTGTGAAGCACGGTATCGCCCAGGCCCTCGCCAAGTACGAGCCCGCCCTGCGCGCCGCCGTCAAGGCCGCCGGCTTCCTGACCCGCGACAGCCGCGTCGTCGAGCGTAAGAAGTACGGCCGTGCAAAGGCACGCCGCAGCTTCCAGTTCTCGAAGCGCTGATATTTTCCGGTTCTCGGCCTGCCCTTGCGGCGGGCCGGATCGGACAAAAGAAAACGGCCCCCGGTTCGCCCGGCGGGCCGTTTTTCTTTGGGGAGGGGCCAGCATCCGGGCGGTGTTGAACCTAATCGTACGTCGCTACGGGCAAGACTGCCCACGGCGAGTCCCGATCATTTCGTTCAGCCAGGAACCCGAAATCAACTGTTGGCAACGAGAGCAGATCTGGATGCCATTCTAAAAGGTGTGCGGTGTGCACATAGCGACCTTGCTCATCAAAATCATGGTCAGATGCGCCACATAGAAACTGTAAGTCTCCATCGGCTTCATGGACGAAAAGTAGGACCGGTGCGCCATCGATGACGTGCTGACAGGTGAAGCAACCCTTGTCGCCATCAAAGGTGTAACCCGCGAAGCTGATAGTTTGGGCAATCATGCTTGATATTTTGCATGAGTTTTTAGCTGACTACAATGATGGTGCATCATTCGCAACCACATCACTTGTAGTCTGCGGGTAATGACATCGGGGCAGTACTCTTCACTCCATGGAAACGTTCCACGCGGATCACGAATTCCATAAGGCCGCCCTCGGGAACGCGCCTGCCCCCTCGTGAGTTTGCAGTGCAGCATGTTCCGGGGGGCGGGAGGAGGCATCCTCATCGGCGCGCGGGATCGTGATGCCCCCCGCAGGAGGACTGCCATGTCGTCTTCGTCCCTGTTCGCTTTCGCCCGTCCCGAACGCATCCGCGCCGAACTTGGCGCCGAATTCACCGGGGAGGGGACGCACTTCGCGGTCTTTTCCGAAAATGCCGAGGCGATGGAGCTGTGCCTGTTCTCGCCCGATGGCGCCGAGGAAGTCGCGCGGCTGGAACTGCCCTCGCGCGAGGGCTCGATCTTCTCGGGCTACCTGCCCGGCGTGCGACCGGGGCAGCTCTACGGCTACCGCGCCCATGGCGCCTACGAGCCCGAGCGGGGGCATCGCTTCAACCCCAACAAGCTGCTGCTCGATCCCTATGCGCGCGAGATTGCGGGACAGATCCGCTGGGACGATGCGCTGTGGGGCTATGACCCTGCGAGCGGCGACGACCTGACCTTCGATGCCCGCGATTCCGCGCCCTTTATGGTCAAGGGGCGGGTGCAGGACCCGGATTTCGACTGGGAGGGCGATCAGGCGATTGCCCGTCCGTGGACCGAGACCGTGCTGTGCGAAGCGCATGTGAAGGGCATGACCATGCTCCACCCCGATGTGCCCGAGGCGCTGCGCGGCACCTATGAGGGCATGGTCTGCGAGCCGGTGCTCGACCATCTGCGGCGCCTTGGCGTGACGGCGGTGGAACTGCTGCCGTGCCAGTTCTTCCTCGACGACCGCCAGCTGCTCGACAAGGGCCTGTCGAACTACTGGGGCTATCAGAGCCTCGGCTATTTCGCGCCCGAGCCGCGCTATCTGCGCACCGGCGATACCGCGCCCGGCGCCATCCGCCAGTTCAAGGACATGGTGAAGCGGTTCCACAAGGCGGGGATCGAGGTGATCATGGACGTGGTCTACAACCACACCGCCGAAGGATCGGAGCGCGGGCCGACGCTGGGCTTCCGCGGGCTCGACAATGCTGCCTATTATATGCTCAGCCCCGAGAACCCGCGCTATTCGTTCGATCAGACCGGCACCGGCAATACGCTTTCGGTCGCCCATCCGATGGTCTTGCGCATGGTGCTCGATTCGCTGCGCTACTGGGTGCAGGTGATGCACGTCGACGGGTTCCGCTTCGACCTTGCCTCGACGCTGGGGCGCGAGGCGACCGGTTTCGATCGCGAGGGCGGGTTCTTCGATGCGATCCGGCAGGACCCGATTCTGGCGGGCGTGAAGCTGATTGCCGAGCCGTGGGACGTCGGCCTTGGCGGCTATCAGGTT
The DNA here is from genome assembly GCF_057784955.1 of Novosphingobium sp. BAM6. Classification (NCBI taxonomy): domain Bacteria; kingdom Pseudomonadati; phylum Pseudomonadota; class Alphaproteobacteria; order Sphingomonadales; family Sphingomonadaceae; genus Novosphingobium; species Novosphingobium sp. BAM6. Next base: position 19,795 of record NZ_JBYNTR010000011.1, on the reverse strand, counting down.
GGCGGCTTCCCCCACCCTTTCCGCGAATGGAATGACAAGTTCCGCGATACCGTGCGCGGCTTCTGGCGCGGCGACGAGGCGCTGGTCGGCCCGCTCGCCAACGTGCTCGTCGGCTCGCCGCAGCAGTTCAACCATTCGGACCGGGGCGCGACCGCCTCGATCAACTTCCTCGCCGCGCACGACGGCTTCACGCTGATGGATACCGTCTCGTACAACGACCGCCACAACGAGGCGAACGGCGAGGGCGGGGCGGACGGCCACGACAACAACCTGTCGGACAACATGGGTGCCAAAGGAGCGACCGAGGACGAGGGCGTGAACGCGGCCCGCGCGCGCCGTCGCCGGGCGATGATCGCGACGCTGCTGGTCTCGCAAGGGGTGCCGATGATGCTGGCGGGCGATGCCATCGGCAACAGCCAGCAGGGCAACAATAACGTCTACTGTCAGGACAACGAGACCGCGTGGATCGACTGGCCGCATCGCGACGATGCCCTGCTCGACTTCTGCAGCGGCATGATCGAGTTGCGCCATGCCCACCCGGTGCTCGCGCAGGACAACTTCCTGCTCGGCGCCAGCAGCGAGGAAGGCCGCGTCGAAATCGCGTGGTTCCAGCCGGACGGGCGCGCAATGACGCCGGAGCTGTGGGAGCAGGCCAGCCTGCGCGTGCTCGGGCTCCAGCTCGATTATTCCGCGCGCGAGGTGTTCCTGGGCGGCCCGCGTCCGCTGTTCATGGTGCTGAATGCCGGGGACGCGCTGGACTTCACGCTGCCCGAGCGCGAGGGCGGCTGGGTCCGGGTGCTCGATACGGCGGCGGAAGACTGCTTTGCCAAGCAGGCGCTGGAGGGCGTGACAGCAGCGATCCCGGCGCAGGCGCTATGCCTCTTCGCGCCGGGGGCGTAATCAATGCCCGCTGTAGCGGCCGGGTCGGTGGTTCACGTACATCACCGCGTTGATCGCGGCGGCGGAGAGCAGCGACATCGCCACGCGAGGAAGGCCGATCACCGGGATGGCGCTGGTCAGGATCACCACGTCGAACAGCATCTGCGTGCGCCCCGCATTCCAGCCGCGTGAACCGTGAAAGTGGAGGGCGATGATGCCGATGCCGCCCGCCCCGGCACCATGCCGTGCCAAGGCCAGCACGCCCATGCCGATCAGCGTGCCGGAAAACAGCGCCGCGAAGAACGGGTCGATATGCGAGACGCCCAGATAGTGCGGCACCAGCAAGCCGATGCCCATCATGCCGACGCTGGCGGTCGTGCTTTTCACCGCGAAAGTCATGTTCACGGCGCGTGCAGCGTAGAGGAAGAACGGCAGGTTCACGAGCAGCATCAGCGTCGTCGGGCTGAGCGGCAGCAGGTACGACAGGATCAGCGCGATCCCCGCCGTGCTCCCGGTAACGAGCCCCGCCTGCTTGAGCAGCACGACGCCGACGGCGGTGAAAGTACAGCCGATCAGCATCGCATAGACGTCCTCCGCCATGCTGTGGCGATGGGCCTTGGCCTCCTCCACGGCTTCGTGGGTGGCGCTGGGGAAGGCGTCGTGATCGGTCTCGGTCAAGCGTCGTGTCCCGGTTGGAGGAGGTCTGAACGCGCTGTGCAGTGGGTGGATATAAATTTCAAGGCATGGGAATATTATTTCGTTCTCTGAAAGGCGGCAACACCTGTCGCGGCGCAGCATTCCTGCTTATGGACGCCAGTGCAAGACGGGCATTCGCAAGCTGATCGCGGCGCAGCGCAGTTTGCCGCAGTGCCGCAGAACAGGACGAAAACCATGGTCGCGATCGGTTGCTTCTTTCCCGTGCTCTTCTTCATCCTCGGCGCGGTGATCGGAGCGATGGTCGGCGGCGACAGCGGCACGATGTGGGGGGCGATCATCGGCACGGTGCTGGGGCTTGCCTGCTGCGGGGCGATGTTCGGGATACTCGCGAAGGCAGCGACCAAGCGAAAGTAGCGCGAGGTTGGACAGCAGGGGGGTTGGACAGCGCGGGGCGGGCGTGATTTAACCCCCGGCCATGAAACGTCTTTCGCCGCTTGCTGCGCTGCCAGCCGCGCTCTTCGCCTGCACCGCGCTGGTCGCGGCTCCGTCCATCGCCGATACGCCTGTACAGGACACGTCGGACCCGCTGGCCTCGGTCGATCCGCTGATCGGCACCGGGCCGGACGGCCACACCTTCCCCGGCGCCAGCGCCCCGTTCGGCATGGTCCAGCTCTCGCCCGATACCGACGCGACGTGTCAGGTGCGCGACTGCTACGCCCACGCGGCGGGCTACAGCTATCACGACACCACCATTCAGGGCTTCAGCCACACGCACTTTTCGGGCGCGGGACACTCGGACCTCGGCGACTTCCTCGTCATGCCCGAGGTTGGCCCGACCTCCGCCGTGAAACTGGATCCGGGCAGCGAGAAGAACCCCGCAGGCGGCTATCGCCAGCACTTCTCGCACGATACCGAAGTCGCCAGGCCCGGCTATTACGCGGTGACGCTGGCCGACAGCGGCGTGCGCGCGGAACTGACGGCGGGGACGCGCGTGGGCGTCCATCGCTATACCTTCCCCAAGGGCGCCGAGGCGCACCTGCTGCTCGACATGCGATCGAGCCTCTATGATTATCCCGGCAAGGTCCTGTGGTCCGGCCTGCACCTGCACCCGGACGGCACGCTCACCGGCTTTCGCGAGACGCGCGGCTGGGCGGCGGGGCGCAAGCTGTTCTTCGCGATGCGCTTTTCCGCGCCGCTGACGGATCATGCCTTCCTCGACCGGGACGAGCATGTCGCCTACAAGGGCTTTCAGGGGCCGGGGCGCGGCAGCGATGCGCTGCCCGAAAAGCTGGGCAAGGCGCTGGAGGCGCGGCTCGATTTCGGCACGCTTTCCAAGCCCTTGGAAGTGCGCGTGGCGCTCTCGGGCGTGGACGAGCAAGGCGCCATCGCCAACCTTGATGCAGAAGGCGCCGATTTCGACACCGTGCGCGCCCGGACCGAGAGCCTGTGGCGCAGCGCGCTCGACCGGGTGAAGATCGACGCGCCCCAGCCGATGCGCACCAACCTCTATACCGCGCTCTATCACAGCCTGCTCGCCCCCTCGGTGTGGAGCGATGCCGACGGCCAGTATCGCGGGCCGGACGATCAGGTTCATCGGGCGCAGGGCTTTACCTTCCGCTCCACCTTCTCGCTGTGGGATACCTTCCGCGCCGAACATCCGCTGCTGACGCTGATCCAGCCCGCGCAGACGACCGCCGACGTGGTGAACTCGCTGGTCGCCAGCCAGCAGGAGAGCCCTTACGGCATCCTGCCCGTCTGGCAGTTCGCCGGGCGCGAGACCTGGACGATGATCGGCTATCACGCGGTCCCGGTGATCGCGGATGCATACCTCAAGGGCATGCCGGGGTTCGATGCGAATGCCGCGCTCGATGCGATGGTGAAGAGCGCGACTTACGCGCCTTACGGCGGCCTCGGCTACTACATGAAGCTGGGCTATGTGCCGATCGACAAGGAGCCCGAGGCGGCGTCCAAGACGGTCGAATACGCTTACGATGACTGGACCATCGCGCGCATGGCGCAGAAGATGGGCCGCAAGGATATCGAGGCCGCGTTCGACAGGCGCGCCGGGTACTGGCGCAACAGCTTCGATGCCAAGACCGGCTGGGTCCGCGCGCGCAAGAGCGACGGGTCGTTCCGCACACCCTTCGATCCCACCGCGATCAACTATGGTTCGGACTATACCGAGGGCAATGCCTGGCAATACAGCTGGTTCGTGCCGCAGGATCAGGCCGGGCTGTTCAAGGCGTTGGGCGGTGACAGGAAGGTCGTCGCCAAGCTCGATGCGATGTTCGACTATGACAATTCCAAGCTCGACTACAGCCATGCCGAGGATATCGCCGGGCTCATCGGCCAGTACATCCACGGCAACGAACCGAGCCACCACGTCGCCTATCTCTATGACTATGCCGGCGCGCCGTGGCGCACGCAGGAGCGGCTCAAGCAGATCGTCGAGAGCCAGTACAAGCCGACGCCGGACGGCCTATCGGGCAACGACGACCTTGGCCAGATGTCGGCCTGGCTGGTGTTCACCGGGCTCGGTTTCTACCCGGTGACGCCGGGCAGCGGGCAATATGTGATCGGGCGGCCCTTCGTGCGCCATGCCGCCGTGGAATTGCCCAACGGCAAGACCTTCACCGTGGACGTGGATGGCCTGTCGGACGCGAACCGCTACGTCGGGCGGGTGGAGCTGAACGGCAAGGCGCTGGCCCGTACATGGATTTCCGATGCGGAAGTGCGCGCCGGCGGCACGCTGCACTTCACGATGCAGGCCCAGCCGAACAAGACCTGGGGCACGGCGCCTTCCGCGCGGCCTTATTCATCCTCGACGGCGAAGTGAGGTGGTCGGCTGTACGCGGGAAGAGGTGTCATGACTCTTGAGGGCAAACGAACGATCGTGTCATTGGGAATGGTGGCATGGGTGCCCGCGATTGTACCGGGCACCGTGTGGAACCTGCAGGGGTCGGCTTTGTACGCGGGGATCATCATTGCGATGATCCCGCTCGCCGCAGTGTCGAGCGTACTGGCGCTGGTTCTGGCTGTGACGGCCCGATGTCCGTGTTGCGAACGGCGTTACTTCGCGTTCATGCTGCCGTTTTTCGTATTCAAAAGCGCGTGCCAGCGTTGCGGTTATCGCGACGCCAAAGGCTCGGCCTGACAGACTGAGCGTTGAGAGTTGGCCCCCCGCCCGCGCTTGATGCCGGGCGGGGAGCCATTCAAGGTTTAGCCCAGCATCGTCTTCATCAGCGCGCGCACGTCGTCGCCGAGGTCGGCGCGGTCGAGGGCGACGGCCATCGTCGCCTCGACGAAGCCCAGTTTCGAGCCGCAGTCGAAGCGGCGGCCGTTGAAGGTGACGGCGTGGAACGGCTGCTGGCCGATCAGCTTGGCCATCGAATCGGTCAGCTGGATCTCGCCGCCCGCGCCCTTGCCCTGCGTTTCGAGCAGGCCCATGATTTCGGGCTGGAGGATGTAGCGGCCCGAGACGATCTTGTTCGACGGCGCTTCCTCGACCTTGGGCTTTTCGACCAGCCCCTTCACTTCGGTCAGGTTGCCGCGCACTTCGCCGGGCGCGATCACGCCGTAGCTGGACACGCTCTCATGCGGCACTTCGAGCACCGAGATCAGGTTGCCGCCCACTTCGTCGTAAGCCTCGACCATCTGCTTCATGCAGCCGGGCGAGCCGTACATCATCTCGTCGGGCAGGAAGATCGCGAAAGGCTCGTCACCCACCACGGCGCGCGCGCACCACACCGCGTGGCCAAGGCCCATCGGCACCTGCTGGCGAACGGTGGTGAGATTGCCCGGCGCGATGCGGGTGGGGTCGAGCACGTCGAGCGACTTGCCACGCTCGCGCATGGTGGCTTCCAGTTCGAAGGCGGTGTCGAAATGTTCGACGATGGCGGTCTTGCCGCGACCGGTGATGAAGATGAATTCCTCGATCCCCGCCTCGCGCGCCTCGTCGACGGCGTACTGGATCAGGGGGCGGTCGACGATCGGCAGCAGTTCCTTGGGGATCGCCTTGGTGGCAGGCAGGAAACGGGTGCCGAGCCCGGCGACAGGGAACACGGCCTTGCGGACCGGTTTGCGGAAATCCTTGGTACTCATGGGATTGGTCGTCGCCTCCTTGGTGCTGGCGGCCAGATTAGATACGGAACACTACAAATGTGCAACGGGCACACAATGCCTTCGGTCGCCCAAAGGTTGCGGGCCGTCTCAATGACACTCGCGCGTCACGCAGCGTCTTGTGACTATCGCGAATACCTTTACATGGCGCTAAATGGACAAGATCATCATCGAAGGCGGCAAGCGCCTTTCCGGCACCATTCCCGTTTCCGGTGCAAAGAACGCCGCGCTCACGCTGCTGCCCTGTGCGCTCTTGACCGATGAGCCGCTGACGCTGCGCAACCTGCCGCGTCTGGCCGACATCGACGGGTTCCAGCACCTGATGAACCAGTTCGGCATTTCCACGGCCATCGCGGGCAGCCGCCCGGAGGACTTCGGCCGGGTGATGACCCTGCAGGCGACGCGCATCACCAGCACCGTCGCCCCCTATGATCTGGTGCGCAAGATGCGCGCCTCGATCCTCGTGCTGGGCCCGATGCTGGCGCGCATGGGCGAGGCGACCGTGTCGCTGCCCGGCGGCTGCGCCATCGGCAACCGACCGATCGACCTGCACCTGAAGGCGCTGGAGGCGCTGGGCGCGAAGATCGAGATGGCGGCGGGTTACGTGAAGGCCGTGGCGCCCGACGGCGGCCTGCCCGGTGGACGCTATGCTTTCCCGGTGGTCTCGGTCGGCGCGACCGAGAACGCGCTGATGACGGCAGTGCTGTGCAACGGCAAGTCCACGCTGCACAACGCCGCGCGCGAGCCCGAGATCGTCGACCTGTGCAACCTGCTGGTCGCGATGGGCGCGCAGATCGAGGGCATCGGCACGTCCGACCTCACCATCCACGGCGTGCCGCGTCTGCACGGCGCGACCTACATGGTCATGCCCGACCGTATCGAGGCGGGCTCCTACGCCTGCGCGGCGGCGATCACCGGCGGCGAGGTGTTCCTCAAAGGCGCCAAGGTCGAGGACATGGAAGCGACTGTGCAGGCCCTGCGCGATGCGGGCGTGCATGTCGAGCCGGTCGCGGGCGGCATCAACGTGGCATCGGACGGCAAGCTGCGTCCGGTCACGCTCTCGACCGCACCCTATCCGGGCTTCGCCACCGACATGCAGGCCCAGCTGATGGCGCTGCTGTGCATGGCCGAAGGCTCCAGCGTGCTCACCGAGACGATCTTCGAGAACCGCTACATGCACGTCCCCGAACTGAACCGCATGGGCGCGCATATCGAGACTAAGGGCCGCACGGCGATCGTCCACGGCGTGAAGCAGATGTACGGCGCCGAAGTGATGGCGACCGATCTTCGCGCCTCGATGAGCCTGGTGATTGCAGGCCTCGTCGCGCAGGGGCAGACGCAGGTGCATCGCCTCTATCACCTCGACCGCGGGTACGAGCGTCTCGAAGAGAAGCTGGCTCTGGTCGGCGCGCAGATCGAACGCGTCGGCGGGGAATAACGGATAAGCCGGGGCGGAGTCTTTCCCGCACCGGCAACCAACGGCCCGATGGGCGCGTTCTTCCCGGCAGATATTCACTGCCAAGGAGGATGCACCCATGGGTCTGATCCGTACCGCCGCGCTGGGCGCGGCTGGCTATGCGCTCTACAAGTACCTCAACCGCGACAAGGACGAACTGGCCTTTGCCGGTAGCGATCACCGCCACGTCCGCGATGCCGGGCCGGACAATATGACCGGCAAGCCCAAGGGCTGGAGCAAGGTGGACGAAGCCTCGGACGAGAGCTTCCCGGCCAGCGATCCGCCAGCGTACTGAGGCTTCGGCACAAGTCATGGAAAAGGGCGGCGGGCGTATGCCTTGCCGCCCTTGTTCGTGTCAGGGCTGGCAGAGCATCAGCCAGATGCGAATGGCCCCCGCCAGACCGGGAGGCACATCGGCTTCCAGCCGTTCCGCGTCGATTCGCGCAACGAGGGCGTTGACCGGAACGCCTTCGCGTAGCGCCGCTGTGCGCAGCCGGTCCCAGAACACCGGTTCGAGGCTGATCGAGGTCTTGTGTCCGGCGATCTCGACCGAACGCTTGACCGGGGGATGATAGGGCGAGGTCATGGCCGCTTCCTAGGACAACGGGGCATGACGAGAAAGGGCAGGCGCGACGGGATTGTCGCGCCCGGCCTTCCAGATCAGTACATGTGCTGGCCGCCGTTGATCGACAGCGTCGAGCCGGTGACGAACGCGGCTTCGTCGTCGCACAGGAAGGCCACGCCGCGCGCGATTTCCTTGGCGGCGCCAAGGCGGCCCACCGGGATGCGGGCGACGATCTTCTCCAGCACGGTGGCGGGGACGGCAGCGACCATGTCGGTGTCGATATAGCCGGGCGCGATGGCGTTCACGGTCACGCCGAACTTGGCGCCTTCCTGCGCCAGCGCCTTGGTGAAGCCGTGGATGCCGGACTTGGCAGCGGCGTAATTCACCTGACCGTACTGGCCCGATTGCCCGTTGATCGAGCCGATGTTGACGATACGGCCCCACTTGCGCTCGCGCATGCCGGGGAACGTCGCCTTGGCCATGTTGAAGCAGCCGCCAAGGTTGATCCGCATGACCTCGTTCCAGTCATCGAAGGTCATCTTGTGAAGCACGCCGTCGCGGGTGATCCCCGCATTGTTGACGACGATATCGATCGGGCCGACTTCATCTTCCACGCGCTTGCAGCCAACGAGGCAGGCCTCGTGATCGCCCACGTCCCAGCGATAGGCGGTGATCCCGGTCCGTTCGGTGAAGGCCTTGGCCTTTTCCTCGTTACCGGCATAGTTCGCGACGACGGTATGGCCACGCTCTTTCAGGGCGAGCGAGATCGCCTCGCCGATGCCACGGGTTCCACCGGTCACGATTGCCACTTTCGCCATATCGATCCTTTCCCTTGTGCCTGTCCGATGACAGTCATGCTATTGCTAGGAAATGGTTGATGGCAGGGCAAGATTGCAGTTCGGTGAGTGAAACTTGCAATTTTTGAACGCAACATGCGCACCGCGCACGCAATGCTTTGCATTCGGGCTTTGCATCTGACCGCTTAACGGACACGCGAGGGCCCTCGCCCGGGCCTGCGCCCTTATTATCAGAACGGGAATATAGGCTTCAGAACTTGAACTGGGTGCCGAGGTAGACGGCCTGACTGTCCAGCTTGCCGTCGGTCAGCGGCATTAGTCGCTCGCGGTCCTGTGTGTAGCGCACGCCTGCCGTGACATCGAGATTCTTGGTCACGCGATAGGCGCCGCCGACGTCAACTTCGTTCGAATCACCGGCATAGCTGCGTGGCGATCGTCCGGTCGGGTGCTTGTCATCGAAGGAAAGTCGCGTGCTGAAGCGCGACGGATCGGCCTTGCTGTTCCCGCCTGGCGTCAGATTGAAGCGCTTGAGATCGGGAAGGTCCTGAATATCGTGCGGGACAGGCGAAGGAGGAACCAGGTTCTGCTGCGAGAACGACTGGTATCCCCCGCGCGAAACCCCCAGATTGAAGGCGGCCGGTGCGATGCGCATGCGATTGGCGGCCGCAGTGGGACTGTCATCGGCCTGTGGCAGAGGGATATGCCCATGGACGATGATCGCCTTGGCGGCTTCGGGGTCGACACGCACGGCCACCGTCACGGCGCGCTCCGGACGATTGGGCGTACCGGCCGGGGTAAACGGAAACCGCTGACCCTTGGCGAGCGAGCGCAGCGCCATTTCGCGGGCAAGCGAGAGCGAATCGGTGGCCGCTGTCAGCGGGTCGACCACGGTAACGGCATGGGCGTGACGCAGGTTCGTTGCAAAGGCGAGCATCGCGCTGGGCAAGGCGAGCACCGCCACGCAGGAGGCAAGCCCCAGCCCCGCACGCATGGCCGAGCGCGGCGCGGAGTCCTGCTCTTGCGCGATACGGGGTTGAGATAAGGCAAGGGTTGCCATGTCCAGACGATCCGACCCAGTTTTCCTTCAGCGCGGCATCGTCCGGCGGGGCGATGGCTTCGGGCGCATCCGATGAAGCAACATCCGGCTTAACACAGGCTGATCGGCGTGGGGAGCGGTCTCGTGCATCGTACACCCTTCCCGTTCCCCTTTCCTCGTTCATCGCGCGTTTAGCTTGCCCGTCCCTAATGCCACGGTCGCCGATCGTGCCCGCATGCAATCCGCTTTCGTCTACAGGCCGGCAAACGACGGCACCTGCTGCGGTGGCCCTTGCCGCGCGAGCGCGGGCAGCTATAGAGGCGATGGATCTTCGCGCGTCAGGCCCGTTGCCCCTGTGGCCGGATGGACGTCATGGAACAGGAACTGGAATTACGATGACAGGAAGCACCGACACCGGCCGTACTCTTGCAGGCAAGCTGGCCCGCGCCGGTCTCGCCGCCGGCCTCTGCGGCGTTGTCGCGCTTTCGATGGCGGGGTGCGCGGGCAAGCGTCCGGTGCAGTCGCAGGCCGTGCTTGCGGCCTCCAAGGTGACGACGATCGGCGTGAACAGCTACCTGTGGCGCGCCAGCCTCGATGCGCTGTCGTTCATGCCGCTGCTCCAGACCGACAGCAACGGCGGCGTCATCGTCACCGACTGGTACGTCAACCCCAAGGACCCGACCGAGCGGATGAAGGTCTCGGTGACGATCCTCGACCAGGATCTGCGCGCCGATGCGCTGAACGTCGCGGCGACCCGCGAAGTGCAGCAGAACGGCACCTGGGCGCCTGCGCCGGTACAGGCTGCAACGGTCCAGAAGCTGGAGGATATCATCCTCACCAAGGCGCGCGACCTGCGTCGCGAATCGATCACCAGCTCCAACTGATTCTTCCTGCGCGTCGTCGTTCCCTGTTCGGCAGCGGACCGGCGGCGCCACCCCGCAGGGCGCGATGCGCCCTTGAGAGAGACTGAAATACAATGACCGAGCGGTTCGATCCGGCTCAGGCGGACACGCGCTGGCAGAAGGTGTGGGATGAGGCACAGGTTTTCCGTGCCGACGATGCGACCACCAAGCCGCGCAGCTATGTCCTTGAGATGTTCCCCTATCCTTCGGGGCGCATCCACATCGGCCACGTGCGCAACTATACGATGGGTGACGTGCTGGCGCGCTACAAGCGCATGCGCGGCCACGAAGTGCTGCACCCGATGGGCTGGGACGCGTTCGGCATGCCCGCCGAGAACGCGGCGATGGAAAAGGGCGTTCACCCTGGCGGCTGGACGCGCGACAACATCGCCAACATGAAGGCGCAGTTGAAGCGCCTGGGCTTCGCGCTCGACTGGAGCCGCGAGATCGCCACTTGCGAGCCGGAATACTACGGCCACGAACAGGCGCTGTTCCTCGATCTCTATGCGAACGATCTCGTTTACCGCAAGGAATCGGCGGTGAACTGGGATCCGGTCGACATGACCGTGCTGGCGAACGAGCAGGTGATCGACGGGCGCGGCTGGCGTTCGGGCGCGCTGGTCGAGAAGCGCAAGCTCTCCCAGTGGTTCCTCAAGATCACCGACTTTGCCGACGAACTGCTCGAAGGTCTCTCCACGCTAGACAAGTGGCCCGATAAGGTCCGCACGATGCAGGAGAACTGGATCGGCAAGTCACAGGGCTTGCAGTTCCGCTTCGACCTGTCCGACGGCGGCAGCGTCGAGGTCTACTCGACCCGGCCCGACACCATTTTCGGCGCCAGCTTCGTGGCTGTCGCCGCCGATCACCCGATCGCGCAGAAGGCCGCCGAAGGTCGCCCGGACGTGCAGGACTTCATCGCGCTGTGCAAGCAGGGCGGGACGACCGCGGCCGAGCTGGAAACGGCGGAGAAGCTGGGCTTCGATACTGGCGTCACCGCGAAGCACCCGTTCACGGGCGCGGAGCTGCCGGTCTACATCGCCAACTTCGTGCTGATGGATTACGGCACCGGCGCGGTCATGGCCGTTCCGGGGCACGACCAGCGCGATTTCGAGTTCGCGACCAAGTACGCCCTGCCGATCCTGCGCGTCGTCGCGGCCAGCGCCGAGGAGGCCGACAAGCCCTTCGACGGTGAGTCAGAGGCTGGCGACGGCGTTCTGGTGAACTCCGACTTCCTCAACGGTCTGAGCGTGGCCGAGGCCAAGGCCGCCGTCATCGCCCGCGCCGAGGGCGAGGGCTGGGGACAGGGCCAGACGGTGTGGCGCCTGCGCGACTGGGGCGTTTCGCGCCAGCGTTACTGGGGCACGCCGATCCCGTTCGTCCACTGCGAGATCTGCGGCGTGGTGCCGGTGCCCAAGAAGCACCTGCCGGTCACGCTGCCCGAGGACGTCGATTTCTCGGTGCCGGGCAATCCGCTCGACCGTCACCCGACGTGGAAGCATGTCGACTGCCCGCAATGCGGGCACGCAGCGCGGCGCGAGACCGATACGCTCGATACCTTCGCAGACAGCTCGTGGTACTTCCTGCGCTTCGCCAGCCAGCCTGCCGATGCGCCGTTCGACCCGGCGGTGATCGCCAGGTGGCTGCCGGTGGAACAGTACATCGGCGGGATCGAGCACGCGATCCTGCACCTGCTCTATGCCCGCTTCTGGACCCGCGCACTGGCCCGGATCGGCAAGGTCGAGGTCAAGGAACCGTTCGCCAGCCTGTTCACGCAAGGGATGGTGACGCACGAGACCTATTCGCGCCCCGAAGGCGGGCGTTCGGTGTTCTTCGCGCCGTCCGAGATCACGCGCAGCGCCGATGGCGCGACGCTCAAGGCCGATGGCCAGCCGGTGGAAGTCGGCAAAGTCATCAAGATGTCGAAGTCGAAGAAGAACGTCGTCGATCCCGATGAGATCGTCGCGACCTACGGCGCCGACGCGATCCGCTGGTTCATGCTGTCCGACAGCCCGCCCGAGCGCGACCTGCCGTGGTCGGAAGCCGGGATCGAGGGCTGCGGCCGCTTCGTGCAGCGCCTGTGGCGTCTGTTCGGCCAGTTCGATGCGAGCGCGACCGGCGAAGACAAGGGTCTGGACCGCAAGGCGCACCAGACCGTCGCCGCGATCGCGGGCGACATCGAATCGCTCGGCTTCAACAAGGCCGTGGCGCGCATCTACGAGCTGACCGGCGCCACCGAAAAGGCCGCGCCCTCTGCCAGTCGCTCGCAGGCGATCCGCACGCTGCTGCTGCTGATCGCACCGATGATGCCGCACCTTGCCGAAGAGGCATGGTCGACTTTCGGAGAGGGCCTTGTCGCCGAGGCGCTGTGGCCCGAGGTCGATCCGGCGCTGCTGGTCGACGACGAAGTGACCGTGGCGGTGCAGGTCAAAGGCAAGCTGCGCGATACGCTCACGGTCGCCAAGGGCACCTCGAAGGAGGAGCTCGAAGCGCTTGCCCTCGCCAGCGAGAAGGTGCAGCGTGCCCTCGATGGAGCCGAGGTAAGGAAAGTGATCGTCGTGCCCGACCGTCTGGTGAACCTGGTCGCATGAAGCGCGTCCTGCCTCTCGTTGCCGGTGCGCTGGCTGTCACACTGACGCTTTCGGGCTGCGGCCTGACGCCGATGTATGCCGGCGGCGGCCATGGCGCGGTCGCGCAGGGGCTTTCCAGCGTGGAAGTTTCGGCGATCAGTGGGCAGGACGGCTGGCTGGTGCGCAATGCGCTGGTTGACAGCCTTGGCAGCGGCAAGGCGAGTAATCCCAAGTACCGCCTCGATGTGCGTCTCGATGACAAGCTTGAAGGCCTTGCGGTGCTGTCGGACGACTCGATCACGCGCGAACGCCGCACGCTCAGCGCGCGCTATCAGCTGGTAGACAACGCCACCGGCGAAGTCCTGCTCGATTCGAGCGCCAGCTCGGACGCGGGCATCGACGTGGTCAGTTCGGACTATGCCACAATCGCGGCGGAGCAGACGGCGCTGGAGAATCTCTCGAAGGACATCGCCACCCGGATCGTCACCAGTGTCGCGCTGCGCCTGCGCGGCGACACGGACCAGTGAAGGCCACCCAGCGCGATTTCGCAGGTCTGGCTCAGCGCGTCGCGGGTCAGGCGCGCGTCTTCTTCTTCTGCGGTGACGAGGCGAGTGCGGGCGATGCCGCTGCACGCATTTTCGACCTGTTGCCCGATCCCGGCGAGCGAATCGAGTTTACCGGCGCCGAGCTGAAGCGCGATCCCGTCCGGCTGGGCGATGAAGCGCGCTCGACCTCGCTGTTCGGCGGTACGCGCCATATCTGGATCCGCGTGCAGGGCGACGAGGCACACGATGCCCTGTCGATCCTGCTGGAAGGCGAGGCCGAGCCTTGTCCGGTGCTGGTCGTTGCCACCGGCGCCACCGACAAGTCGCGCACCGCCAAATTGCTCGCGCCGCGCCCCGATGCGCTCGTCGCGATGTTCTATCCGCCCGATCTCGCCGCGGTTTCGGGCTCGGTACGTGCCATGGCCAATGGTGCGGGATTGAAGATGGGCAGCGATCTGGCCGAGCGGATCGCCCGCGCTGCCGGGCTCGACACGCGCCTTGCCCGTGCCGAGGTCGAAAAGCTGGCGCTCTACATGGATGCGACGGCGCAGACACCGCGTGCCGTCACGGTTGCCGATCTCGATGCCGTGGCTGCGCGAACCGAGGATGACGATTTCGGGCCATTGGTGGATACCGTGCTGGGCGGCCGGAAGGCCCAGCTGGCAGGTGAACTCAAGCGGTTTCGCGATCAGGCGATCAACCCGGTGGGATTGTTGCTGGCCATCGAGCGGCGCGTGGCACAACTGGCGGCGCTCAACGCGCGGCTGGGCGAGCAGGCCGATATTGCAGCCTTTATCAAGACTGAAGTCGATGCCCGTCGGATATTCTGGAAAGATCAGGCGGTATTGGGCGCACAGTTGCGGATATGGCACGGTCCGCGGTTGGCCCGACTGGGCGCGAGGCTGGTGGAAACGCATCGCATCCTGATGAAAAACAATCAGGATTCCGAACTTTTACTGTCGCAGGTGATGGCTCAGATAGCGCAGGTCGCCAGCAAATCGTAAATATAACCCTGCCTGCAGAACATTCCATCATTGCAGTATTTGTGGTTGCCGTAAGAATGCCCTGGTAGTTATACCTATTGCAGTGCAGCAAGGGGCTGTCTGGCGCGCCGTCTGAGAATTATCGGGCGGGAGGAACAGGTTGGGGAGTGCAAACGTCATGAATGCGCCCATCGCCCAACAGGCATTGGCTGATTCGCAGCTGGCGGACAGTGCACTGCTCGTGGCGCCTTCGCTCACGCAACGACGTCTGCAATGCTATTTGGCCCTGCTCCTGGCAGACATTTTCGCGATCCTGGTCGGGTTTTCGATCGTCGGTTATGTTTTCATGGGGCAGCGCGGGGCCGAAGAATCCCTGCTGCTCGCGCAGATGCTTTTCCCTATCTACCTGACCATCGGCCTGTACAACGGCGCCTATTCAATCGCGGCACTGCGACGCCCCTGGACCGGCATCGGTCGGGCGCTGTTCGCCATGGCGGTCGGCCTGGTCGCGGTGATCTTCGTACACTTCCTGGTCAAGGCATCGACGGAGTTTTCGCGCATCGGCTTCGTGTCCGGGGCCCTGAGCGCATCGGCATTCGCTGTATGGGGGCGCCTTCAGCTGCGCAGCTTTGTCAGCTGGCGGTGCGGACACAACGTCATCAACGAACTGGTGATCGATGACGGTGGCCCGCAAGTGCAGATACCCGGGGCCATCCGCATCTCCGCGGCAGCCATGGGGTTGCGCCTGAACCTCGATGATCCGCACATGCTGGCGCGCGTGGGGCTGGTGCTGCGCAATATCGACCGTGTGATCGTCAGCTGCCCGCCGGAGCGGCGCGCATCCTGGGCTGTGGTGCTGAAGGGCGCCAATGTAGACGGGGAAGTGCTGGACGACGAGGTCGCGCGGCTCGGTGCTCAGGGCGCGCGTGTTGCTGGTGGCTATGGTCTGCTCATGGTCTCGACCGGGCCGCTGGGGCTGCGCGACCGGGCGATGAAGCGGCTCTTCGACATGGCGTTTTCCGGTGCGGCAATCCTGGCACTTTCGCCATTGCTGCTTGTCGTGGCGGCGGCGGTGAAGCTTCAGGACGGTGGTCCGGTGCTGTTCGTCCAGCGGCGCATCGGTCGCGGCAATCGCTTCTTCTCGATGTACAAGTTCCGTTCGATGACCCACGCGCTGAACGATGCGGACGGCAGTCAGTCCGCGTCGCGTACCGATCAGCGGATCACCCGCGTCGGCCGGTTCATCCGCGGCACCAGCATCGATGAGCTGCCGCAACTGTTCAACGTTCTGCTGGGCGACATGAGCCTTGTCGGGCCCCGTCCGCATGCCATGGGCTCGCTGGCGGGCAGCAAGCTGTTCTGGGAAGTCGATCGTCGCTATTGGCAGCGGCACTGCCTGAAGCCGGGCCTCAGCGGGCTGGCGCAGGTGCGTGGCTTTCGCGGCGCCACGGATCGCGAATCGGACCTTACCGATCGCTTGCAGGCGGATCTGGAATATCTGGAGGGCTGGACGATCCTGCGCGACCTCCAGATACTTGCTATGACGCTCAGAGTGCTGGTCCACGATCGCGCCTATTGATGCATGGCGACAGAAGGCCGGCGATCCCGCAAATGACGATGGTCTTGCGAAAGGCGCTTTTAGAGTTTGTTTGAAAAATGCCTGCGGCGGCATTTTTGGTTCGGCACCGGCCCTCTCCCCCACCCTATCACCCGCAGGATACTACCGTTGGGTGCTCAGTGGGGGAGAGTGCCGGTGCCGCCAAATCCGGCTATGCCGAATTTTCAAACGGGCCCTTACACCAAAGCGCGATGAGTCCAGCTCATCGCGCTTTGGTATTACTGCGAAAGCCGATAGCTGACGCTGCCGCTGGTCAGCGTAATATCGAGCCAGAGGCTTACGCCGTCCTCTTCTTCTGCCCATACCGGCTCGCAGGCATTGCCGGTGAACTGTCCCCAGGCGCTGCCACCCACAGTGACGGGCACTTTTGTCGTGCCGCCATCGATCGAGCGCAGCAGGCGGACGGCGCCGGACCAGGTTCCCGCAAGCGAGATCATCACCGTGCGGCCGGCAACCGGAACGTAGGGGCCAGCCGTCAGACTGGTGGCGGTCGCGCTGCTGAGAGGTGTTGCAGGCTCGCCGACGGCCATCGTGACCGGCAGAGGCTGTGCTGCATGCACGAGCGAGAATTCGCCGCCGGTGTCGGAAAAGCCGACTGCAAAGGCGGGCGTATAGCGGGCGGGGGTCGAAATCGGACTGGTCATCGGGACTCCTGTCACTGAGGAAGGCCCAAAACCAGATACGCAGGTTCGATGATGTAGGAAAACGGTTTGGTCGCAGGCCTTCCGGAATTTCGCTTCCGGAAGGCCTGCGAAGATCACTTCTTCTTGGGCGCGCCCTGCGTGGCGGTGCTCTGCGTCGACGAGGACTGGTTCTGCTGCTTGGGCACCGTGAAGGTGCCTGAGACGCGCCCGCCCGTCGCCTGCGAGACCCCGGAGTTGAGGTCGATCACGAAACGGCCGCCGTGCAGCGTATCGCCGTTGTCGCGCTTGATCGTGGCATTGCCGATCATCGTGATGATCCGCTTGTTGAAATCGTAGATCGCGGTGTCGCCGGTCGCCACTTCACCCGGACGCGTGACGATCACGTTGCCGCTGGCGGTGATGCGCTGGATCTGCGTCTGGTTGCCCTGTGTGTAATTGACCAGCGTGCGGGCCGAGCGCAGGCGCAGTTCGGCCTGCGTGACATCGACGTTGCCGGTCAGGATCACGCGGTTCTGCTTGTCCTGAAGCTCGATGTGATCGGCTTCGGTATGGACCGGCGCATTGCTGTCATGACCCTTGAGCATCTGCGCGCCGGACTGCGTGGCCAGCAGCAGGCAGCTACCCGCCATGGCGGTCATCAAAACGGCACGGCCTGCGCGGCGAAGCGTCATTTGGGTATCCTCATCTTGCCCGGCACGATCGTCATGCGGGCACGGCCGTCCAGATTGACCGTCCGGTTCTCGAAATCGGCAGACATCGTGTCTCCGCTGAACGTACCGGTCGGAACCTGGCCCTGAACGCCGCCGGTTCCCTTAGCAGTCTTGGTCTTGATGTCGATATCCACCTTGCTGGTGGTCATATGATAGCCGTCAGGCCCGTTGAAAACCACCGGGCCATCGGCCTGCAGTTTTTCGATGCTGTAATCATAACGGCCTGTGGGGGCCACGATCCGTGCGGGGCCGTCGTTCAACGACAGCTCGGCGCCGAGCCCCTGCAGGTTGACGATCGTGTCGGTTGCCGATGTCTGCAGCGCATGATCGGCTGTGATGAGGAACGGGCGGCCCCGGTCATCCTTGCCGCGATAGCCCGCATTGGTGGCGGCCAGGCGATCGTTGGTGACGGCCACCTTGTTGCGGTCGAGCAGGAAGCTGACTTCGCCGCGCGGCGCCAGTGGTGTGACGATCAGTACCGCCAGCATCACGCCGATGCCTGCGGGCAGGGCCCTGGACAGCAGCGCGATCATCCGGTCGCGCGCACCGCCCGGCCTTGCCAGATGCTGGCGGCGGTTGCGGATCTGGGTGGCCTCTACCGACATGCGATGGTTCCGAAGGGGCCGCGATCAGGCCGCGGCGTGGCTGAAGATGTCGTGCTCGGGCCAGCCGGCGAGATCCAGCCGCGCGCGGGCGGGCAGGAAATCGAAACAGGCCTGCGCCAGCTCGGTGCGCTTCTCGCGTGCCAGACGCTCCACCAGAATGGTGTGCATGGCGTGGAGGTAGCGCACGTCGGAGGCGGCATAGTCCTTCTGCGGTTCGCTCAGTTCCGCCGCGCCCCAGTCGCTCGACTGCTGCTGCTTGGAGACTTCCTTGCCCAGCAGTTCGCGCACCAGATCCTTCAGGCCATGGCGGTCGGTATAGGTGCGGACCAGCTTGCTGGCGATCTTGGTGCAGAACACGGGCGCGGCGGTGACGCCGAGGTAGTGCTCGATCGCCGCCAGATCGAAGCGGGCGAAGTGATAGAGCTTCAGCCGGGCCGGATCAGCCAGCACCGCGCGCAGGTTGGGCGCGGCATAGTCGCTGCCCGGCGCGAAGCGAACGAGGTGCTCGTCGCCCTTGCCATCGGAAATCTGGACGACGCACAGACGATCACGCGGGGTGATGAGCCCCATCGTCTCGGTGTCGACGGCGACGGGGCCCGGAGCGAGCACGCCCTCGGGGAGATCTTCTTCGTGGAGATAGACAGCCATAATCTGAAAATGCTTAGGGACTGGACCCGGTTTCCGCAATGGCGGCATTGTCGATGCAATGCACAACAGGCCGATGCGATGCACAACGAAGGGCGAAGTCCATGGATGCGAGGCAAATGGATCACACGGATCAGGCGCCGGGCGTTCCGCCCTCGGTTCCGATCTCGTGGCAGGGGGCACTGGAAACTGTGCTCTCTACGCCCGAGTCGCGGCGCCTGGGGGGCTGGCTGCACGAACAGGAAGCCGCCGGAAAGCGCATCTACCCGCCGCGCGGCACCCGCCTGCGCGCGCTGGAGTTGACGCCGCTGGACGAGGTGCGCGTGGTGATCCTGGGGCAGGATCCCTATCATGGCGCCGGGCAGGCGCATGGCCTTGCCTTTTCGGTGCAGGAGGGTGTGCGCACGCCGCCCTCGCTGGTGAACATCTACAAGGAACTGGCCACCGACTGCGGCGTCGCCGCGCCGGGGCACGGCAATCTCGAACACTGGGCGCGGCAGGGCGTGCTGCTGCTCAACAATGCGTTGACGGTGGAGGAAGGGCAGGCCGGATCGCACCAGAAACGCGGCTGGGAGGCGATCACCGATGCCGTCGTCGCAGCCGTCGCGGCCAAGGCCGAACCCTGCGTCTTCCTGCTGTGGGGCAGTCACGCCCAGACCAAGGCGATGCGCGTACCGGGCCTCGCGCAGAGCCATCATCTGGTGCTGTCAGGTCCGCATCCCAGCCCGCTGTCGGCGCACCGCGGTTTCTTCGGCTGCCGCCACTTCAGCCGCGCCAACGCCTTTCTGGCCGAACACGGACGCGGCACGATCGACTGGTGAGGGGACTTGAGTGGCGTGAACGATTTGGCGCTCACTCAATGTCTGTTTTTTGGGTGGGGAGTGGACGTTCTCATAATACCGTCATCCCAGCGAAAGCTGGGATCGCTCTCGGTCAAACGAGACGTTCGAACAGATCGCACCATCCGGGATTGTGCTTTTCGATGAGTTCGATTTTCCACTCACGCTTCCATGCCTTCATTGCCTTCTCTCGGGCAATGGCGGCAATTATCTCGGCGTGTTCCTCCA
>NZ_JBYNTR010000010.1:0-53469 GCF_057784955.1 Novosphingobium sp. BAM6 | reverse complement strand
TCAGGCTCAACACCACCGCACAGGTGGGCGGAAATTAATCGGAATGGTGGGCGGGATCAGATCGGAATCCCGGGCGGGAATTCCTCGGAATGGCGGGCGGCATCAATTCGGAATCCGCAGCTCGGGAGCCTCAAAATTAGGCCTGCACAGCGACCCGTGGTCGCCAGACCGTCTTGAGGAACGACCATGCCATTGCCTGCAACCTTCTCCCATGCCGAGACAGCTAACGATTTTGCCGCGTGTTTCGATCTGATCCGCCAGCTTCGCCCGAAACTGCAAACGCCTGAGGACTGGGCAGCCAAGGCAGAAGAAATGGGCGCCAACGGCTATCGCGTCCTCGTCCATCAGGAAGGTGGCCACAATGTCGCCCTGGCAGGTTATCGAATAGAGACCAATCTCGTGCATGGCCGATTTCTCTTCGTGAACGATCTGGTGACGCTCGACAGTTGCCGGGGCCGCGGTTTTGGCAGCCTCATGCTGTGCGAACTCGAGGCCATCGCAAGGGCGAGAGCTTGTAACCGCCTCGTTCTCGATACCGCGATGGCAAACCATAGGGCAAGGCGTTTTTATAGGCGGGAAGGACTGGAGGAAATGATCGCCGGCTTCATCAAGCCGATTGTCCCCTCGGCATGACCCACATCCTCCATCTGACCTGTAGCCCACGCGGGGATGCCTCCCACAGTTCGATGCTTAGCGGGGCAATCGTCGATCGCCTCATGACCATCGATCCATCAGCCACCCAAAATACGCGCGATCTCGCAAGTGTTCCCTTTCAAGGGATCGACGCAACCTATGCGGCTGCGGTCGTGTCAGGAAAGCCGGATAGCGACAATTCCTCGCCTTCACTCGATGCTTCGGCCGTTGCCATTACCGAGTTGTGACGTGACCCCCGTTTCTTCATCCACCCGGAACTAGAGATCGGCCCCTTGATGGGACGGACAGATGAAGCGGAAGCAGTTCACGGAAGAGCAGATTATTGGCATCCTGAAGGAGGCCGAGGCGGGCGCGGTGGTGACGGATCTGTGCCGCAGGCACGGCATGTCGAGCGCCACCTACTATGCATGGAAGGCCAAGTTCGGCGGCCTGGAGGTGTCCGACGCGAAGCGTCTTCGGGCGCTTGAGGAGGAGAACGCGCGGCTCAAGCGGCTGCTGGCGGACACGATGCTCGACAACGCGGGTCTGAAGGATCTGCTGTCAAAAAAATGGTAGCGCCCGCCGCGAAGCGGCAAGCAGTCGCGCATCTCCAGGCGACGCTGGGGATGAGCGAGCGGCGGGCGTGTGCTGTCGTCGGGGCAGATCGCACGAGCATGCGGTATCGGTCGTGCCGAGCGGATGATGGCGACCTGCGGTCGAGGCTATGTGAGCTGGCGCAGCAGCGCCGGCGGTTCGGCTATCGGCGGCTCCACATCCTGCTTCGGCGCGACGGCGTGACGATCAACCGCAAGAAGACGCAGCGGCTCTACCGCGAAGAGGGTCTGACGGTCAGGCGCAGGAAGGGGCGAAGGCGCGCCGTGGGCGCGCGGGCGCCTGCACCGGTGCTGGCGCTTCCCAACCAGCGCTGGAGCCTGGACTTCGTGCACGACCAGCTCGTCACCGGGCGGCGGTTCCGCGTGCTCAACATCGTCGACGACGTCACGCGCGAGTGCATCCGGGCGGTGGTCGATACGTCGATCTCGGGCCGGCGGGTCGTGCGCGAGCTGGCCGATCTGATCGCCGAACGCGGCAGGCCGAAGATGATCGTCAGCGACAACGGGACCGAGCTCACCTCGAACGCAGTGCTCGCCTGGTCCGGCGACGCGGGCGTCGAGTGGCATTACATCGCGCCGGGCAAGCCGACGCAGAACGGGTTCGTCGAGAGCTTCAATGGTCGCATGCGCGACGAGCTGCTCAACGAGACGCTGTTCTTCACGATCGGCCAGGCCCGCTCGATCCTCGCGCGCTGGGTCGACGACTACAATACCGAGCGCCCGCACTCCTCGCTCGGCTACGCCACCCCGGCGGCGTTCGCCGCCGAACTCGAACAGCAACGAGCGGGGTTAACCCCGCCCGTTGCTTCGCCTGCGCTCCTGCGCGACAACACCGGCCGGTCTCTGGTCGCCGCTGGATGAAAGGCGGGGGTCACGTCAGTTGCTGGCGGCCGACGTGATCGTGATCGGGACGCCCATGCACAATCTGACGATCCCGGCAGCGCTGAAGGCCTGGATTGATCTCGTCGTCCGCGCCTTCCATACATTCGCTCCTGGCGAAAATGGCAAGGTGGGTCTGGTCTCCGACAGGCCAGTGATCCTTGCGATCGCTTCGGGCGGAGTGTTTCAGGGCGAGAACGCCCGCCAACCCGATTTCTTGACGCCCTATCTGAAAGCTGTCCTCGGCTGCATCGGCCTTCAGAGCATTCACGTTCTGGCCTTACAAGGCACGGCGAGACGTTCAGCGGACGACCTATCACGCCAATTGAAAGAGTTGGTCACGCAGGTCGACACGCTCCTCGCCCCTGACGCGGCGGTATGGAAAGCTCAGCGATTATCCCTTCCAGCCGTCCAGCCCAATCAGTGATTGTAATAAGGTTGCATCGCGCTCCACCGTTTCAGCAGTGGCATTGGTAATCCCGAGAACCAGTCCACGCTGGCGTCGCTGCGTTGTGAACCATTGAGATAGGGCCGTCGGTGCAAAGCCGTGCTCTCGCAACCGGGACAGGAGACGAGTATCATCCGTGTCATCGGGTAAGGGCAGATGGGCGGTCAAGCCCGCAGCACGCACGCCACCGGCCTCTCCACCAAAGGCGGCAACACGGCATCTCGCCGCTTGAGATAGAGCGTCTTCATGCGACGCAGGTGTCGCAGATAGTGACCCTCGGCCAGGAATTCTGCCAGGGCAGACTGCGCCGCATAATTTGGTGGCGGCATCAGATAGGTCGCAACGCGCATCAATTGGGCAATCAGCCCTTCCGGCGCGACCACGAAGCCAATGCCGAGCGAAGGGCTGATCGTCTTGCTGAACGTCCCGATGTGGATCACCCTGCCCTCAGGATCATTGGCGGCCAGTGCAGGCGCCGCACGACTCCCGAGTTGCAGTTCGCTCAGGTAATCATCCTCGATCACCCAGGCACCGGATTGCCCCGCCCACGCGAGAAGTGCCCGTCGCCGCTCAGGTGATAAGGTATGACCGAGCGGAGCTTGCTGCCCCGGCGTCACGACCGCCAGGCCAGCGTCGGATGCCAACCGAATACCACAATCCACATCAATGCCATCTTCGTCCACGTTCACGCCGATCGGAGCGAAGCCGGCAAGTTCCAGACCATGGCAAGAGACCGGATAGCCCGGCTCCTCCACCCAGGCCTGTCGCCGCGAGGATGATGACAGGGCGTGCAGAACCAGCCCCAGTGCACCCCGGAAACTGCTGGTGATAAACACCTGCCCGGCCGAGCAATGCATGCCACGTGCAAGGGCCAGATGCGCCGATATCTGATGGCGCAGTTCCTCCATGCCGCGTGGATCAATATAACGGGTGCGCATGGCCCCCACATCGGCCGCGCGGCGATGCAATCTGGCCCATAATTTTGCAGGGAACGCATCATGAGCAGGCACCCCCATCTGGAAGATACCCGAGGGGCCTGCTCCGAAAAGGCTGAGCGATGATCGCAGATCCGCGAAGCGATCTGCCGGCACCGTTGGAACGGCTTGCGATTGATCCGCAACATGGGTGCCCGCCGCGCCGGAGGAAACGATCAGCCGTTCATCGACAAGACGATCATAAGCGACCCGCACCGTGCCGCGGGCGACCCCGAGTTGTGCAGACAGGTCCTGCCAGGATGGCAGGCGCGCGCCGGGCGCCAATGCTCCCTGGGTGATCGCGGTTCGAATGGCCGTGCAGATCTGGTTGGTGAGCGAAGATGGAAGGCGCCGGTCGATCTCGAACTGAAGCTCGCGGGGCGGCAGGATGTTTTGGAAGTCGGGATCGAACATCGTCAATTCAGCCATTCAAACGGAAGGGTTTCGACCAGGGCCTGGCGAATGATCTTGGCCAGATGCCCTGCCACAGGCCCGGCATCGCGAGTGCCACGCAGCATAACGAGGCTGAGCGGCGGCATGTCCGGCAACCCCAAAGCCGAGCATTCGACTGCTGCAATCGAAGACGGAATGCCAATGCTGGTGCGCAGTGCGAAGCCTAAGCCAGCTGCTGTTGCCGCCCATAACCCTCCGACGCTTGGACTGACGAAGGCGATCCTCCAGGCGATGCCTTGTCGGTCCAGTGTCTCACAGGCCAGCTTACGTAACACGCAAGGCCCATCCAGCGTGACGAGCGGAATCGGTTCTCCCGCGTCCGGAAGCCAGTTGGGGCTGTCCAAAGCACTTCCGAGCCAGGTCAATGGTACATTTGCGAGCGGATCCCCCACCGCGGAGCCATCCGCCCAGGCAAGCGCCAGATCGAGTTTTCCTGATGCAACGCGCTCGACCAATTCGCCGTTGCGCGCGATGCGTCCCTCTACACGCACTTTCGGATGGGATCTTGCGAAACGACCGAGAACACGTGGGAGGATCGCTTCGCCAAAATCCTCCTGCAAACCCAATCTGACCCAGCCCGCCAGTCCGGCTCCACGCACGGCATTCATTGCCTCATCATTCAGGTCTAGAAGGCGGCGGGCATAGGAGAGCAACGCTTCCCCGCCATCGGTCAGGGCAAGGCCACGACCTGATTTTCGCACGAGGGCGATACCAGCCTGGTCTTCCAGCTTTCGCAGATGCGCACTGACCGCCGAGGTCGAACGCCCGAGCCGCTCCGCCGCTCGGGCAAAGGAATTCGCCTCGATGCCAACAACGAAAGTTCGCAAGGCGTCCATGTCGAAGTTGCCGAAGCGCACTCAAGCCTCCTGATTTTCAGGATGGTATATCCCAAAGGTTCGAATTTTCGGAATTAACTGCGCCCGCTATCCCATGTGTGTCAACGCAAATGGAATGCCATCATGCCCTTCACACGGATTTCACTGCTCGCTGGAAAAAGCTCTATCTATATCAGAGCGATCGTCGAGAGCCTGGATCGCGCTTTGGTCGAAGCATTTGACGTTCCTCCGACCGATCAGTTTGTCGCGATCCATCAGCATCAAGCGGGCGATTTGGTCTTCGATCGCCACTATATGGTGACGTGCTCCCCTGATTGTTACCACTCAGAGGTAGAGTCCGGCGCCTTCATGATGATTGGTTGAGGTGATGGCAAGCTGTCCGGGGGCATGCCCCCGGACAGCTTGGCCGGCGATCTCGGCGGGGGTCTTCCCGCCCAGTTTCGAGTGCGGCCTGACGTGGTTGTAGTCGTGCCGCCAGGCGTCGAGCACGATGCGGGCATGGACCAGCGACGTGAACAGGGTCTCATTGAGGCATTCGTCGCGCAGCCGCCCGTTAAAGCTCTCGACGAAGCCGTTCTGCATCGGCTTGCCGGGGGCGATGTAATGCCACTCGACCCGACGCTCCTGCGACCAGCGCAGGATGGCCGACGAGGTCAGCTCGGTGCCGTTGTCGCTGACCACCGTATGCGGCTTGCCGCGCATCCCGATCAGCCGCGTCAGCTCCCGCGCAACCCGCATGCCCGACAGCGACGTGTCGGCCACCAGCGCCAGGCATTCCCGTGTGTAGTCGTCGACCACGCACAGGATGCGGAACCGCCGGCTGCAAGTCAGGGTATCGGAGACGAAGTCCAGCGACCAGCGCTGGTTCGGCCCGTCTGGCAGCACCAGCGGTGCCCGTGTGCCCAGCGCCCGCTTGCGCCCGCCACGGCGGCGCACCCGCAGGTTCTCCTCGCGATATATCCGCAGCAGCTTCTTGTGGTTGGGCGTCATGCCCTCCCGCGCCAGCAGATAGCCAAGGCGCCGATAACCGAACCGGTGACGCTCCGCCGCCAGCTCGCGCAGACGCTGCCGCAGCACGCCATCGTCCGGCCGCGACGACCGATACCGGATCACCCGCCGGCTCACACCAACCAGCTTGCACGCCCGACGCTCGCTCAGCCCGTGATGATCACGGACATGGGCGACGGCTTCCCGCTTAGCGCCGGGCGTCACCATTTTTTTGACGCCAGATCCTTCAACACCACGTTGTCGAGCATCGCCTCGGCCAAGAGCTTCTTGAGCTTTGCGTTCTCGTCCTCGAGCGCCCTCAATCGACGGGCCTCGGACACCTCCAGACCGCCATACTTGGCCTTGTACTTGTAAAACGTCGCCGAGCTGATCCCGTGGCGACGGCACACATCCGCCGTCGCCATCCCGGCCTCCTGCTCCTTCAAGATCGCGATGATCTGCTCTTCGCTGAACCTGCTGCGCTTCATTCCGTCCGACTCCTTCGCGTCGGACTCTACTCACAATCGGTCACATTTCAGGGGAGCACGTCAATGGGCGCGCTACGCTCGGACGATTTCGTCCTGTTTCACATCACCACTGGACGTACCCGCAGTGAGGATACGAAATCCACATTCTATCAATGCCTAGTAGAGCAATTGGCCAAGGAGCCGGGCATCCGACCCGATGACGTAATGATCGTCATCGTAAATTCCGGCATGGACGATTTTTCCTTCAGCCATGGCCTCTCAGCGGTCGCTGCCGCGGCAATCGCGCGGTAGATCCGGTGACGGACGCCCCCAACTCGCAACGAGAAGTTCGGCCTTCCGGGATGACTGTATTCAGCGCCAAGGCAGAATTTTTGCCCGTGGCCGAAGAAGTCGGCTCCGGGGGCATTATGGTTCAACCGCTGCTGTCCAGCGTCAGGGAGGGCGAGATGACAGCCCTGCGAGCGCAATTGCCTCCCGGGGCGAACTCCAATTGGCACAGTCATCCACACGGACAATTCCTGCTGGCTCTGCAAGGTTCAGGGCTGATCCAATGTGAGGGAGAAGAGATCCTGTCTCTTTCACCGGGAGATAGTGTCTGGATCCCAGCCGATGTGCGCCATAGGCACGGCGCGCCAAACTCCGGCTCCTTTACGTACCTCAGCATTCAACAGGTTGGCGGCGGTTCCACCACCTATTGGGCATCCACCAAGACGTCAGGCGCTGGCGGCCAAATGTCATAGGCCTGTTGGTTTGACGGATGATCAAACGAAAAGGGCGCGTGTCGCACAGTTCGCGACCATGCATTGCGTGCAGCGCACTCAACACATGCGCGAAAGCCAATTTCCCGACGGGTCCGGAACGCATACGGGTGCTTACCGGACGACTGTAGGCGGGATGTGAGAGGACGTGGCCTCGGAAAGGCGCGTTCCGATTGCGATACTGCACATTCGGGATAATGGCAGCCAGGCGGCCATATCTAAAAGATTTACCAAAAGATCATAGGGCGCTCACCAGCGCACTCCTCGTTTGGCACAACACTTGAGCACTCTACCCCCAAGCCAGCTCAAGGACCGTGCCAGGTGCGGGTCACCCCCGAGGCCCGCACCACCCAATTATACGGACGCCTATCCCCCATCCCATTCTCGTTGGTCAGTTCTCGATAAGTGCTCTCACAAGGAGTGCGCCAAGCGCACTGCTGGATTGCATGCCAGTCGATTTCTGAGAATCGTTCGCGCCTGTACCTGGCCTGATGACCGTCAGAAATACTGTCGAGGCCACAATGTTCTTCACGTCCAACGTCCTTCGCGGGCTGCCATGATAGCGATTGCCGCCCCTCGCCAGCCGTCAACAGCAACAACCGTGCCCCCGGCATCGGCGCCCCCCGCGCTACCTGCATTTGGCCCACGCCTCGCAGTCGGTCTGGTTGGTGTACTGCTGGCGTCCCTCACTGCTGGCCTCAACGAGCATGTCACCGAGGTCGCGCTCGCCGATATCCGCGGTGTGTTCTCGATCGGCCATGACGAAGGGACATGGCTGACCGCGCTGTATGAAGCGACCAACGTCGCAGCCATGGCCTTCGCCCCATGGTGCTCGGTTACCTTCTCACTGCGGCGCTTCACGATCGGCGCGGTCCTGAGCTTCGCGCTGATCGGTTTTCTGTGCCCCTTCGCGCCGGATGTCGGCACGCTCGCAATGCTGCGAACGCTCCAGGGCCTTGCGGGCGGCAGCTTGCCTCCAATGCTGATGACCGTCGCGCTGCGCTACCTTCCCGCAAACATCAAGCTCTATGGCCTTGCCGGTTATGCCCTGACCGCCACCTTCGGACCAAGCCTTGGCACACCCCTGGCCGCGTTGTGGACGGAATATGTAGGCTGGCGGATGGTGTTCTGGCAGGTGGTTCCGCTCTGCCTTGCGAGCGCGGTCGCGATCGGCTGGGGGATTCCACAAGATCCTCTGCGGCTGGAACGATTCAAGACCTTCAACTGGCTTGGCCTCATCACCGGCTTTCCGGCCATCGTGATGCTGGTCATCGCCCTGGAACAGGGCGATCGGCTCGATTGGCTCAATTCACCGCTGATCCAGACGCTATTCGGTGCTGGTGGGCTGCTGCTGACCTTGTTCCTTGTGAACGAGTGGAGCCACCCCATGCCCTTCTTCAAGCTCCAGATGCTGGGCCGTCGCAATTTCGCCCATTCCCTGATCACGCTCGCGGGTGTTCTGGTGATCCTGCTCGGCGTCATCGTGATCCCGAGCGAATATCTGGCTGAGGTCAGGGGCTATCGGCCGCTCCAGACCTCCCCCTTGTCGCTGATCGTGGCGCTGCCGCAGTTGATCGCCCTGCCCTTGACCGCCGCCATCCTCAACATCGAGCGCGTGGACTGCCGCTGGGTGCTGGCGATCGGTCTCGGGCTGGTGGCTGGCTCCTGCGCGCTGGGCAGCTTCGTCACATCCGACTGGGTGCGCGAGAATTTCTACCTGCTCCAGGCTCTTCAGATCATGGGACAGCCCATGGCGGTGATCCCGCTCCTGATGCTGGCCACCACCGGCCTGCCGCCAGTCGAAGGCCCATGGGCATCGGCGATGTTCAACACCGTGAAGGGCTTCGCCGCCGCGCTCGGCACCGGGATCGTCGAGGGGATCGGCACGATCCGCGAGCATTATCACTCCGAGATGCTGGTCGATCGGCTCGGCGCGATTCCTGCCGGCGGTGAGCCCACGGACCTCGCCGGGCGTCTCCATACTCAGGCCGTCGTCCTGATGTCCTCGGATCTCTACGTCGTGATGGCAGGCATCTCGATCGCGCTGATCCTCCTCATTCCGATCATGCCCACCCGCATCTATCCGCCGCGTGCCGCAGCGCCGGTCAAGAGCAACTGAAAGTGCCCCTCATGGCCTATCGCCCTACCCGCAAGCATGTTCTCGTTTCCGTCTCCGCACTGGTCCTCGCCGGAGCCATCTTCGGGGCAGCGCATCTCGCGATGCCTTCCGCGCGGGAAACCACCAATGACGCCTATGTCCGCGCCGATGCCACGATCGTGGCGCCGCGTGTGGCGGGGCAGATCGTCCAGCTTCTCGTCGACGACAATCAAGCCGTGAAGACCGGCCAGTTGCTGGCAAGGATCGACGACCGCGATTACCGTGCCGCGCTTGCCAGCGCCGAAGCGGATGTCGAAGTCGCCAAGGCCGACATGGCCAATTTCGATGCCGAGATCGCCCGTCAGCCCGCGATGGTGGCGCAGGCGGAGGCAAATTTGCGCGCCGATCGCGCCGCATCGACCTTCGCTCAGGCGAACGCCATCCGCTACCGCAATTTGTCGGAGGGCGGCGCCGGCACGACACAGGAAAAGCAGCAGGCCGATAGCGCGCTGGCTGAGCGGATTGCCACGAGTGACCATGATGCATCTGCCCTCACCGCCACAAGACAACAACTGGGCGTGCTACAGGCTGGCCGGGCGAAAGCGGCAGGAGCGCTGGCCCGTGCGCAAGCCGCCCTCGATCAGGCCAGGCTCAATCTCTCCTATACCGAAATCCGCGCTCCGGTGGACGGCATGGTGGGGCAGCGCAGCATCCGCGTTGGAGCGATCGTCACGGCAGGCACGCCGCTGCTCGCCGTGGTTCCGCTGGGCAAGGTCTATGTCGTCGCCGATTTTCAAGAGACGCAGCTTGCCCATATGCGGATCGGCCAGCCGGCCACCATCCGGGTCGATAGCCTGCCCGGCATAGAGTTCAGGGCGCATGTCGACAGCCTGGCACCCGTCACGGGGTTGGCGCTGGCGCCCATCGCACCAGACAACGCCACCGGCAACTTCACCAAAGTCGTGCAGCGCCTGCCCGTGAAGCTCACGATCGACCCCGGACAGGAGGCTGCCGCAAAGCTGCATGTCGGCCTCTCGGTGGAGCCGAGCGTCGATGTGACTGCTCCGGGAAGAGCCCCGCTGGCTGGGACAAACAGCGGGGCAAATGGGCGATGAGAGCCATGGTCTCCTTGCGAACCCTTACAACGCTCGGCGCAGTCGGCTCGCTTCTGTCCGGATGCATGGTCGGCCCCGATTTCCATCGACCGAAAGTCGACGCACCGGCCACCTTCGCTCGAACCTCTGCCTCCGCAGCGCCCAGCAAACCCTCAGCCTCTCCGGTGGTCGATGACTGGTGGACCCTGTTCAATGATCCGTTACTGACCTCACTCGAAACGCGCCTCGCCGCCGCCAATCTCGATGTGCAGGCAGCATCCGCGCGCCTGTTGCAAAGCCGGGCGGAACGCCGCGTTGCGGGAGCCCGCGCCCTGCCTAGCGTTGGCGCAGCCGGTTCCTATGACCGCGAACGCGCCAGCCCCAACGGTATCCTGTCACTGATGGGGACCGGCCCTGCGGGCACGCAGCAACAATCAGCCAGCGGCACCGCACCGTTCGGCGTGTCGAGCCTCCCCGGATCGGATGGCTCACCCGCCTATGATCTATGGCAGGCGGGTATCGACACGTCATGGGAACTGGACCTGTGGGGACGCACAAGGCGCAGTGTCGAGGCGGCCAACGCAGCCATGGTCGAAAGTCTGGAGGATCGCCGGGCGATCCTGCTGTCCGCGCAAGCAGAACTGGCGCGCGACTATATCGACCTGCGCGCCACACAGGCCCTTCTGGCAATCACCCGCCATAATCTCGATGTTGCTCGCGATAGTGTGAAGCTGACCCGCCTGCGGCTGGACCAGGGCGTAACGACCAACCTGGATGTCGCGGATGCCGAGGCGCAAGTCGCGACAGTTGAAGCGCGCCTGCCGCCGTTGGAGACCCGCCGCAACACGCTCATCAACGCCCTCAGCCTGCTCTTGGCCGAGCAACCGGGCGGCCTCGCGGCCGAGTTGACGACGGACCGCGACATCCCTGCCCTGCCGATCCATGTGCCTTTAGGTCTGCCCTCGCAGCTCGCAGAAAGACGCCCCGATATCCAGCGTGCAGAAGCAGCGTTGCATCAGGCGACAGCTGAAATCGGCGTCGCAAAGGCCAATTTCTACCCGAGCATCTCGCTGACCGGCAGCTTCGGAACGCAATCTCTCGATTTCTCGAACTTTGGAAGCTGGGCATCACACCAATTCGTCGTCGGCCCGTCCATCTCACTCCCTTTCTTTCAGGGAGGGCGGCTGAAAGGCATGTTGGAACTGCGCAAGGCGCAACAGCAGGAAGCGGCGATTGCCTTCCAGCAGACCGTGCTCAAGGCCTGGCACGAGATCGATGATGCCCTGTCCGCCTATGATGCCGAGCAGCGGCGGCGCGACCGGCTCGCCGAAGCAGCCCGACAGAACCAGATAGCCCTTACCGTCGCCGAGCGCCGTTATCGCGAAGGAGCGATCGATTTCCTGAACGTCTTGTCGGTGCAACGCGCCTTGCTGGACGCCCAGAACGACCTCGCGGCAAGCAGCGGCCTGGCGGCCAGTGATCTCGTCGTGCTTCTCAAAGCCCTCGGTGGAGGCTGGGAAAGCCCTCTGGACCACGCGTCCCGCCCGGATGCAGCCCCACACACGACAGGAGAAGGCTCATGACTTCGCTGCCCGATCAGCATCATTTTCAAATCCATGATGTCACCCACTTCCCGACCGTAAGAATCCGCCCAGAAGCGGTCCGTCCTGGATACGGCCCCGATTGGGTACGCGAGATGGAACGGCTCATGTCTGCGCCCTCCCCCTTCCTGCTGCTCTACGCTGACCCTCTGCCTGAGGACGATCACGAGGATTTCAAGCTCCGCGGCATGTGGATGAAGGCCAACAGGGCAAAGCTGGCCGCCCAGTGCAAGGCGATGATCCGCGTCGAGCCTGATGTCGCGAAACACGAGGCCATGCTCAAACATGCGGCGGGGACCGAGAAAGCCTTCGGCGTCCCGACCAAAGTCACCACAACGGTAAAAGACGCCATGGCTCTCGCCGCGATGATGAACGGCAACCCTGCATAAGCCAGGCGACTTCGCCTCTATTGAACGGAACATCAGCATGATCCGCAAGATTCTTGCCGGAATAGATGGGTCTAGCCGAACAAGGCATGTCATCGATGCAGCGGCCGACCTCGCGCGCTCATCTGGCGCGTCGCTGCATATTCTTTGTGCCGTCGATCCAGGATATTTCCTCGACGAACCCGACGGCGTGCGACCGACCCGCGTCGATGAGGTCGATTACCCTGCCGCCGCCAATGAACGCGAGGGGGCGGATGCCCTTGTACGACAAGCGATTATCGAGCTTCGCACGCGAGGGCTATCATCCGACGGCTCTGTCGTGGCGGGTGAACCGGTGGCGGCAATCCTCAAAGCGGCCGCTGACTTGGCCTGTGACACTATCGTGTTGGGACACAGACACCATTCATGGTTGAAACGGATTGCTGAACGCTCCGTCTGTCATGAACTTCTCGAGAGATCCTCAGTCCCCGTTCTCGTCATCCCTGACGACCTGCCAGAGACCCAACAACGGTCCGGTGATATCCCCGCCCCATCGCATGGCGCGATCTGGCCTTAGATTCCGATATGATAAAGGATAGACATTATCCAGAATTTCGCCACATCCGCTATTTTGTGGCAGCCGCCGATCACGGCAGCTTCCGCAAAGCTGGCGTAGCGCTAGACGTCCAGGAGTCGGCAATCAGTCGACGCATCCGTGACCTTGAAGATCTGCTGGGAGCGTCGCTCTTTCATCGTCAGCCCAGCGGCGTGTCCCTGACCCTCGCGGGCCAGCGCTTCTTGCACCGTGCTCAATTGGCTTTGCAAAGTCTCTGCGATGGGGCTCGTGACGTTGCGGCTATCGGACGATCGGAGGAAGGGCGGGTCAGGATCGGAATATTCTCAACTCTGGCGTCTGGCTTCCTGCACGAGTTGCTCAACGCATTTGAGCGCGCCCATCCCGAAGTCGTGATCGAACTCATCGACGGAAATGCTGCAGAGCATATCGTCTCTGTCCGTCAACTTCGTCTTGATCTGTCGTTCATCGCCAGCACCTCGACGCCAAGCGATTGCGATACCGTGCATCTTTGGAACGAACGTATGTTCCTGGCCCTGCCGAAAGAGCATGATCTGTCCACGAAAGATGCGATTGATTGGCCAGATATCGCGTCCGAACAGTTCATCGTCAGTGCTGCCCCCCCTGGGCCTGATATTCACGAATATCTGATGCAAAATTTCGCAGAGTATGGCCGACGCCCCGATATACATCCACAGCATGTTGGCCGTAACAACCTTATGACCCTGGTTGCGATCGGCCGCGGCCTGACAATCATAAGCGAGGCGACCACTGCTGCTCAATATCCCGGCGTCATATACAGACCGATCCGAGGGGAAGTGATGCCGTTCAGCGCGGTGTGGTCGCCGCATAACGATAATCCTGCCTGCCGGCGCCTCCTCAGCATGGCCAGGCAAATGGCGGCTCCACGACCTGCGGCCGGCCTCAACCTGGCAATCGGCTCTTCAGCCAAGCCTGCTTCACTTTTGCAAAGCCCCGATCCGTTGCCATGAACCGCTCGAGCATCGGCACGATCAGTCGAGCAGGGTCGCTAGCCGGCTGCCCGGCCTGCTGACCAAGAGCCTCCGCATAGATCGTCAAGTCGCGATGCAGAGCGGCGGGCAGATCCAGCGTGGTCTTTACGGGCTTATCGTCAGCGATCGGCGCCAGCTTCAGCTTTGACATAATCAGCCTCCATAGGGTTCGAGAACGAGATCGTGCGTCACCAGAACCCTGACGGGAAAACCGGGCCTGATGGTCAGAGTGGGTGGGATGTTGAGCTGACGGCTGACGATCTGCTGGCCAGTCTGGCTGATGCTGTTCGATGCCCCCATACGGATGGCCTGCGCCAGATTATTCTCGCTATCGCTGGTGCCCGCTTCGGCACCGACGCTGAGAATGGTCGAGAGAATGGCCGCCTTGAACAATTGGCCCCAATGGTAATCGACGCCATCCTGCAATCCGGCATAGCCCTGGGCATCAGCTCCCGGCTGCCGTTCCAGCACGATCGACCGCCCATTCGGAAAGATCAGGCGAGTCCAGACCAGCAACACCCGCTGCTGGCCGAAGCCAACGCCGCTGTCGTACTGACCGATAACCCGCGTGCCCTGCGGCACGAGCAGAATGCGGCCCGTGGGGCTGTCATAAACATTTTCCGTCACCTGAGCAGTGATCTGACCAGGAAGGTCAGAGCGGATGCCAGAGATAAGCGCGGCCGGGATAACCGCACCGGCCTGGAGCACGTCCGGAGATGGTGGGGCGGTGACGCGATCGGCCGATACTGCGAATTTGTCGGGGGCCTGATTCAGGAAAGCAAGTTGGCGATCCTGCACAGTTGACGTCGAAGCCTGTGGTGCGGAGCCAGGAATGGCCAAGCCGGGTTGCGCCGAAACGGTTGTGGTCTGTGTCGTGCCCACACTCTCAGCGGGACGGGTTTCGGTTGAGGTAAAAAGCCGACCCGCCAGCGCTGCCTCGCGCTCCTGTAACCGGCGCTGCTGTTCCGGGCTTGGCCCAGCGGAGGCACCACCGGGCGTGGGAGTTCCTGGCGTTACGGTCTGTGCAGCCAGGATCGGACGGCCAAGATCACCAGGCAATGGCGGCCCGAGCTTGGGCACGTCGGCATAGCTCCTAGGCAGTCCGGCAAGCCCATCTGGGGTCGAGCGGTTGTCGGTAGAGTAGAGTTCCTGCCCCTGACTATGGCCGCTGTGGTTCTGGAGAGCGTAGATCAGTGCGCCACCCACGCCCAAGCTCGTCACCAGGCCGAGCAGGCCCAGCGCCTTGCGCGAAAGGCGAGTAACGCGCGGCGGCTCGGGGCGCAGCCTCATAGGGGCGGCAGGTTCGCCGGTGAGCGATCTTGTATCATCGGCGGGTTCGGCACCAGGGCCACTCCCGGTGCCAGGATCAGATGCGTCCGTCACGATGCCCGCCTCCCATCCGTCCGGGAGATGCGCACCCGTTGCTGCCCCTTCTTCGCTCCCAACCGCAACTCGGCGGCAGCGAATAGACGGTCCACGATCATGTAGTTGTCGCGGACCCGGTAGTTCACCAATTCAGAGGTCTTCCCCTCTGGGCCGACGACGAACAGCGGCGGCATCTCGCCCTGCGCGATGCCGCGAGGGAACTCGATGAAGACCTGCTGGCCATCGTCGAATGCCCGCAGCGGCCGCCACGGCGCCCGATCGCCCGTCACCTCATAGCGAAAATTTACGTGTGTGAGATCGAGCCCGGTGGAAACAGGTTGGCCAGCCTGCGCCAACGCGTTCTGCTGGTGCAAGGCGATGAGTTGGTCCTGCGGATATTGCCAGGACAACAGGGCCATGTACGTCTTCTCGGTCGAGTGCAGCTCCAGGTGGTAAGTGCGCCGATCCGTGTTGATGACCAGGTTGGTCATCAACGCCGGTCGCGTGGGCTTGACGAGGATATGGACCTGCTTGCTTTCCCCCGTGCCGCTCTCCGTGTCGCCGATGATCCATCGCACCGTGTCGCCCGCCGCGACCGGGCCGCTGCCGGCCAGCTGCTCGCCCGGCTGGAGTGCGATGTCGGTGATCTGTCCCGGTGCGGCATAGAGCTGATAGAGCGCACCGTCGACGAAGGGGTAGGCCTGCATCGCATTGATGAATCCGTTGCGTATCGGCTGCATTCGGGCAGCGGCATTCGCCTGGCTGATCCGCGCGGTGGGATCCGGCAGATCAGGTGTCGGTTTCGTCTCTTTGCCGACCGGCTTGAGTTGGCCTGGCAGCGGCAGAGGTTTGGCCAATTCCACCACCGAGATCGGTGCCGGCGGGTCAGCCTTCAGGACAGCGGGAGCGGCATCGTCATAGGAGATTGCCGGCGGCGGCGTATGCCCTGCGCAACCGGCGAGAGATGTCGCGGACAGCAGCAAAATCAGTTGGAAAGCTGAAGAACCTGATGTCCGAGGGACGGCTTTACGGAAGGTGGGCATCATTGTCCAAGCTCCTTCGACCAGTTGATGGCGTTGATGTAGATTCCGAGTGGGTTCTTCCTGAGCGTCTCGGCATCGCGCGGTGGTTGCACGGCGATGGTCAGGATGGCGGTCCAGCGGGCGGTGTCGGCAAGGCTGCCGTCCTGATAGTGCCGCTCGATCCATTCCACCCGGAAGCTGCCGGGTGAGGCGCGGATGACCGACGACACATCCACCGCGACTTGCTGCTTGCCGACGTTGGCGAAGGGGTCGTTGGTGCGGGCATAATCATTGAGCGCGACTGCACCGCCCTGCGTGGTGAAATCGTAGGCACGCAGCCAGTTCTGGCGCACGATGATCGGATCGGCGGGGACCGAGCGGACCTCCTCGACGAAGCGCGCGAGGTAGAAGGCAATCTGCGGGTCAGAGGGCTGATAATCGGCGGCTGCGGGAGCGATAGCCTGCGCCTGACCGAGCTTATCGACCTGCACCACCCAAGGCACGATCGAACCATTGGCGGACTGCCAAACCAGCGCCGCCGACAAGCCAGCGGAGAGTGCCAGGGATCCGAAAGCCATAGTGCGCCAATTGCGCGCCTGAACGCGGGCGGAACCGATACGGTCGTCCCAAACCTGTGCGGCGCGCTGATAGGGCGTCTCGGGCTGCGGTGATTTGCCGTAATGCGTGGACGGTCGCTTGAACATCAGTTGTCCCCTTCGGTGAGATTGACAGAGGAACCGCCGCCATGGCTGTCGCCGGAGCGAACCGCGTGTGCCGCGGTCTGGGCGCCATGCGACATCTGCTGTGAGCGCTTCATGCG
This sequence comes from Novosphingobium sp. BAM6, assembly GCF_057784955.1. Lineage (NCBI taxonomy): Bacteria > Pseudomonadati > Pseudomonadota > Alphaproteobacteria > Sphingomonadales > Sphingomonadaceae > Novosphingobium > Novosphingobium sp. BAM6. The sequence goes on along the minus strand of NZ_JBYNTR010000010.1, from coordinate 36,447 downwards.
CTTTGCCCATTCGGGCGGACTGTCCTTGGCGGTGGTTGCGCCTTGCGGTGCGGAGGCGTTGGCTTCTTCGCCGCCACCTGTTGCGGCAGCGGCGGGTGCCCCGCTAGCGATGTCGGACGCTGCGCGAGCGCCAGACTGGTAGCTTTGCTTCAGACCGTCGGCGACGTTCGACGCGGTGCGTTTCAATGGAGAAGCGGCGGCTTGTGCGCCCGTCCTTGCAACATTGCCCAGACCCGATGCGACACCGGACATGCCCGAGCCGCCGGCAGCGCCGAGGCTGTAAGCGGTCGAGGCCCCGCCTGCGAGCGCGGCGCCACCTCGGGCAGCGGCAGCGGCCCCACCGGCCAGCATCCCGACGCCACCGGCAGCCGCGCCGATGGCCGCGCCGCCCGCCGCAGCCAAGCCGCCAGCGGCAAGTCCCGTGCCGATCGCAGCGCCAGCGCCAAGTTGCGGGCCGCCGGAGACCAGGCCATTGGCGATGCCCGGCCCATAGATGCCAAGGCCGAGCAGTGACAGCGCCGCCAGGACGATCGCCATCGCGTCGTCGATGCTCGGTTGTGTGCCGCTGGCCGTGGTGAACTGCGAAAACAGCGTCGAACCAATGCCGACGATCACCGCCAGCACCAGCACCTTGATCCCTGAGGATATCACATTGCCCAGCACCCGCTCGGCCATGAAGGCGGACTTGCCGAACAGGCCGAAGGGGATCAGCACAAAGCTAGCAAGGGTGGACAGTTTGAACTCGATCAGCGTCACGAAGAGCTGGATCGCGAGGATGAAGAAGGCGAGCAGCACCATCAGCCAGGCAAACAGCAGCACTGCGATCTGGATGAAATTCTCGAAGAACGAGACATAGCCCATCAGGCCGGAGATGGAGGTGAGCAGCGGACGCCCCGCATCGAGGCCAACTTGCGCGATCCGGCCCGGCTGAAGGAAGTCGGCGGCTGACAAGCTCGAGCCAGCCGCTTTCAGGCCAAGCCCGGAAAAGGAGTCGAAAATGATCTGGGCGAGGTTATTCCAGTTATCGATGAGATAGGCGAAGGCGCCGACGAACAGCGTCTTCTTGACCAGCCGGGCCATGATGTTGTCGTCCGCGCCCCAACTCCAGAACAGCGCGGCCAGCGTCACGTCGATGACGATCAGCGTTGTGGCGATATAGCCAACCTCGGGTTTGAGCAGTCCGAAGCCGCTGTCGATGTAGGTCGTGAAGGTGTTGAGGAAGGTGTCGATGATGCCGGTGCCAGCCATGATCCTATCGAGCCTCCGTGCTAGCCGGCGTAACGGGCGGCGCGTCGGGCGAGAGGAAGCGGCGACGGTTCTCGGCCCATGTTTTCAGGCAATCAGGATCATGCGCGCCGGCCTCGCCAAGAAGCTGGCAGCGGGCCAGTTCATCCCGGAGCGGATCCACGACCGGAGTGACGACCGGCAGGGTGCCCATCTCGACCGGCACCGGCTTCGGGCGTGTCATGTCGATCACAGTCGCGGTGATCGCCACCGCCACGAACGCGACGGCGCCCAGCCGCGCAAGGGTCTTCCCATCCATCGCCCTGCCCTCAATTGCCGTGAAACATCTGGACGGTGGTGGCCTGGTAGCCAGCGCCGGGCGTCAGGAAGGTCGACAACTGGGTCGATCCCTGATTCTGGCCGGTGGCCTTGTCCGCAGCGATGAGTGCCCGCGCCCGGCTGTCTGCCGCCTGCAAGGCAATGAGGTCGGAAAGCTGCTGGGAAATCTGCACCAGAAGCTGGTTGCTCACCTGAGAGGCTTGCAGCGCCCCTGTCGCGGATTGGCTGCTGGCGCCGAGCTGGGTCACATTGGTGCGGGCGGTCGTGATATTGCCGACGACCGTGGCCTGCATCCGCATGGCGTCCTGCAAAGCCGCGACAGACGTCTGCCAGCGATCCTGCGCCTGGGCGATCATCTGCTGCTGGCTCTTGTTCAGGTTTACCGCGCCGTAATTGGTGGTAAAGGCCTGATCGATCGTGGTGACGCTGTAGGCGATCTTCTGCGCCTGGCTGATGAGCTGCTCCGTACGCTGGATCTGGCTCGTGATCGTGGACACCAGCGAATAGGGCATGCTGGCGAGATTCTTGGCCTGATTGATCAGAGACTGGGTCTGGTTTTCGATCTGCTGAATCTGGTTGTTGATCTGCTGCAACTCACGCGCGGCGGTGAGCACGTTCTGGGTATAGTTCGTGGGATCGAAGACGATGCCGGTGCCGAGTTGTGCATGCGCGGGAACGGTGGTTGCGAGCATGGCGATGATGGCGGCGCCAGACATCGATGCACGCGAAAGGGCTTTGCTGATCATGAGCGTGTCTCCAGATTGGCGAGGTCGGGAATAAGGTCGATGGCCCAGCCGAGACCGCGATGACGCAGCCAGTGGCGGAGGAAATCATCGCGGCCATGCTCGCCGACGATGCGCGCGATGGCTGTTTGGTCGGCGCGAGACGATGCGGTACATAGCGCCAGCGCCACTTCGGACAGGCCCAGCTCGAACAGGCGATTGCCCCGGCGGCTCTGGCAGTAATAATCCCGTTTCGGCATGGCCCGGGCGATGATCTCGATCTGGCGATCGTTGAGGCCGAAGCGGCGATAGATGGCGGTGATCTGCGGCTCGATCGCGCGTTCGTTCGGGAGCAACAGCCGGGTCTGACAACTTTCGATGATTGCCGGCGCAATGACGCTACCATCGATGTCAGAAAGGCTTTGCGTGGCGAAGATGACGCTGGCGTTCTTCTTGCGTAGCGTCTTCAGCCATTCGCGAAGCTGGCCAGCGAACCCCTCGTCATCGAGTGCCAGCCATCCCTCATCGATGATGATGAGAGTGGGCGAGCCGTCGAGCCGATCGTCGATACGATGGAACAGATAGGCCAGCACCGCAGGCGCGGCCTGCGTTCCGATCAAACCTTCCGTCTCGAACGCTTGCACCGTTGCGGTGCCCAGATACTCGGCCTCCGCATCGAGCAGTCGCCCGTGGGCACCCCCGATGCAATAAGGGCGCAAGGCTTGTTTCAGGTCATTGGACTGGAGCAACACGGCAAGGCCGGTAATCGTCCGTTCCCCAACCGGCGCCGATGCCAGCGAGGTCAGCGCCGTCCAGATATGCTCCTTCACCTCCGGGGTGATGGCGATGCCTTCACGGGTCAGGATCGCAACGATCCAGTCGGCGGCCCAGGCGCGTTCGGGCACGTCGTGGATACGAGCGAGCGGCTGAAGGCTGACGGAGGATTCCGCCCCGTCCGAAAGGTCGCCGCCAAGGTCATGCCAGTCGCCCCCCATCGCCAGCGCGGCAGCGCGGATGCTGCCGCCGAAGTCGAAGGCGAAGATCTGGGCACGGGCATAGCGCCGGAACTGAAGCGCCATCAGCGCCAGCAGGACGGATTTGCCCGCGCCGGTCGGCCCGACGACGAGGGTGTGGCCGACATCGCCGACATGCAGGGAAAACCGGAACGGGGTCGAGCCTTCAGTCTTGCCGTACAGCAAGGGGGCGTCACCGAAATGCTCGTCCCGTTCCGGCCCCGCCCACACGGCGCTCAAGGGGATCATGTGGGCGAGATTGAGCGTGGAAATAGGCGGCTGCCGCACATTGGCGTAAACATGCCCGGGAAGACTTCCGAGCCAGGCATCCACCGCATTGATGGTTTCGACCATCGCGGTGAAGTCGCGGCCCTGGATCACCTTTTCGACCAGCCGCAATTTCTCATCGGCCACGCGGGGATCGGCATCCCACACAGTCACGGTTGCGGTAACATAGGCGATGCTGGCATAGTCGGCACCCAGTTCCTGCAGAGCGAGGTCTGCATCTGCCGCCTTGTTCGAGGCATCGGTATCGACCAGCACCGAAGCCTCGTTCGTCATCACCTCCTTGAGCATCGCGGCAACGCTCTTGCGCTTGGCGAACCATTGGCGGCGGATTTTGGTGAGCAGCTTGGTCGCATCGGTCTTGTCGAGCAGGATCGCGCGGGTCGCCCAGCGATAGGGAAAGGCCAGCCGGTTCAACTCGTCGAGCAGTCCCGGCGTCGTCGCGGTCGGAAAGCCAGTGACGGTCAACACACGGACGTGCTGGTCACCCAAGCGGGGCTCCAGCCCGCCGGTCAAAGGCTGATCGGCCAGCAGTGCATCGAGATACATGGGCGTTTCAGGCACCCGGACACGGTGCCGCTTGGTCGAGACGCAACCGTGCAGATAGGTCAGCGTCTCAGCATCGGTCAGCCAGGCACATTCCGGCATGAAGGCTTCGATCAGCCGGAGGATGCGATCGGTCCGATCGGCAAAGCCGGTCAGCACCTCATGGGGATCGATACCGCTCTGGTCCCTGCCCTCGTACAGCCAGCTTTCCGCGCGGGCTGCATCTTCGGCAGGCGGCAGATAGGTGAAGGTCAGGAAGTAAGCGGATTCGAAATGCGCGCCGGCCTCCTCGAAGTCAGCTTTGCGCTCGGCATCGACCATCGCCGAGGCTGCATCGGGAAAGCGACTGTCGGGATAGCTGTTCGACGGATGGCGCTGCGCCTCGACGAAGATACCCCAGCCTGATCCAAGACGACGAAAGGCGTTGTTGAGGCGGCCGGCAACCGCGACCAATTCGGCGGGCACGGCACTGTCCAGGTCCGGACCTCGGAATTGGGCAGTGCGCTGAAAGCTGCCATCCTTGTTGAGGATGATGCCGGGAGCAACCAGCGCGACCCAGGGCAGGAAGTCGGCAAGCCGACTGCTGCGGTTGCGATATTCGGCGAGGTTCATCATCGGACAGCCTCCCGCTCAAATCGTGAAATGCGTTGGCGTGCGCAGGTGACGACGCCCGACCTCGACGAACATGGGATCGCGCTTCGCGGCCCAGACGGCCGCGGCATGACCGACCGCCCAGATGGCGAGGCCGATCAGCCAGAGCCGAAGCCCCAGGCCGATCGCGCCCGCGAGAGTGCCGTTCATGATGGCGATCGAGCGGGGGGCGCCGCCGAGCAGGATATGCTCGGTCGGTGCCCGGTGGACGGGCACAGTGAAGCCTGCGACCACGCCGTCCTGATCGACGATCCCTGCCATCAGACCAGCGCCCCGCCGCTGAACGAGAAGAAGGTCAGGAAGAAGCTCGAGGCGGCAAAGGCGATCGACAGTCCGAAGACGATCTGGATCATCCGGCGAAAGCCGCCGGAGGTGTCGCCGAAAGCCAGCGTCAGGCCCGTCGTGATGATGATGATGACGGCGACGATCTTGGCCACCGGCCCCTGGATCGATTCGAGGATGCTGTTGAGCGGCGTTTCCCAGGGCATGGACGAGCCCGAGGCGTAGGCGGCCGGCGCCATGGTCACGGACAGGATGGCGAAGGATGCCGTCATCGCCAGGCGACGACGCACGATATGCAAGCGTTGGATCACGGATTGTCTCCTTGGGTGCTTGGGGGGAACGAGGCCGGACCGTGCTCGGTGACGGCAGGCGTGACGCGGTAATCGCCGTCGGGGCCAAGACCCTCGACGCGGGCGAGTTCGACCAGCCGACGCGCAGAACCGCGCCCGGCGAGCACCGCCACGACGTCGATCGTCTCGGCGATCAGCGCGCGCGGGACCGTGACTACGGCTTCCTGAATGAGTTGTTCGAGGCGACGCAGCGCGCCGATGGCGCTACCGGCATGGATGGTGCCGATGCCGCCGGGGTGGCCGGTGCCCCAAGCTTTGAGGAGGTCCAGCGCCTCCGCCCCCCGCACCTCACCGACCGGGATGCGGTCGGGGCGCAGGCGGAGTGACGAACGAACCAGATCGGAAAGCGTGGCTACACCATCCTTCGTCCGCATGGAGACAAGATTGGGCGCCGCGCATTGCAGTTCGCGCGTATCCTCGATGATGACGACGCGGTCGGAGGTTTTCGCCACCTCGGCCAGGAGCGCATTGGTCAGGGTCGTCTTGCCAGTGGAGGTGCCACCCGCGACGAGGATGTTGGCGCGTTCGGCAACCGCACGGCGCAGGGCATTCGCTTGTCCGCCCGACATGATGCCAGCCGCGACATAATCGAGCAGGGTGAAGACGGCGACGGCGGGTTTGCGAATGGCGAAAGCGGGGGCCGCCACTACTGGCGGCAGCAGCCCCTCGAACCGCTCGCCCGTTTCTGGCAGTTCGGCCGACACGCGTGGGGCGCCAGCATGAACCTCGGCACCGACATGGTGCGCGACCAAGCGGACGATGCGTTCGCCATCGGCAGGCGAAAGCCGTTCGCCGGTATCGCAAAGTCCCTCGGATAAGCGGTCAATCCAGATGCACCCGTCCGGGTTCAGCATCACCTCGACGACGCACGTATCTTCCAGAAACCGGGCAATCGCCGGCCCCAGTGCCGTGCGCAGCATTCTTGCACCGCGCGCGAAGCCTTCCGAGTTGTGATGCGAAGCGCCCATTTGATCCCCGTCACCGCCGGGAGAGCCAAACGCCCCCTGACGGGGATGATTAAAAGAGCCGCAAATTGGGTGAGTTCAACAAGGATTCGTTGTCGTAGTACGGTAGCGTGCAAATACAGGAAAACGGCGGCGGCGTGTCGTCCCCTGGAGGCCGACCAGACATCAATCGCCTGGTGCGTGACTGGCCTGATACTGCGACTCGGGTAGGTCCTCGCTGATTTCCTGGCGTAGCTTCGGCCCTCTGGCGAGCCGTCGGCCGAGCGCGGTGACGAACTGGTCATAGCGTTCGCCAGCTTTTGCGCGTGCAGCCTGCGCGGCCGGTTCCGGCAAGGTCGGCGTGGTCGCCACCCAATACTTGATGAACACGGCCAGGCTTTCGACCGCGATGCCAACATCGCGCTCCAGCCGCGTTATACGGCGATCGATCTGATCGAGCCGTTTGATGAGGGCCGCCTCCTGCCGCTCGGCTGCATCCGGAGAGAGGAAAGACTCGATCGCCGCCTCGGCGACCAGCGAACGTGAATGATCGCGGCGCGCAGCATGCTCCACCAGCCGGTTCATGACAGCCGGGTCGAGGTAAACCGAGAGCCGCTCTTTGCGGGGTGTTTTCTTCATCGACGCCTCACAAATCCATGCCGTCGTCAGGATCGAGAGAGATTTGCCGGGCAACCCCCTGCATCAGCCCGTTCATCCGGGCGAGACGTACCGTTTCATCCTCGATCTCATCGTGATCGGCATCGATCTCGAACGGATTGTCGATCGGCACCTTCTCGACTGGCTGCACCCGGTTGAGTTCCGGCTGTTGGCGATGTTCAGATTCGGTCGGATCGTCATCCTCATCCAAGGCCTTCGGGTTTGCGGTCTTAGGCTCGGGAGGACGCGGCAGCGTGGTCCAATCGTCTGGCCGGATCTCCTTTGGAGCAGCGAGCGCCGGGGGCGGCAGGATCCGTTCCTTGAACCGGGCATCCTCGTAGTAGCGCGCCTTCTTCGCCCGGATTGGCGGCGTACCGGCGACCATGACGATCTCGTCGTTCGATGGCAGTTGCATAACTTCGCCCGGGGTGAGCAGCGGTCGGGCGGTTTCCGAGCGAGACACCATCAGGTGCCCGAGCCAAGGGCTGAGGCGATGCCCGGCATAGTTTTTCATGGCTTTCATCTCAGTGGCGGTGCCGAGAGCGTCGGAGACACGCTTGGCCGTGCGCTCGTCATTGGTCGCGAAGCTGACGCGCACGTGGCAGTTGTCGAGGATCGAGTTGTTGGGGCCGTATGCCTTCTCGATCTGATTCAGCGACTGGGCGATAAGGAAACTCTTGAGGCCGTAGCCCGCCATGAAGGCCAGTGCGCTCTCGAAAAAATCGAGCCGTCCCAGCGCAGGAAACTCGTCCAGCATCAGCAAGAGCCGATGACGCCCGGCTTTAGCTTGGAGATCCTCGGTCAGTCGGCGTCCGACCTGATTGAGGATCAGCCGGATCAAGGGCTTGGTTCGGTTGATATCGGAGGGCGGCACGACGAGGTAGAGGGTGGTGGGATGCCTTCCGGCCACGATGTCACCGATGCGCCAGTCACAGCGGCGCGTCACCTCGGCGACAATGGGATCGCGGTACAGGCCGAGAAATGACATGGCGGTTGAGAGCACGCCCGAACGCTCGTTCTCGGATTTGTTCAGCAGTTCTCGCGCCGCCGAAGCAATCACAGGGTGCGGCCCTGCTTCTCCCAGATGTGCCGTCTTCATCATCGCCGCCAGCGTGGATTCGATCGGCCGCTTGGGATCGGAGAGGAAGGCGGCGACGCCTGCCAGTGTCTTGTCGGCCTCTGCATAGAGGACATGCAGGATCGCACCGACCAGCAATGCATGACTGGTTTTTTCCCAATGATTCCGCTTTTCAAGGCTGCCTTCAGGATCGACCAGAATGTCGGCGATATTCTGGACATCGCGCACCTCCCATGCCCCACGGCGTACTTCGAGCAGCGGATTGTAGGCGGACGATTTCGCATTGGTGGGATCGAACAGCAGCGTCCGGCCATGCTGAGCGCGAAAGCCAGCGGTGAGTTGCCAGTTTTCACCCTTGATATCATGGACGATGGCCGAGCCGGGCCAGGTCAATAGCGAGGGTACGACGAGACCGACGCCCTTGCCAGACCGCGTCGGTGCAAAGCACAGCACATGTTCGGGTCCGTCATGGCGTAGGTAATCGCGATCGTAGCGGCCGAGCACGACCCCATCCGCGCCAAGGAGACCGGCGCCACGTACCTCACCCTTCTCGGCCCAGCGAGCCGATCCATAGGTCTCGACCTTCTTAGCTTCCCGTGCGCGCCAGATCGACATGCCGATCGCGACGGCCACCGCAATGCCCCCCCCAGATGCCGCGATATAAGCCCCTTCGACAAATATCTGTGGCGCATAGGCATCGTAACCGTACCACCACCAGAAGAAGGCCGGCGGTAGATAGACCGGGAAGCCGAACAGCAGAAACCAGGGCCTTCCAAGTTCGGGCTGGAAAGCAAGGCGCCAGGCTACCCATTCGGTCGCGCCCCAGACGCAGATGAGCACGATGGAAAGAACCGTGATGATCTGGCCCCAGAGGATCTTGGTAGCGGGCATGCGCAAATCCTTCGCATCTGCAATGGTGGGTTAGAGGCCGAGGCCCCGCTTGCGGCCAAAACTCCAGTCGATGCCGCCATCGTTGCGGGCGACGCCAGAGACGTGTTGGCCGAGTTGCTTTTCGAGGGAGGGTGTCCAGGGGACGAGTTGGAAGCCAAGACCGTCGTCGATCATGGCGAAGCGACCGGAGGCGAGCGTGAAGCGCTGCCGGTATGAGCCTGTTACAAATTCGCCGCCGCTCGCCCGATTGAACTGCTGGCCACTCTCGGCCGAGAGCTTCTCGCCCAAGGCTTCAAGTTCCCGATTGCGCAGCCTGTCTATCAGGTTGCGGTTGAAGGTGACGCGCTGGGCACTGCGCTCGGCAAAGCCCAGTTCGACCAGATGCTCCGCTCGGGCAGTGAGCGCCTCACGCACCTCGGCGCCGAAACCGCCATCCGAAAGGGCGGCCCCTTCTCGAGCGATGTTCTGCCGGTCGAGCCAGGTGGCGCCAGTCGCGGTGATCTGCCCGTCGATGTCGAGATCGGAACGCACCGCGATCGCGACCCGGCGTTTTCCCTTGGCATCATCGAACCGGCGCAACTCGACAATCGAGCCAGGGGGACTGTCCCCTGCCGCGTCGAGGTCTGAGAGCTTGATGTGATGGGTTCGGCCATCCACACCATCGATCACGGCATAGGCAGAGCCCTTCAGTTCGTCGTCCAGCCCTCGATCGACCAGCCGGCCGATGATGGGCTGGTCAAGGCTTTCGCCCGCCAGCACGTAACTGGCCGAACCCCGCTCGATACCGCGCTCGGTCAACGCCTTGTGCATCCGCTTGATGATGTCACCGCGCTCGCCAAGCTCGCGCAATACCGCCTCAGCTTTGTCTTCGATCACCCACTGTCCCGGGCCGACCTCGGCAGCGAGGCCGAGTCCCTCCAGCTTCCGCAGCCGGCCGATCTTCTGTGTGTGATATTCGTCGGGCAGACGCCCCGCGACCGGTGCCATATCGATGATACCATCGCGCCCGTCGCGGACGAGCTGGCGATCGAGGCGGGTCCAGCGCTCGGCATCGACCTGACGCTCCAGATCGCGACGGATGTCGAGATCGCTCCGCGGCCCCAATTCCTGTGTGATCAGATCGGAGGCTCGGGCGCGCATCCCCTCCTTGATGTAATCTCGGGCGATGACGAGATCCTGCCCGTCGTCGGCACGGCCCCGCACGAGGATATGGATGTGCGGATTGTCCGTGTTCCAGTGATCGACAGCCGCCCAGTCGAGCCTGGTTCCCAGGTCGGCCTCCATTTGGCGCATCAGGCCACGGGTAAAGCCCCGGAGGTCAGCCATGTCAGCAGCGTCTTCGGGCGAGACGATGAAGCGGAAATGATGGCGATCCTCCTCGGCGCGAGCCGCAAAGGACCGGGCCTCCACGTCACCACCATCCGGCCCGAACAGCTTCGCCTTCTCTCCATCTCGGGTCACACCCTCACGCCGCAGATAATTGAGATGGGCGGCAAGCGGTGTCGCCTGGGCATGGTGGCGCACCACACGCGTCTTGATGATCACGGCACGTGAGCGGCCGGATAGAAGTCGATTGGCACGCACACTCGCGCTCCGCCCACGGCCAAAGGCCGAGCGAGTACCGGGGCTAATCCGGCCAGCGCGAGAAACATGGGCGCCGGCCTTCTGCGCGGCGGCAAGGGCCTGAGCGATGAAGGGTCTGGCGCGCTGAGCACCAGACGAACGGATGCGGCCAGGCCGAATGCGGAAATTGATCTCGTCTGTCATGGTCGAGATACCGCACATCGCGCCAAACGCAGGTAATTATGAGGAAATCGGTCAGGCCGGGAGGTGTGATAAAATCGCTCACCTCGCGAAATCGCGATATAACCCCTTGAAACAACACGACCGCCCCAAGCCGCACCTCGCGGCTTTTTATCTCGCCATCCTTCGGTCGTGTTGTCCGCTTCCCCCCTCTCCGCGCTCCAAATCACGCCTGCGCCCGCTATCGTGCGATCGGTGACCCCCGCGCTCATGGTGCGACCGCCCCGCCAGCGCGACCAACGAAAAGGCCGTTCGTCTGCGACGCGGCGGCGGCGACATCGCGCACGAATGCGGATGAGAACGCACTGCTCGATGCGTCAGTCGAAGCGCCCCTCTGCGGCGCAGCATCGGCGGCTGATTTGCCTGTCGGTTGCGTGACGAACAGTGGCGCGCGGGTCCAAGCGTTGGGATCGACTGCCGCGAGGACGGTGGTGCCAACTTCTCGTCCTCCGACCAGCGCTGGCATGACAGCCGCGACATAGGCGCGGGTCTCTGCGGGCAACGGTCGACCAGAAAGCGACGCTTCATAACGACCAGGCCCAGCATTGTACGCGGCGATCCAGCCGGGTGAGCCGTAGCGGTCGAACAGTTCGCGAATGTAGCTCGCGCCGGCGATGATGTTGTCGTGCGGGTCGTAGGGATTGCTGCCGAGGTGATGCCGGGCGCGCATGGCAGCCCATGTCTGCGGCATGAGTTGCATCAATCCCATCGCGCCCTTGGGCGAGATGGCGCGCGGATCACCGTTACTTTCAACTCGAAGAACCGTCCTGATCCAGAGCGCCGGCACCCCGAACCTTTGCTCCGCCTCGGCGATGTCATCGGCATCAGGTTCACCCGCTGGATGACGGTCAGCCGTCACGGGCTGGGCGAGTGACGGGATCGCCTGACCGCAGGAGAGCGCGAGGCCGGAAAGAAGGAAGAGGACGGTTCCACGCATGGGATCAGTCCTTCGCGTCGCGCTTGATCGGTCGAGTCCAGTGCAGCGACCAGTCCTTGCCGTCGTCGTCATCCCGGAAGAGGTTGGCGCGAATGGGTTGCGCAAGGCTCGGGTCATCGAGGAGAAGGGCGATATACTCACCGGCCCTCTCGCCGGTACGCTTCCAGCCGGCGCCGATTTCCGCAGCCGTCTCGTTGTTCATGCCGTCGAAGAGGTGGACGCGGTAGTCAGGGGCGTTCTCGGCGTCGGAAGGCTCGGCGGCGGCGATGACGACGTCCTGATGCAGGAGCAGCGTCGTCAGATGTCCGATGAAGCCGCTTTCGTCGCGGATGAAGGTGCCGATCTGTGGCATGATTGGATCCTTGACGGTGGTGTTGAGACATCCGTCGGCGAGCACCGCTCCCGCCGATCGGGAGAGGGTCAGCGCTCGGTTGCCCTGTTCTCGGCACGCCAGACGAAGTGCCCATCGCCGGCTTGATCCGTGTAGAGCGGCGTTGCCTTGCCGATGACGGCGCTTGCTGAAATCGGGCCGAAGTACCGGCCATCGAAACTGTCCGGGACAGCGGAATTCATGAGGAAGACCTGCCCGGCACCGACACGGCGGCACCCCCACCAATGCGGCAGCGGGCGGCCCCGTCTATCGCGCTCCAACGCCCTGCCCCATGGCGCACCGTCGATCGTCACGGTAGCGCCGCTCCGGCAAACCGTTTGCCCCGGAAGTGCCGCGACATGCTTCAAAATCGGCACGCCGCGACCGATATATCCACGCGCAACCATCAGTTCCGCGACGGATTTCGGGGCGCCCGCCACGACCAGATCGCCGACGGCCAGATGGTGCGGTGCTCCGAGATCGTAGAGGCCGATGGGCACGCTAGCCGAAGCGTTCCAGACGAGGCGCAGTGGCATCGGAACGAAGGACGCAATCGCAACGCCCATCGTCGCAAAATACGTCGCCATGACATAACCAAAGCGGGTCATCCTTCGATCTCCCGCCGCTTGAGCCACGCTTTATGGCGCTCCATCGTGTAGCCGCGGGGCTCCTGACCGGCGATCAGTCGATGATGGACGTGGCGCCAGTGATCGGGCGAGACTTCGCAGGCATCAATGTCGGCGGCCTCCACCAGATCGATATGGCGCAGCACCTGCTGGACCTTAGGCCAGCCTTCGATCTTGAGCAGGATGTCACCACCGGGTCGTACAAAGGGGAGCGTCTGACAGGCCTCGCCCGGCCTGACCGCTTTCAGGATATCGATCCGTGAGATGATCGTTCCGAAGTCGTTCGACGCCCATCGAACGAAGGCAAAGGTGGCGCCGGGACGGAAGGACAGCACACGGCGGCGACGGTCCAGGATGGTTTCACGCGCCTCGCGGCCGAACCGGATCCAGTTCTCGATCTTCTTTTCGACCCACGTCAGTTCGACATGGGTCAGGAGATCAGCTTGCTGGACGATCGGCACTGGGCCGCCCCGCGCGCGGGAAGCCGCGACACCGGTCATGACAGGTCTCCTTCAATCGTTGGAAATTCGCGGCCGAGCAATTCGCGCAGCATGTCCGCAACCGTGATCCCGCGCCGGAAAGCGGCGATCTTGATCCGGCCGCGCAGGTCGGGCGTCACATCGATGGTCAGTCGAGCGGTGAACCCCGCAGCGTTTCCATCGCGTGGTGGTGGTACATCGGTGGCCTTGATCCAGTGCTCGGGATCGGCTGGACGGGAAGCAAAGCTCCTACGGTTCGGCCGCTCGCTCATCGCGCTGTCCCCTCGGCACGAAGGAGATCAATCTCGTTCACCAGTGCCGCGATCTCACGCGCGGCGGGTGTATACTCGTCCAGTTCATGCGCCAGTCGACCAGACTGCGCAGCAGCGGCGAATATGACGCGCTGGCCAATCGTGGTGGAGAGTACCGGCGGATCGTGATCTGCGAGCGTTTCAGCCGTGTCCCGGGCGAGAATGGTGCGCGCGCCGCACCGATTGAGCACGAAGCGAGCGGCAAGATCCGGCCGATAAATTCGCGCTTCCGCTACAAGCCCCAGCATTTCGGCCGAAGCCCACCCGTCGAATGGCGACGGCTGTACAGGAATGATTACCAGGTCGGATGCAAGCAGCGCCGAACGCATCAGCGCGGCAACACGCGGCGGGCCATCGATAATGACATGGTCGGCATCACGGGCGAGTTCCGGCGCTTCCCGGTGCAGGATGTCGCGAGCCAGACCGATGACGCCGAAGCAGCGTGGTAGCCCCTCACGAGCCCGTTGCTGCGACCAGTCGAGCGCCGAGCCCTGGGGGTCCGCATCGACCAGCGCGACCCGCTTGCCCTGCCGCGCCCATTCCCCTGCCAGATGAAGTGCCAGCGTCGTCTTGCCGACGCCCCCCTTCTGATTGAGCAGAGCGATAATCATGGTTTTTCCCCCGGGCACGAGAGGGGAAGGAGGGGCAAGGACAAGGCCTCGCCGGTCTGGGCCGTTGGCTTTCTGCCGGCGCCTCGAAGCTTTCTTGCGGTATCGCGGATGAGGTTTCCCACATCACGCGCGCGCCCTTCAGAGTTAGATTCTTGGTTAGACTCTAAGTTAGGGGAACGAATTTCGCTTTTTGGACAGATGATTAGAGGCTGTTTGGGTTCCCGATGGCACGGCAGGCCGGTTCCTGATGGCACGCCGATCAGGGTTCCGGATGGCACGAGCGTTTCCACAGGTTTTCCACAAGGCGCCACAGGCTTGAAGGCCAGTAGCACCCGCTCGCCGACTTCGATCTCGGTGAACAGCGTATAGCCCGGCAGCGGCTGACGGCGGATGATGTCGCGGAGCTCGAAAGCGAAGCGCTTGAATGGCGATAAGCTGCCGGACTTCTGGTGAAGGTGCCGGAAGTCGAACCGCCAGCCTCGGCGCTGCCGGCCACCGTGTTTGCGCACGATCCGGTAGAGCCAGCGCTCGAGGCCCCCAGTCAGATCGAAGTAGGCCCGATCGATCGTCAGCACGAGCGCGTCGTCGAGCACCGCCTGGTAGAACCAGTCGGGCACGATCAGTTCGATACCGTCGGGCCGACCGTTGCGGTCAGTGCGCTCCTTCCACTCGTTGATCCAGGAGAAGCGATGGCGACGCCCTTCAAGGGGCTGCCGGATCGTGGTGGAAACGGTGGTGGACTGAAGTCTGTCGAGCGCGGCCTTCAGGCGCTGATAGTCGCGCACCGACGTTCCCCGGCCGATGAAGCGGAGGATTTCGTAAGGGGTGGCGGCCATCAGGCGAGAGGTCCGCAGCCCTGCATCACGGGCCTCCACGATCTGGCTCGCCGCCCAGATCAGAATGTCAGCGTCCCAGATAGTTGCCATGCCGTGATCGGGCACGGCTTCAACCCGGATCGCGACATGGCCGGCAGCGAAATCAATCGGCCTGACACGATGGGATTTGGAGAGGGAGAAAAACGGATAGGCCATGAGGTCCTGCGCATCTCGGACCGCAAAATCGCCAGGGAGCGCGCGAAACAGGTCGAGTTGTCCACGCTCGGAACGTGGCGGTTGCCGCGTCACCATTGGAGGCCGCCCCACAGTCAACGCGCGTAACGGCCGGGCTGCGGGACGGCAGGCAATGCCTGCCGCTTGGCCGGCAACACGGCACCGCGTGGATCGGTGGTCGAGGTGACAGCACCGCGCGCGGCCCAGGCCTCGAGATCGTCAATCGAGTAGACGACACGCCCACCGAGTTTGCGATAGGCGGGGCCGGTTCCGTAGGTGCGATGCTTTTCCAGCGTGCGGGCGGAAAGGCTGAGGAATTCGGCCGCCTCCTTGGTGCGCAGAAAGCGCGGCGGCAAAAGGGCGAGATCGGGTCGCATGGATCGAGCCTCCGTGGTGTTTCGGGCGACCGCAGCGCATCAGCGGCGGGCGAAGACCAAGGTGGCGGAGGATGGTTTTCAGGGGGGATGGGGAATTAAGGGAGGGCCAAGATCCCTACCCCGAGCCCTGTAAGGACAGATTATGATCTGCGGCGATGGCGCAGAAGACCAAGATAGCCGCCGGCGATCAGGCCGATGCCGCCTTCCACCAGTTCTATGACGGTGTCGCGCAGGGACGATGTCTTCCATGGCCCGGCAGCCGTGCGCGCCTCACCGAAGATAGCGATGGCGATCTCGCGATAGCTCGCACCATTCTTGCGCCCATCAGCAGCCTGAATCTTGAGGCGCAGGCGTCGCCGTTGGTTGGAGGTGATCCGCGTGTCGGGCGGGACGATACGGCCATTCCAGGCACGCCAGACCCGTGTCAGAGCGTCGATGCGGCCAAGCGTGTCATCGTCAAACGGGATCAAAGCGGCAAGCGGAGCTGCGGGGTCGATGCCTGGCAGGACTAGGAGTTGCGCCGTATCATCGACAAAATGGCTGCCGTCGGAACTATCGCGTGCGGTGCCGGCGCCCGACTGCAACGGAGAAGGCGCACCCGACAGAGTTTCGGGACTTCGGGTGACGATAAGGACCGCTGGATTGGCCAGTGGAGACCAGAACACCGCCTG
This sequence comes from Novosphingobium sp. BAM6, assembly GCF_057784955.1. Taxonomy (NCBI): domain Bacteria; kingdom Pseudomonadati; phylum Pseudomonadota; class Alphaproteobacteria; order Sphingomonadales; family Sphingomonadaceae; genus Novosphingobium; species Novosphingobium sp. BAM6. Next base: position 20,231 of record NZ_JBYNTR010000010.1, on the reverse strand, counting down.
CTCTACGGCGGAAAGCCCGGGCCGAGCCGCAAAATCGCAGGCCCCATCGTCTTTGCACCTCCTGCGGCAGCGGATCAGCCTCGACTTTTTCGATTACGAGCCCCTGGTAAAGCGACTGGTAATGCTCATCCCGCCGGAGACACTCCCAGGCGAGACCTTCTACGGTCAAGGCATCGAAAAACTGATAGCTATCCCCATCTCGCCAGCGTGACGTGTCCGGTTTCATACGCCTAACTCCCAGCAGATCACGCTCAAGTCGACCTGAGCACGATCCGGGGCGGCGGGTTATTTTGGAAGATTGCCGGCTGGCATCGCGCGATGCCGCCACGGCATCACCCAGCTCGGAGTCCTCGTGTCAATCAGGTCGCAAGCGGAGCAAGTGCTTGTAGCCGGCACTGCTTATCCAGCGGGCTCGTGCGAGATGGCTGTCATGGACATGCCTGGCGCGATCCGGTTCGCTGGTCGGATCGATGCCGAACAGGATCTCCACGGCCTCCTGCCAATCCGCGCCATCGGCGGCAGCATCCAGCAAACGCAGATAGAGCCTGATATGGGATCGATCATACTCGGTCAGTTCGTTGCCAGATGGCGCGTTATCCTCGAACGGTTCGATCATTGCCCCTCCCCCGCAATGTGCAGTGCCCTGCAAAGGCACGCATCCTAGCGCATCGCGGTCTATTCCGGAGGCATGTCGCTCGACATCAGGTGATGCCGCCACGGCATCACGCTCGGCGACGAATTTAGATGCTCGACCCCTTGCGATCATCGACCAACAGCACTCCATGACCCCGGTCGGTCGACAGAAGGACAATGCCTGCGGCTTCAAGCGCCCTGCGGACCTGATCGCGCGTCGTCTCATACACCTCGAGACCATTCTCGGACTCAAGGCGCTTCAGCGCGGTCAGCGATACTTGAGCCTTGTCAGCGAGCGTCTCCTGCGTCCAACCCAGCAACGCGCGTGCGGCCCGCGATTGTCGAGCGGTGATCATGCATGATCACCTCCCACCGCCTCCGGCGCACATTCCAGAACTACGACTAATTTAGTCGTCCTTGCTGATCATGCCACAGAAAATTCGACCGACGCTGCTCCTTTTGCCTTTCCGCCTCTGTGCCGGCACGGATTCGATCGCTTGACGGCACGCGGCCCCTACCTTTCGACCGGGGCCGGCGCCCGGGGGTCAATCCCCCCGGCGCCCGCTGGGGCGGCTCCAGATCAGCGAGTAGGCCTCACCATCTTCGTCGTCGAAAAGATTGGCGTAGATAGGAGCGTTGAAGCTCGGATCATCGAGCTTGAGACCCAGATACTCACGGCCCTCATTGGAGCGCTTGGACCATGCGGCACCGATTTCGGCGCGGCCGACCAGGACGCGGTGGCTGGGGGCATTCTCGCCGGTGGCGCGCTGGTCGGGGATGATGCGCACGCCCTTGGCCTGGACGCTGAGGGTGACGATGTCGCCGGTGAATTCGTTCGAACCGGTCTTCTTGAAGGTGCCGATGGTCGCCATTTTTAGTCTCCGTTTTCCGTTTCGAGCCCCGCACCATGCGGCCTCGATGGCGATCGGTGGGCTGGAGACGACCGACGGCGCATCGCTTGCGACCGAAGCATCGCGGAGGACGGCGAAGGATGACTTTCTTGCCGCGCGAGGAATGACGGCGCAGCCGGCAGGGGAAGAAAGTCGGACGCCGCCGTTGCGGCATAGGCGGTCAAGGCGAAGCCGGTCTTCAGCCAGATCAGGCCATTGAAGAGGCTGCCAGGTGCGCTCGCACAACGGAGAGACGAAGGAAGCGCATGGCGACATTCCACAACCGGCAAGGGGAACAGAGCGGCCCGTTCATTGGCGTCGATATCCTCGGCAAGACAGCGCGTGCGCCCTGCTCCCCTACTCGGCTTCCGGCAGGATCCCCGGGCATCGGCATCCGCTTGCTCCGCCCAATTCGTACAAGCGCCGGACCCACGCTCTCATGAGAGGCGAGAGGTTCCGCACGCCCGCACGATCCGTCACGGCCGCCCTAACCCAGCACAATCTCAGGGTGGCGGGTAGCCAGGCCCCCCGCCGTGTTGGTGCCGCCAGCAGTGCTACCGGGATCACTACGCCCGCGCTGCCCCTTGGTTCGACGCGGGTATCGCCGTCATGCCTGCAATGCGAAGAAACGCCGTCACTCCAACCGCGATTGCGCCAATCGTGGAGAAGGCGAACTGCCAAGTTTGCGACGGCATCGTGTGCTTCACAATGCCGTGAACGGCATGATAGCCAGCGATAACGGCCGGCGCGACGAAGACTACAGCAATCGCAAACCTGGCCCAGGCCGACCGGACGACCCCGAGCAGAACCTGCCCGACGCCTAGAATGAGCCCGCCCGCGATGATGCCGATAAGGATGGCACCGAGCCAGCCCGCGCCGGTGTGGTAAGCCCACATACCAACGGCCATTCCTGAAAAGAACGGTAAGGCAAACACGGCAAGCGTGAAGAGGAGCCAGCAGCAGAAGCCGATGACCGCGACGGACAAAAGGATGCCAAGAAGAATCATGGTGGTGCCTTTCAAGACAAAAGTCTGAGGGTCGCGCCTTCCACCACCACCATGGCGCGAACGGAACTATAGCAGAACATCAACGCGGATGGGAGCGGAAACCGGTGAAGGTTTCCGCTCACGATTAACGGCTCTTCCCAATCATCGAGCGAAGGGGTCGATTTCATTGATGATCGCTGCGCTGTCGCCATCATACTCTGCCGCCGTTGTCACCGACAGCGTGCCATCTCCAGCCCGGAAAATGACGATGACGGCCATCAGGGTGGTGGCAAGGCTGAAGGCGAAGGCGTGTGCGTCAGTGAAAGACATCGATCCGGCTCCTGTTTCGAGCGGAGGATCATCCCCCGCTGACAGGCGCCCGATGTGTCCGGCCGTGGGCCGCAATCACCGTGAAGGCGAAGCCGGGAACGGCGGCACGCATATGCGTAGTCCGACCCTTTACGGGTTGATGGCGTCAGGCCTGCGGCCGGACCAAGGATCAGCGCAGTGAAGCGGGGGTGCTGCTCCGCTCTCCGTCAAAGCCGATAGCTTTGCCCATACTGATACCTAGCATTTCCTGCTTCCATCGCTTCGGCGTTCGGCTATCGAGGGATGACGGAGACAGTCATGAGGTGACTGACATGGCCGAGTTCAAAGACCGCGATCTGCATCTCGTGAAGAAGGCGCTGGCCATCGCGGTGCTGGCGATCGAGCGACAGCCTGGGCCGCTCCAATCGTCATCCGATCAGGCCGACATGAAAGATCTGCTGGACCGCCTGATCGTGAGCGACACGGAGTTGGCCCATTACGCCCGCTCCGCTCGCATCGCGGTGACGGGGGAGCCCGACTGACGACCTTGGGCGCTGACCCGCGATGTTTAGCGTTAGCGATTGAAGCCGAATGACGGAAACCCGACGCAGGCGGGGTTCCGGCGCAGCCGAAAGCGCGGCCCGCAGGGCAACGCAAAGGGACTGGGTCCGACCAGAGCCGGTCGCTCAGATCAGTTACCATGAACGGTGGCTCCAAGCGGAACCCGCCGATGGGACGCTGCAAAGCTGGCCGTCAGCAGAGCGCCCCAATCCCGGTTGTTCCCGGCCAGCAACCTCTGCCCGGAATCGGCCACCAAAATCATTCCTATATACTGGCCCCCGAAATTCCCTAGGTTCATTTTTCTGAGGGGAACTACCATGCCGACTGCACCGATCGAAAAGCTGGAGGACTTTGTTTCGGAAATCCTTGGCCGAACGACGCCGGCGACGCGACTGGTGTCGTACCGAGGGCACGGCAATTCGGAGTTCAAGCTGCAGCCGTCGATCTTTCGAACTGCCGTGAACCGCGAAAACGAACACATCCTCCTGCGCGAGCTGGTGGCGGCGCATCCCGAGGACTTCTCTGCTGATACGAGCGCCCTCGAACTGCTCGTCCGGATGCAGCACTATTCGCTGCCGACTCGCGTGCTCGACGTGTCCCTGAATCCGCTGGTCGCGCTCTATTTCGCCTGCGAACCGACAAAGAAGCGCGTACCGGCGATTAGCGCCGGCAAGCGCGTCCTGCGCAGCGTTGAGGCGGACGGCGAGGTCGTCATCCTGTTGGTATCCAAGCGACGGGTGCGCTATTTCGACAGCGACACCGTTAGCATCCTGGCGAACCTGGCGCGCCTGCGGTGGGATTTGCAAAAGAAAATCGACACCAGTCTCGAACAGGAAGAGTTCAACACATCTCTGCCGATCCGGCGGCTTGTACACTTCATCCGCCAAGAGAGTAGCGGGTTCGAGTTCGGGATCAAGCCGAGCGACCTTGACGACGTCCTGATGGTTAAGCCCAAGCAGAACAACAAGCGAATCCTCGCGCAATCGGGTGCCTTTTTCGTCTTCGGCCTGACGGAGGAACTCGAAGACCCCAACGCGTTAGGCGTCAAGATCGACCGCATCACTATCGCCGCTGGCGCCAAGAAAGACATTCGCGATCAACTCGACAAACTCGCCATCAACGAAAAGACGCTCTTCCCCGAGATTGAGCGCGCGGCGCGTTATATCGCGGGCACACTCACCACACCGGTTTCGGCAAGCAAACTAATCTGAATCGAAATCCGACCAACTATTGTGGTTCCCAAACAAAGCGGTGATCGACCGTTTCGGAGGAAACAGGACGCTGTCAAGAAATACAAAAGCTTGGACTTAAGAGCGGATGCATTCGGAAAGCCGGCACCGCTCAGGTCGAGTGGTGAGCCTCACCCTCCATCGGGCGGCCCCCATAGGTCACTTACATCAAAAGCGTCCTGAAATTGCTCCGGGCCGTCACTATCCACGGCGATCTTCACGATCGCCTGCTTCAACTCTTTCATCTGCTCCGAACGAGGCGCCTGCAGAAGCGCGGAAGGAAAGGCCTTTACCAACTCGGATGGCTTATTGTCGTTTTCATCGAGGAGCGCAGGATTAACGACGGTGAACCACGCAATGAAGGTGACCATCCTTGCGGAAAGCTGCTTAAACAACCAGCCATGTTCCTGCGCGGCACAGTAGAGCGTACTCTCGACAATCCTGGGATGTATGTTTACGGCAACTCCGCTTGAGTTTGAATGTTTCATAGAATTATAAAAGTGCGCCATCGTGTCGATGACAATTTTGTCCTCATGCGACGAGAGCTGCGCCATGTTCGCATGCAAGTCAGCGCGCAAACTAAGCCCAACCCGGGTCGCGTGCCCGCGCATCACGTCGTGCGCTGCCGAGGCCAGGACGTGCGCTGCAATAAGGTTGCTGTTTAGGACGAAGCTGTCGATCGCCGCATCAATCTCTGCCTTGCACAGTTCTTCAACAGTGAAAGCGATACTACCTTCGGGATCGGGCAGGCGCTTGCTTCTGCGTGCCATCGGCTCAGTGCCGGAAGATGGTTGGCAGGCGGTGCGGGCGCCGCACCCTGATAGGTCGGTATCGGAAAGTGTCTTCGTGGTACATGATTGAGGCCAGAGCGAAAGCTCGGAACTTGGCGTCCTTCCAGAGAACAATCCGCGTTTTGCGGGACAGACGTCGGTCCTGAAGCTCCTCACGGTCGCCATCGTAGACCCGTCCGGTATAAGGATCGCAGACCGGCCAATCCATGTTGTCCTCATGGCCGTGCGGCACGGAAGGGAAGTGATCGGGATCTGTTTTCCGGAAGTGCCAGCGGCTCATGCCCCTGACGTTCTGGACAACTAGCTCTAGCATTGGCGGCGAAGCGGCGCCACGTTGCCTTGTGCCACCTTCTTCCTCAATTGCTCTGATTAATATCTCGCTTTCCGTGTCCTCGCGTTGCTCGCCAGCAGGAGACGGCCCATCGTCCACGCCGATCTCCCGCCGAAGCGAGGTCGCGAGTTGATCGGGCAGCATGTCGGCCAAGCTTCGCATCCGGTCCTGGAAGCCATGGTCACCAATTGCGCCGCAATCGAACTCACGCAAGGATGCGAGATAGAAAGCTTCAGCTTCGGCGTCGGATAAGCCGGTCATAGGTTTGGGTATCTCCGCAATAATGAAGGAGCCTCCAGGGTGGGATAAGCTGAACGGCGCATCGGAAGAAAGAGTTGTGGATTTTTAACAAGATGGCTGCAACTTGTACAAATGTCTACAATTAGCGTCAGTGCATCCGAACGGCGCTGATTGCCCACCGGCCCAAGCTTGCTCGTTACCCGGCTAGAATCCGAGGCACCGTGAACGACCTATTTTGCCGAAATCCGCCTTCCAATACCCGGCTCATGAAAGACCGTTTTGTCCCCAAAGGCTAGCCTTCTCGCAGTGGAGATGCGCCCCGGTAACTTTGCTCATTGCGGCGCTCACGCGCCGCCTGAACCGAACCGATAGACGGGGATCCCCAGCTTCCGGGCTTTATCGGCAAGATTGTCCTGGATGCCCGTGCCCGGGAAGACGATGACCCCGATCGGCATGATCGCCAGCATGGCATCGTTGCGCTTGAAGGGCGCTGCCTTGGCATGTTTCGTCCAGTCGGGCTTGAAGGCGACCTGTGGCACCTTGCGGGTTTCAGCCCAACGCGCAGCTATCTTCTCAGCGCCTTTGGGCGAACCTCCATGCAGCAGCACCATATCGCGATGCTTGGCGTGAACCTGATCGAGCTTGGCCCAGATGAGCTGGTGATCAGCAGTATCCCCGCCGGAGAAGGCGATCTTCGGGCCAGCGGGCACTAGTACCTCGGTCTCGGCACGGCGCTTGGCGGCAATGAAATCTCGTGAGTCGATCATCGCGGCGGTAAGTTGGCGGTGGTTGACGCGCGAACCGGCACGCTGCGACCAGGGTGAGCCGGTGGTGCGGAGATAGAGGCTGGCGGCACTGTCGCGGAAAACCTCGAGACTGTCGCGGCGCTCGATCAGCGATCCCCCTACCCCGATCAGGCTTTCGAGTTGCACGGACTTGACCTCGGAGCCGTCCTGTTCGCGCTGAAGACGCTTTTGCCCCTGCTCGTTATCGTCCAGCTTGCGCTCGACCCGATCGACGGCACGGTGGAACATGTTGACGGTCGACCAGAGGAGATCTTCGAGATCGTGATCGAGGCTGGTATCCGCCATCGTTGCGACGAGGGCATCGAAGATATCGGCGACGGCCCCTTCGATGATGCGATCTTCCGGTGCCGGGCGGGGATCTGGTTCGTCCTCGGAAGGGCGATAGCCGTATAGCTGAAGCTCCTGAGTGATATGGTCGGTGGGTGAGGATTCGTGATGGGGTTCGTAATCGTCATACGTGCTCATGGGATGCTCCGTCGGTGAACCGCGACCGTCGCGGCCTTCATGGCGACGAAGCCCATGGGTGGGACGGGCCTGCACCCGGCGCGAAGCGCTGGGCCGAAGCGCAGCGGAGGATGGCGGAGACCGGCTATTTTGCCTCGCGATGGAAAGGCGGCTCCGCCGCCGCCGGAAAATAGCCGGGCGCAGCCATTGCCGACCCGGCCCAGCTATGGGCCGATCGCCCTCTCGAAGGCCGAGGCGCGGTTTCTTGCCGATGGATCAATGCATCCTGGCGGCGACGGCGATGCCCCCGCCATCTTCCTTCCTCCCGGTTATGCCGTGGGTGCCATGAAACGGGCGACGTCCTGTGGAGCAAGTTGCGTCCGGAGTGTGGCGCGGAGCGCATCCGTTCCGAACTGCCTGAGATCCTCATTGAAGTCTCCAAGCATTGGTGACAGCACGACAGCCTCGATCCCCGCCGCATTCGCCCGTTCGATCAGGCTATCCCGCGCGCCGTCCCCTGCGGGATCGTTGTCGCGGACGATATAGATCCGCCGGAGCGTATCGGGGAACAGGATGGCGGTGAGATGGGCTGCCGACAACGCCGCCGCCATCGCCATGTGAGGGATCGCCTGCCGTGCCGACAGGATGGTTTCTATGCCTTCGCCAGCCGCCATCACATCACCGGCGATGCCGAAGCGTACAGCGTGACCGAGAAGATCCCCCATCGCCTTCCGCTGGATCTCGATCGGTGCCTTTCCCGAGCCGTCAGGTGCGAGCCAGGTCCGATGCGCGCCTGTGACCCTGCCTGAGAGATCGGTGACAGCGGCGATCATCGCCGGCCATTGCTCGGTCGGGCTTTGATCATCGGGCCGATAATAGCAGTGGGGGTGGAAGTGCAGGTTTCCGGCTCTGTGCAAAGCCGTGATCCCGCGTCTGCGTAAATACGTTTCCACGAGCGTGCCACCGATAGGCTGAGACATGGCGATGAGCCGACGTGCAGCTTCGGACGAGCCTGTCGTCGCATGGGTACGAGCAGTTCGTTTGGGCGGCGGCTCTGGCTCGGGATACGGGAGACTAAGAAAGCGGCGGGCCTCCTCGGCGACCTCGGCGAAGTCGATGAGGCCGAGGCTCTCACGGATTACATCGAGCAGATCACCATGTTCGCCGGTAGCGGCGTCGGTCCATTTGCCAGCCGGGCCTTTTGCCGTGTCCTTGAGCCGCAGAAACATCGAGCGTCCGGGCGTATTTCGGACATCACCGACCTGCCAGTAGTTACCTTGGCGGCAACCAGCGTCGAGATACACACGACACGCCGCTTCGGCCTGCCGACCGAGACGTTGCGCCAGATCGGAAGCATCCTGCCGGGCCATCACGCTGCCTCCTTCTCGGAGATACCGACGATGCCGTAGGTATCGGTGAGCTTGCCAAGGACAGTCACGCCAGCCGCGTCCACCGGCACGAAAAAGCGCAGTTTCCAAGAGATGATCTCCGTGAAGAGACCATAAGCCCGCAAGCGTTCGCGCATCGCTTCGCTAAAGCCGGTCAATTCGATCCGATTCGCGCCCATGACGCGGACACGGCGCAACTGGAGCCCTTCGGCGAGTTCGATGATCGTGCGTCCCTCGTTGAGCGCTCGATGGATGTCCTCGGCGGAGAGATTTGTCGTGCCAGCCGATGAGGCATTCGCCGCCCAGGCAGGAGAAACCCGGCGACCGATGATGCGCTCGCCGTCATCGGTCTGGAGCCGATAGACCCGCGTCGACTCATTCGGCAGGCGCTTCCACACCGGTAGGAGCAGCCCAGCAACGATATGCAGCGTCGTGTCCTCGAACTCGGGCACCTCGGCGTATTCGCGACTCCAGACGGCAGCGAATGCCGCGCGGTCGGCTTCCTCCCAATGGCTATCGGCCATCATCTTCAAGGAGGCATGCTGGTGCTCCATCGGTCGGATCAACCGAACGCGCCGTTCGATCTCGCCATCGTCGAGCATCAGCGAGGGGGCTGACACCTGCACGGCGACACGGCCGGACTTGGCGTTGATCAGCAGTTTGCCACGATCGGCATCGACGAGCGCCAGCGCGTCGGCCAGCCCCATCGGCCGGTTGCGCCGCTTCTCGGTGATGGTGAGCAACCGGGTCTCGGCCCCGGTCGCCGGATGGGTGTAGATCACCTTGCGATCGGTGACGACGAAACTCTCCGCCGTCAGAGTTTCCAACCCGACATCATAGATGCCGCTGACGATGGCGCCCTGGACCTTGGCGTCGAGCAGTTGCTCGAAAGCGGTGAACAGGATGCCCTGAAGTTCGATCGTCAAAGCGAGAAGGCGGTTGAGGAAGGTGGTGATCGGCGGCAGTTCATCCTTGATGCCGTTGTCGTCCATCAGCCGAAGGCCCGTCGCCGATTGAAAACGATCCAGTGAGCAGCCATCGATCTTGCCCCGCACGATCAGCAGATAGAGCTGGCGCAGCGCGTCGCGGGCATAGGGGCTTTCCAGATTATCCTCGGGCCGGAACAGCCCCTGCCCGCCGGTCTGCCGCTGCCCGCGAGTGATAGCACCCAGCGTATCCAGCCGCCGCGCGATCGTGGAGAGGAAGCGCTTTTCGGCCTTCACGTCGGTCGCGATCGGCCGGAATAGTGGCGGCTGCGCCTGGTTCGTGCGGTTCGTGCGGCCGAGCCCCTGGATAGCGGCATCAGCCTTCCAGCCCGGTTCGAGCAGATAGTGGACACGCAGCCTTTGGTTCTTCGCCGACAACTCGGCATGGTAGCTGCGCCCCGTGCCACCAGCGTCAGAGAAGACCAGCACGCGCTTTGCATCGTCCATAAAGGCAGCGGTCTCGGCGAGATTGGCCGAAGGTGCACGGTTCTCGACGGCAAAGCGATCGCCCTTGCGAACGATCCGCCGTGACCGTCCCGTCACCTCAGCAATCATATCGGTGCCAAAACGCTGGACGATCTGGTCGAGAGCCCCCGGAACCGGAGGCAGGCCCGCCAGATGCTCAATCAGTTCGTCGCGCCGGGCGACGGCTTCGCGGCTTTCAACTGGCTGACCGTCGCGGATGACAGGGCGCGACGACAGATTGCCCTCGCTATCGGTGAACGGCTCGTAGAGCTGAACCGGGAAGCTATGGGCGAGGTAATCCAGCACATACTCTCTTGGCGTGATGTCCACGCGGATGTCGTTCCAGTCCTCTGTCGGGATCTCGGCGAGCCGCCGTTCCATCAGCGCCTCGCCGGTGGAAACGATCTGAACGACAGCCGCGTGGCCCGCTTCCAAATCCGTCTCGATCGAGCGGAGCAGCGTCGGCGTCTTCATGCTGGTCAGGAGATGGCCGAAGAACCGCTGCTTGGCGCTCTCGAAAGCGGAGCGGGCGGCGGATTTGGCCTGCCGGTTCAGCGTGCTGTCGTGCCCCGTGATGTTCGCCGCCTGCATCGCCGCATCCAGATTGTTATGGATCACAGCGAAGGCCCCGGCATAGGCATCATAGATCCGGCGCTGTTCGTCAGTCAGCGCGTGTTCGACCAGTTCGTATTCCACTCCGTCGTAGGAGAGCGACCGGGCCGTGTAGAGGCCGAGCGAACGCAGGTCGCGGGCCAGCACCTCCATCGCCGCCACGCCCCCTCCCTCGATCGCCTCGACGAACTCGGCGCGCGTGGCGAAGGGAAAATCCTCGCCACCCCAAAGGCCCAGCCGCTGGGCATAGGCGAGATTGTGGACCGTCGTGGCACCGGTCGCCGAGACATAGACAACACGGGCGTTGGGAAGTGCATGTTGCAGGCGCAAGCCCGCACGCCCCTGTTGCGAGGGCGCGACGTCGCCCCGTTCACCTTTGCTGCCGCCGGCGTTCTGCATGGCATGGCTCTCGTCGAAAATGAGGACTCCGTCGAAATCGGAACCCAACCAATCGACGATCTGGCGGACGCGCGAAACCTTCTCGCCCCTCTCGTCGGAGCGTAGCGTGGCATAGGTTGCGAATAGGACGCCTTCGCTCAGCGAGATCGGCCTGCCCTGGGGGAAACGCGATAGCGGCGTGACCAGCAGTCGCTCCATGCCGAGCGCCGACCAGTCGCGCTGTGCGTCCTCGATCAGTTTGTCGGACTTGCTGATCCAGACCGCCTTGCGGCGCCCCTGCATCCAGTTGTCGAGGATAATTCCGGCCGACTGACGCCCCTTACCGGCGCCGGTGCCGTCACCGAGCATGAAGCCCCGACGAAAGCGAACGGCGTTCGGGGCCTCGGCGGGCGCTGCCTGGACGAGATCGAAGGTCGCATCGACCGTCCACGATCCGGCAAGATGACCACCGTGCGCTTCTCCGGCATAGATGACGGTTTCCAGCTGCGCATCCGACAGCAGCGAGCGAATGTTCGTTGGCAACGTCGGACGGTAGCTGGGCCGGGGCGGCGGAACGGACGCCATCGCCGCCGATTGCACCAGCTTGGTCGGATGGGGCTGTGAGCCGGGAATACGGATCGACTGCAATCCGTAGGTCTCGTAAATCGCCTCGGTGAGATGGGCTGCCTCGGGCGGCCTCCATTCCAGAGTGTCATAGGCGAGTTCGACGCCTTGGGGATCACTGGCAATCGGGCGCGGGGCAACTGCGCGCGCCAGATAACCGCGGACGGATTTGGGCGTGGTTGCAATCCGCCGGACCTCGGCGGGAAGCATCACCGGCAGGCGCGGCGGGAGTTGTGTCTCGATCCAGCCAAGCAGGGTTGCGACATCGGACGCCGTCCCCGGCGAGGAAGGGAAGATAGTAGGGCCATCGGCGGGCAGTTTGTCGATGACGGTCAGCCTCGTCGGGAAAGTCGTCCCGTGCTTCTGATAGACCGACCCCGCAATGGCAGCAGAGAACACGACGCGTCCGCGCGCCTGCAGGGCGACGAAAGCATCTCGCCAATCCGGCAGTTCCGGCCCGACATTGGCGCCGGTGATCGTGACCAGACGCCCACCAGGCGCAAGCCGGTGGAGCGCGGAAACGATATGGCGGAATCCGGCATCCTGCACGCGTCCCGCAACATGCGCCATCGCCGAGAACGGGGGGTTCATGATCACCACCGATGGAACCGCCGAAGGATCGAGGTGATCGTCGATCTGGGCCGCATCAAACCGGGTTATGTCGATGGCGGGAAAGAGCGCGGACAGCAGTTCGGCGCGGGTATCGGCCAGTTCGTTCAGGATCAACGATGCGCCCGATGTCTGGGCCAGGATCGCCAGAAGGCCGGTGCCGGCCGAGGGTTCAAGCACGCGATCGGTTAGCATGATCGCAGCAGCCGTCAGGGCGGCCAAGCCGAGGGGCAACGGCGTCGAGAACTGTTGCAGCGCCTGGGATTGTTCCGAACGGCGCGTATGTGTGGGCAGGAGACCCGCAATCTTCATCAGCACGGACAATCGTGCGGCCGGCAAAGCGGATTTACGGAACAGCGGCTTTCCGTATTTGCGCAGGAACAGGACGGTAGCGACTTCGCAGGTTTCGTAGACCGCTTTCCAGTCCCAAGCGCCTGACGCATCTGAGGCGCCGAAGGCGGTTTCCATCGTGGAGCGCAGAACGGCGGCATCGATCCGTTCGCCGCGTTCCAGATGCGGCAGCAGGAGATAAGCCGCGGCAAGGATGCACGACGATGGGGCGAGTGGCGGCGCGGCCGATACCATGGAAGACAGGACGTTCATGGGGTGGAGCTTTCAGGAGAGGGGAAAGGACAAGCCCGCACGGCTCTCTCTCGACCGACCGGGCTCAATTCCCTCCCGCCGGCCCTCTCACTCTCTGTGCTCCGGCATGAAAAAAGCGCCCGACCGCAAGGTAGGCGCTTTTCTGGTCAGCGGAAACCGCAGCCAGCCTCGGTAAAGGCGTAGCGTCGGCCTGTGCTTTCGATGGTTTCAGGAATCAGGATCGCCTCCGCCCAGGACCTCAGCAAGCCAGCCATCAGTGCAGGTCCAGGCAATCGTCTTACCTGTGGCGAGATCGACCGCATGAGCCCCACCGCCAAAGCCGTCCAGGCGAGGCTTTGAGCATGTGTTGGCGTATTGAAAGCCCCAGAGGCCGGAAAGACGAAATGCATTGCCGCAGCGGATCACGAAATCGATCACACGCTCGGGATCGCCTGTGGTGTCATCCCGTATCCAGAGGTTCGTGCCCTCGTGCTCGGGTTGGATCGATAGAAGGAAACCGTCGGCAGGTGATCCCTCCGATGTGCTTTCCGCGGACAGGGCATGGTAGAGGTCGAGCGCGCGAGCAGCGTTCTCAGGCGTGCGAACATCGAGCTGGCACGAGAAATGAGTAAAATAGTCGGCCACGTCAGTCTCCAGAAACAACAAAGGCCAAAAAAGAGTCGGGTGAGGATTGAAGAATGGGGAAAGTTGCCAGCGGGAAATGAGCCGCCCCACTCCCCGCCAGCGATCAGTCATTCGGCGGCAAGCAAGCCTTCCTCGTCTTCGACCGGCTCCTCATCATCACCGTCACCGGAAAGAAACTCCGGGAGAGCAGAATCGGCGTCGTCCTGATCGGTTGGGAGGCCCGCCGTTTCAATATGAGCATCTGTCGAGCGCAGCGGTTCAGGCAGCCAGCCACTGTCAGCCAGAAGCCGCTCCGCTTCCTTGGCCATGTCGCCCTTCTTCATATGGTCGATAAGCTGCGCCGCTCGCTCGCCTGCGCCTTCCCGCACCGCCTCGACGATGCGCGCCTTGGTTACCCGGCCAAAGTAATTGCCAACGGTTGGGCGCCAGCCTACTGCCGCCATGTCGAGGCCCGTCGCTTGCGACAGCCGCTCGGCCTGGGCCATACGGACGTTCAACCCATATTCGCTGACGCCGGAACCGCTATGGGGATTGGGCCGCTCATAGAGGGCTGTGATGCCATAGCTGACGCAATGGGCGAGCAGGTCTATGCGGCTATCGTCATCGAGCCCGGTCAGCCAGTCCCACAGAGCCTGATCGTCGGCAGGGACATGATCACCCCAGCGCTCATGCCGATCGGTCACAGACTGCGCCGAGATGCTGTCTTTCAGATCCTCCGCCTGCGCGGGAAAATGGATCTGCCGGACATTGGCCTCGAGCGCGCCCGTCGCCGGGCGATGCAGGAAGGTATCCGAGACCAGCTTGTGCAGCAGCGCCGTCATAGCGACCTGCGGGTGGCTGGCGACGGCATCGCGCAGTGCAAGCGTGCGGTGGGCGGTCAGTTCGACTATAAGGCGTTCGGGAAGCGGCTTGATACCGTCTTCGCCCTCATCCTCCTCAATGGGTGCCGGCTGACCGCCGATGGTGATGACAGCGCGCTGGGCAGCGGGCGGGCGGATTTCACCGGTTTCGGGATCGACTGCCTCCTCCGGCAATTCATCGCCACCGGCTGCTTCCATTGGCAGTTCGTCGTCAGGGCGGACATAGCCACGATCGACGGCGAGCGAACCATCCGCATCGATACTGACGAAGACACCCGCGATCGCGATCTCACTCAGGTCATAGCTGACCGGACGGCTGTCGAGATGGTCGATCGCCACCTCGATCTCGCCAAGGCGCGCATCCACTGCATCGGGCAGTTCGTCCGCATCCTCATATTCCGCGACCAGGCCGTCGAGTTCCGCCTGCAAGGCATCGCGGGTAGCGCGCTCCTCGTCGGTCATATCGAAGACGATGCCGGTTATCCGGCGAAGGCCGTGGGTGACGCCATAGGGGATGCTGACGGCAGCATCGACCCACTTCCACCCCGCAGCCGCAACCTCGTCGGCGATGGCCGTCAGTTTCTCTGCCACCAGGCGGTCGAGCAGCCCGACATCCTGCAACCAGCCGCCATCATCGGACTCGAAGAGATCGCGCAGCACGACGCCGCCAGCCGCCTCATAGGCGTCGATGCCGATGAATACGGCCCGCTTGTCGGAGGCGCGCACCGTGGTCTCGGTGAGCATGCGCTTGATGTGCCACGACTCCTTCTGCCAGCCATTACGGATCTG
Source organism: Novosphingobium sp. BAM6 (assembly GCF_057784955.1). Taxonomy (NCBI): domain Bacteria; kingdom Pseudomonadati; phylum Pseudomonadota; class Alphaproteobacteria; order Sphingomonadales; family Sphingomonadaceae; genus Novosphingobium; species Novosphingobium sp. BAM6. The sequence goes on along the minus strand of NZ_JBYNTR010000010.1, from coordinate 5,073 downwards.
CTCCCAGACCTGTTCCTGGCGGGCGTGATCCTGCGAGACGGTGAAGGCCATGAGTTGCTTCAGGTCCATGCCGTCCTCGGCGAAGATCTCCAGCAGCGCCGGTGAGACCGAAGCGAGGCGCAGGCGCTGCTTGACGACGTTGACGTCGATCAGGAAGGCGGCGGCGATCGCTTCCTCGTCCATGCCCTTGTCACGCATGGCCTGAAAGGCGCGATACTGATCGAGCGGGTGCGGCGGGATACGCTCGTCATTCTCGGCATAGGAGATTTCTTCCATCAGGATGCCGGTAGCCGCATCGCTGACGACGCAGGGTACGGGGGTCGTCTTGCTGAGCCGCTTCTGCTTCGCCAGCCGTTCCAGCGCCCGATAGCGGCGCCCGCCCGCCGGCACCTCGAACATTCCGGTTTCCGCGCCCGTATCGTCGAGGACGGGACGGACATGCAGAGACTGGATGAGACCGCGCCGGGCGATGGACTCGGCAAGATCCTCGATAGAAACGCCCGCCTTGATGCGCCGGACGTTCGATTGGCTCAACACCAGCTTGTTGAAAGGGATGTCCCGCGAGGACGAGAGGATGATCTTCTGAACGGCAGTAGCCATGGGGATTTACTCCGCGACGGGCGGTCGGGAGCCTCTCTCCAGACCTCCAATCCGTCACGAAGCGAAGCGCCACCCTCTCACTCTTGGAGGGCAGCGCCACGGAAGCGGAAAAACGGGACGGCGTAGAAGCGCAGAACCGGAGGCACGGAAAACCGCATCTCCGGCTCTGCGGAAGGATCACGATGCGCGGTCGAGCAGCTTTTTCGCCTTCGCCTCCATGTCGAGGCGGGCGTCCTGATGCGGCTTGTCGCGGGCGACGGCTGTGATGCCCTGCACGAAATCGAAGATCGATTCCGGTGGGCGGCCTTCCTCGGCCAGCACCGTGTCGATGATCTTGCCGGTCTCAGCCTTGGAGAAGCCGCGCCGGCGCAGAAAGTCGGTGCGATCCTCGTCGGTGCGGGCCACGATACGTTCGCGCGCAGCCCTGATGCCGTCGATGAAAGGCGCAGGCGAGGAATTGGCGAAATTCAGCAGCGCCGGGGCCGCCTCGTGAGCGAAGCGGGAAGCGGCATATTTGCTGTGCCGGATGCTGATCTCCTGAAAATCCTCGACGCCCCAGAGGTTTCGATTCTGGCACACGGCGCGCAGATAGAAGCTCGCCATGCCGAGCGTCTTGGCCCCGACCTCGCTGTTCCAGCAGTAGAAGCCGCGGAAGAACAGGTCAGGCGAGCCGTCGGGCAGCCTGCCTGCCTCGATCGGGTTCAGATCATCGACGAGGAACAGGAATACATCGCGATCCGAGGCATAGAGCGTCGTCGTATCCTTCGTGATATCTACACGCGGGTTATAGATCCCGGTCGACCAGTCGAGCACGCCCGGCACCTTCCAGCGGGTATCCCCCGTGCCGTTGCCGGCGATGCGCTGGACGGCCTCGACCAGTTCGTAGTCGTAGATGCGACCGTAATCCGGCCCGGTCACGGCCCGCAATTCGACGCGGCCATCGTCGGTTTCCAGCGTCTTGATCTGCTCCGCCCGGTTTGAGGTCAGGCCATATTGCAGGTTGATCCCAGCCAGAGCCGCCGGGAGATTGCGCAGGTAGGCAGCCGGTGCGCCGATCTGGGCCGCGAGTTGGCCGAAGCTCCAGTGCGTTGGGGCCACGGGCGCCTCCGCCCCCGGCAGGATCAGCGACAGCCTCTCGGGATCGGCACGGTTCGCCTCGACATGGATCAGCGCGGTTTCCACCACACGGGTCCGGCTCCGCTCGGCTCGGCCGCGCACCGCGCCGGCCAGATCGCCGAGCGACAGGAACCGCTCGTCGTGGGGCCGCGAGAACCACTCCGACGAAACCCGGCCGACGCGCTGGCCCCGACCGACATCCACCTTGTAGCCCCCGCTGACATCCCGGCGGGCTTCGAGCACATTCATGTTCATGGGAAACACTCCGCGACGGGCGCCGGAAGCCTCTCTCCCGAAACTTAACCCGTCACGGAAATTTCTTCCGCCCTCTCACTCTCCCCAGCGTCAGGGAGGCAGTAGTCTGCCCAACGATGCTGGCACTCGACCCCAGTCGGTCATTCAGATCAACCACCGCGAATGTCCGCTTCTGACAGATATTCCCTGTTCCAAGACGGTAGTTTCTTTCACGAAACAATCGCCCGAACCCTTCCTCTGAAGCCCAATTTTCCTTACATGTTCCCAATCAACGACACTGCCACTGGATCGATGCCGATGACTGTTCACTCTCCGATTGCATCCGCCGACCCGTTCCTGCTCCGCTTCGCCACGCCGAGGTCCGCCGACGCCGAGATGCCGGGGCGTTATTCGCCCGAGTTGGGGGTTTGGGTTTTGGACGGCGAAGACGGTGTCGTGCCAATCATCGAGGTCGCCGGCGGCGCGTTAGTCGTGACGCAGAGCAAGACCATGACGCAGGTTGAGGTAGACGACGACGATCCGTCTCGCTTCGGAGCGCTGGAGACGAGCACCGGTGCGCGGGTCCGACAAGAGGTGGACGACGAGGACGCATCCCTGTGCCTGCCCGAGTTGCAGACGAAGACTGAGGCCCAACAGGAGCGGGACGACGAAGCGGCGGCGCCATACTGGTGAGCGCGCCTTCCGGACTGATACTCCTCGTAACCAATAAGCGCGACGTGACGACTGACTACGTCGTCATGGAGATGCGTCGACGCGGCCTGCGTTTCGTCCGCCTGAATACTGAAGACCTGCCCCAGCACGAGGTCGTAATGGTCGATGGCGACCCTTCGAACCTCACGCTGATCGGACCGTGCGGCGACCTGTCTCTCGCGGATGTGACGGGCGCCTACTATCGCCGGCCGGGCAATATTGAGGTTAGTGGAAGCGACGCCATCGCCGAGTACGTCGTGGCGGAATGGTCGGCGATAGTCCGGAGCCTCTGGAACGCGCTCGAGGGGCGGTGGCTGAACTCGCCATTCTCCATCCTACGCGCCGAGGACAAGCCGAGGCAGCTCGCCGCCGCCCGCCGCTTCGGCCTTCAGATCCCTGGAACGCTCGTCACGAATGCGTTCGGGCATGCCCGCGCCTTCCTCGCGGAAGGGCCGATGGTGGCGAAGCCCCTCCGGCATGCCCTGATCAACGACGGGGAAATCGGCAGTGTCGTCTTCACCAGTCGGGTGGATGCGCTTGATGCGGCCGATGCCGATGGCTTTCGGCGTGCGCCAATGATCCTACAGCGCGAGATTTCGAAGCGGTCCGACATCCGTTTGCTCGTGGTGGACGACCGACCCTTCGCGACCCGCATACTGTCGCAGGCATATGACGAGACGCAGGTTGACTGGCGGAAGGGCGTTCGCAGGGATCTCGACCACGAGGTTATAGAGCTGCCAGCTGATGTGGCTTCTGCCTGCATCGCGGTCACGCGCGACCTTGGCCTTCGGTTTGCGGCGATTGACCTCGTCGAGGATTCAGATGGCCGTTTCTGGTTTCTAGAGGCCAACCCGAACGGCCAGTGGGCCTGGATCGAGCAGCGGACGGGTGCCCCGGTGACCGCCGCGATTGTCGATGCGCTTTGCGCGGGCTCACCAACATGAATTGGCATTCGATTGCCAGTGCGGTCTTCCCGTACATCGAGCCGCTCACCCCGACACAGAAGACCGATGAAGCACAACGGCTTCAACAGGATCGAGCCGCGATCCAGGCAGCAGTTTGGAGCTCAAACGAGGAACGGGCGCTCGACGAGGCGCAGAAGGTGGCGGCTGCCGAGATGGAAAGGGTCCGCACGGCGGAGGGCAAGGCGACGACCTACCTCGCGGTGCTGGCGGCACTGGTTCCGGTCATCATCACACTGCAGGCGGCCAATTGGGAGAAGAAGGCGGGTCCGGCACCAGACTCGGCTCGGCTGTTCGTACTGGCATTGGCGACAGTCTACGTCGCTGGAGCCGGATTCAACGCCTTCAAGACCCTGCAGGTTCGGGGTTTCCAGAAGGTCGGGGAGGCCGAGATCGTGGCCGCTTGGCAAACGCCAAATCCACTTCGCAAGTTGACCCGAGGCACCCTGCTAGCGACACGCAATTCCCGGGACGTGGTCAACGAGAAGGTCACGCGCATTCTGGTCACGCACGAGCACTTGCTCCGGGCGTTCGGGATATTCATCCTGCTCCTGCTGCTAGATCCGCTGTTCTATGCGATGGGCTTTCGCAACGCCGCGTAGGAGCCGCCCGCCCCGAAAGTCGTCGTGGTACAGAAGCCGGCGGCTGACGTTCCGTCCGAACTGAAATGCACGATCGCCCAGCCCGTGGGACCGTCCGGCCGGCAGATCACTCGTACCGTGATCTCGGAGGTGCGACCACGCCAGCCGGTCGAGCCACGGATAGATCGTAGACGCGCCGTTTCGTCGCCGACTCAGTCATGTACTGGCAGGACCGCTCCGGGCCTTCAGATCGCGCCTAGTCCTCAGGACGGAACTACAGCCCCATGACCCTCCTGACGGCCACGATCATCGCGCCAGACACATCGCACTGGGCTGATTGGATCGACGCCGCCATCAAGCCCGCGTCGCCCAAGGGGCAGATAGCCCGAGATCTTCACCAGCGTCTGCTCGAGCATGGGCGCATCCCGTTCCTCTCTTGGCATCATCTGGAGGAGCTGCTCGTCGTAGACGATCCGGCGAACGCCAGCGCGCGGGTGGCGTATCTCCAGTCGCTTCCGATGATGGCGTGGATGCGGATGCCGGACGAGCGTGGCTTAGGCGGGATTGTCGACATCCTTGCGGCCGAGGCGATCGCGTACGACTCCGGCTGCCAGACCATAGCGGATGTGCGCGACGACGTGCGATCGCGCCTCATGACGACCGGACCCGGCGTCGTCGCCGTCGGGAATGACTGCGGATTCCGAATTGATGCCGCCCGCCATTCCGAGGAATTCCCGCCCGGGATTCTGATCTGATCCCGCCCACCATTCCGATTAATTTCCGCCCACCTGTGCGGTGGTGTTGAGCCTGATCGTTTGAGGCCATCCTTCTGGGCTGTTCAGCAGTCTGGAGGATGGGATGCCGACGAG